>NZ_JBNYXS010000009.1:0-179404 GCF_051380775.1 Janthinobacterium pasteuri | reverse complement strand
CGGCTGGCTGCGCATATTCCACGGGGTAGCCAGCCATTACCTGCCGAATTATCTGGGGTGGCGCTGGATACTCGACGCCGGACGCATCCGCTCCCCGGAAACATTGTTGAAGGCAACTATGGGAGAGTTCCCACACCTTACGGTGACATAGCCATTATTTACGGATAGCAGCGCATCAGGAAGTCCGCCACGCACACGGGTTTCGGGTCGCCTTCCCTTTCCATGGTGACGGCCCAGTTCACTTGCGCCCCTTCCGGCAAGTCTTCCACGGAAAGAATGTCGAGCCGCGCGCGCAATCGGCTGCCGACGGGCACGGGCGCGGGGAAGCGCACCTTGTTCAGGCCGTAGTTGATGGCCATGCGGATGCCGGCCATGTGCAAGGCTCCCTGCAGCATGGCAGGCAACAGAGAAAGTGTCAGGAAACCATGCGCCACGGTACAGCCGTAGGGCGACTCGCGCTCACAGCGCCCGGCATCGACGTGGATCCACTGATGGTCGTCCGTGGCGTCGGCAAAGGTGTCGATGCGCTGCTGGGTGATAGTGAGCCAGTCGGAGACGGCCACGTGCTGCCCCGCCAATGCTTGAAAACCGGCGATGCCGGCGATATCACGCACGGGACGGCTCCCCTTGTTCCACCGGGCGGCGGCCGAACATGCCCATGCCCTCGACGGTGGTAACGACTTCGCCATGCTGGTTGCGCACGCTCCACACGGAAATGACGATGCCACGGTCCGGCTTGGACGTCGATGGCCGCACTTCCTTGACATGGTAAGTCAGGTGCAGGGTGTCGCCAGCGCGCACGGGTTTGAGCCAGCGGATGCTGTCCAGGCCGGGCGAGCCCATGCTGGACGAGTGCTTGAGCAGATTGTCCACCACCAGGCGCATCATCATGCCGCAGGTATGCCAGCCGCTGGCGATGACGCCCTTGAAGATGGTCTTTTCGGCAGCCGCGTGGTCGACGTGGAACGGCTGCGGGTCGAAATCCGTGGCGAAGGCGATGATTTCCCTTTCCGTCACGTGGCGCTGGCCCAGGTCGATTTCCAGTCCCTGCGTGAAATCTTCGAAATACCAGTGCTTGGGTTTGATTCCGGTCAATGCGCTCATGCGGTCTCCGTCGGCAAGAAGCCCGGCTGGGCGATAAAGCGCTCGATATGGTGCTCCACGTCGCCCAGGGTCAGGCCGATCATGGACAGGCGTTTGAAATGGTGGGCGGCAGGCAATTCGTCCGTCACGCCCATGCCGCCATGCAATTGCACGGCTTGCTGGCCGACAAAGGTGGCGGCCAGTCCCACCCGCGCTTTGGCGGCGGATACCGTGCGGCGGCGATCAAACACGTCGTCGCTATCGACCTTGGCGGCGGCCAGCATGGCCATCGAGCGCGCCTGCTCCAGGTGAATGAACATGTCGGCCATGCGGTGCTGCAAGGCCTGGAACTTGCCGATCGGCGCGCCGAATTGCTGGCGCGTCTTCAGATACTCGAGGGTGGCGGCAAAGATGGCGTCCATGGCGCCCACGGCTTCCGCGCACAGCAGGGTGGCGCCGTAGTCAAGCGCTGCATCGAGCACAGGCCAGCCCTGCCCCGCCCGGCCGAGCAGGGCGTCATGCCCCAGCACCACTTGCACCAGGGTCACGGTGGCGGCGCGCTGGCCATCGATGGTGCGATAGTCGCGCACGCTGACGCCCGGTGCATCAACAGGCACGAGGAACAGCGAGATGCCGTCCGTGTCATCCTGGCTGCCGCCGCTGCGCGCCGAGACGATCAGCACGCCGGCCTGCGCGCCATGGATGACGACGGTTTTCTCGCCATCGAGCACGAAACCGTCGCCGCCGGCGATGGCCGTGGTGGTGATATCGTGCATATCGTGGCGCGACTGGCGCTCGCCCAGCGCGCACGCGAGCTTCAGGCTGCCGCTGGCGACCTGTTCCAGCATGGCATCGTGGCCGCCCGCCAAGGTGAGAAAGCGCGCGCCCAGCACGGTGGCCAGATACGGTTCGACCACCAGGCCGCGCCCCAGTTCCTGCATCACCAGCAGCATGTCCACGGCCGTGCCGTCGAAGCCGCCCGCGCCGGCCGGCAGCGGCAAGGCCGTCATGCCCAGTTCGGCCAGGGTGGCCCAGGCGGCATCCGACGTACCCGTGGCCGAGTGGACGATTTGCTTGCGCGTTTCAAACGGATAATCCTTGTCGACCCAGCGCCTGAGCGCGTCGGCAAATTGCTGCTGTTCCTGATTAAATTGGAAGTCCATGTCGTCTCCTTCTGGCTTACAGGCCGAGGATCATCTGGGTGATGATGTTTTTCTGGATTTCATTCGAGCCGCCATAGATCGATGTCTTGCGGTAATTGAAGTAGTAGGCGGCCAGCGGCGCGGCCAGGTCATCGCCGCCAGCGCTGTGCGGCGCGCTGCCGTCAAGAAATGCCGGGTCGAAAGGCAAGGCTTGCGGGCCGAGGGCTTCCACCATCAGTTCCGTCAGTTGCTGCTGTAATTCCGAGCCGCGCACCTTCAGCATCGAGGCCTGCGGTCCCGGACCCTTGCCCTCGTCGCTGATGACGCGCAAGACCGTCATTTCCAGCGCCATCAATTCGATTTCCAGGGTAGCCACCTTGGCGGCAAAAGCGGGATCGTGCAGCAGCGGCGCGCCGCGCTTGGCTTGCTGCATGGCCAGTTGCTTGAGGAAAGTCAGCTCGCGCTTCGAGCGGCCCACGGCGGCGATGCCCGTGCGCTCGTGCCCCAGCAGATACTTGGCGTAAGTCCAGCCCTTGTTTTCCTGGCCCACCAAATTACTGACTGGCACGCGCACATTGTCAAAGAAGACTTCATTCACTTCATGCTCTTCATCGAGCATGATGATGGGGCGCACGCTGATGCCCGGCGTTTTCATGTCAATCAGCAAGAAACTGATGCCTTCCTGCTTGCGCACCGTGCTATCCGTGCGCACTAGGCAAAAAATCATGTCAGCATGCTGGCCCAGCGTGGTCCAGGTTTTCTGGCCATTCACGATGTAATGGTCGCCGTCGCGCTGGGCCGTGGTTTTCAGGGAAGCCAAGTCGGAACCGGCGCCCGGCTCCGAATAACCCTGGCACCACCAGTCGTCGCAGTTCAAAATGCGCGGCAAGTAGGATGCTTTTTGTTCGGCGTTGGCGAAGGCCATGATGACGGGCGCCACCATGTTGATGCCGAAAGGCAGGATGGGCGGCGTCGCGGCGCGCGCGCACTCATCTTCCCATATATGGCGCTGCACGGCCGTCCAGCCCGTGCCGCCATATTCGACGGGCCAGGCCGGCGCGGCCCAGCCTTGTTGCGCGACTATCTTGTGCCAGCGCACATAATCGTCACGCTTCAGGCGCAAATGCTGGCGCACCTTGCACTGCAAATCCGCCGGCAAATGCGTGTCGAGGAAGGCGCGCACCGTGTCGCGGAAGGCGTTCTCCTCGGCCGTGTAATGCAAGTCCATGTCTGTCTCCTTGTTCTTATAAGTTGCCGTGATGACTGCACGCAAGGAAGCTCAGCGCACAAAAAAGCACGACCGTTCTCAAGGATTGTACAACAGAATGGGGACAGCGCCGGGCCTTTTCAATGACCGGCGCAGCAAAGGATAGTGGCTGAAGTTGCTTGGAAGTGGCCGGAATTGGCTGGCTGCTTGACTCTTCGGTCCCTTCCAGCCTGCGTCTCTAAAGACAGGCTCTGGTAGCTTTGATATTTCCAACGTGGTCAGTTTAAAAAGCTTGTCGATGATAGGGCTGTGTCTGGCTAAACTCAGCCATACAAATGCAGCAGCACTTGCACGGCGACAATCTTGACGATGGTCATGCTGGGAAAAATCATGGCATAGCCCAGGTTCGGGCGGTCCGACTTTGCCAGGCGGTTGGCGAACACCAGCACGGCCGGGTTGCCAGTGGCGCCGGCCGCAATGCCCAGCAATTCAGGAAACGGCAGGCGCAGGAAAACCTTGCCTAGGATCACCACCAGCGCCACCACCACCAGCACCGTCACGGCGCCGAGCGCCAGCATGGGCAAGCCATCAGCGCCTACCTGCTGCACGAAAGGCAAACCGGATGCCATGCCCACGGAGGCGAGGAAAATCGTCAAGCCATAGTTGCGCATGACCAGATTGGCCGACAGGGGCAAGCGCCAGCTGATCTTGCCGACACGGCCCAGGCGCCCCAGGATCAGCGCCATCACCAGTGGCCCGCCAGCCAGGCCCAGGCTGAACGAGCCTATCCACGGCAACGGTATCGGCACCAGTCCCAGCAGCACACCCAGCACCATGCCCATGCCCAGCGAGACATAGCTGAACTCGGCCGTGGCCGTGATGGAATTGCCGAACAGCTTGCGCACGTCGGCCGCGTGTTTCGCCGGCGCAATGGCCATCACGCGGTCGCCAAATTCCAGGGTCAGGAAGGGATGGGGCAAAATCATGGCGTCGCCGCGGCGTATGAAGGCGATTTGCAGGGGAAAATCCTTTGACAGGTTCAGCTCGCCCAAGGGCACGCCGACGATTTCCGCGTCCGACACGAACACTTCCGTGCCGTCGAAGGCGCTGCGATCCTTCATCAAGCGGCCCGGGTCCAGGTGGCCCAGCGCCGTGCGCGCCGCTTCCACGCCCGCCACCGTGCCCGATACCATCAGCGCATCGCCCACGCCGAGCACCAAGCCCGGATCGGGCAAGCGGTTCTGGTGCCCCTGGCGCACGCCGATTACTTGCACGCCCGCCAGCGGACCATCGGCCAGTTCGGACAGGGCCGCACCCGCCAATTTCGCTGCATCGATGGTAATTTCCGACACGACGATGGGTGCGGGCGGCGGGGTCAGCACGGGCTTTAATATCCGCCCGGCCAGGTACAAGCCCAGCATGGGGCCGACCACGCCGAACGGATACGCGACGGCATAGCCGACGGCTGCGTCGCCATTGCCGTGCGACGCTTCCAGCGCCGCCTGCAGGGCCGCCGTGCTGGTCATGGCGCCGGCAAACACGCCGCTGGCCATGCGCAGCGAGATATCGATCCACTGCCCGCCCCAGACGGACACGGCCAGGCCGCCCATGACGGCGGCAAAGGCGACCAGGTTGTGTTTCTGTCCTGCGCCGCGCAAGCCGGCGAAAAATTGCACGCCATACTGCACGCCGATGCCATATAAAAACAGCAGCAAGCCGATGGAGCCGACCATCGGCGGCGGCACGGCTCCGGGGGCGAATGCGCCCAGCGCCAGCCCCGCGAACAGCACGCCGCCCACGCCCAGCGAAAAGCCGAACACGCTGATGCGCCCCAGTGCATAACCGGCGCCGATGACGATAAACAGGGCGAGGATGGGCGTGGACTCCAGCGTGTGGCGAAATAATTGCAGCATCAGACAACCTTGATCTGGAGAAGGCCCAGTTTAGCATGCACAAAAGCAACATGATGGCGATGGTGACAAGCAAGCGTGCGCACGTGGATGCGCTCAAATACGGGCAAAAAAAAGCCCGCTACGGGAGCGGGCTGAATCTATTTCCTTGGAGGAAGTAGAGGAGACAGATGAATGATGCCGCATCGCAGCATCATTATCCAATTGCATGTTGTGATGATAGAAATAGCTATTCCCTATATCTGCCCGTTCCCCCGGCCAAGCTCAGGTCGCGTTATCGCCGCGCAAGGTTTTTGCCGCTGCCACCATGTTCGCCAGTGCGGGAATGACTTCTTTCCAGCCGCGCGTCTTCAAGCCGCAATCGGGGTTGACCCACAGGCGCTGCGCGGGGATCCGCTCGGCAGCCTTGCGCATCAGTTTCACCATTTGATCCTGGCCTGGAATGTTGGGCGAGTGGATGTCGTAGACGCCAGGGCCGATTTCGTTCGGATAGTTGAAGTCATCGAAGGCGTCCAGCAATTCCATGTCGGAACGCGAGGTTTCGATCGTGATGACGTCCGCATCCATGTCGGCGATCTGCGCGATGATGTCGTTGAATTCCGAATAGCACATGTGCGTGTGGATTTGCGTCTCGTCGGCCACGCCATTGGCCGTGATGCGGAACGATTCGACGGCCCAGCGCAGGTATTCGGCCCATTGCGACTTGCGTAGTGGCAAGCCTTCGCGCAGCGCCGCCTCGTCGATCTGGATCACGCGAATACCGGCCTGCTCCAGGTCCAGCACTTCAGCGCGGATGGCCAGCGCCAGCTGGTAGCACGATACGGAACGGGGTTGGTCGTCGCGCACGAAGGACCAGTTCAGGATGGTGACGGGCCCCGTCAGCATGCCTTTCATCGGTTTGTCCGTCAGCGACTGGGCGTGGGTGCTCCACTCGACCGTCATGGCACGGGGGCGGCTGATGTCGCCGAACAAAATAGGCGGTTTGACGCAGCGCGAACCATACGATTGCACCCAGCCGAACTGGCTGAAGGCGTAGCCGTCGAGCTGCTCGCCAAAATATTCGACCATGTCATTGCGTTCCGCTTCGCCATGCACGAACACGTCCAGGCCCAGGATTTCCTGTTCCTTGACGCAATGGGCGATTTCCGCCTGCATCAGCTTTTTGTAGCTGGCTTCGTCCAGCTGGCCGCTGCGGAACTGGCTGCGCGCCTGGCGGATTTCCGCCGTCTGCGGGAAGGAGCCGATGGTCGTCGTCGGATACAGCGGCAGTTGCAGCAACGCGCCTTGCTTGGCGGCACGCACGGCATAGCCGCTGGCGCGCTGGCCCAAGGTCGCATCGATGCGGGCCACCGCCGCTTTCACGTCAGGATTGTGCACGCGGCTCGACTGGCGGCGCGCGTGCACGGCTGCATGATTGGCGTCCAGCGCCGCTTGCACGGAGGCGCGGCCATGGTTCAGTGCGCCGGCGATGGTGTGCACTTCATCGAGTTTTTGACGGGCAAAGGCCAGCCAGGACTGGATATCGGCATCGAGCTTTTGCTCACTGTTCAGGTCGACGGGTACGTGCAGCAGCGAGCACGACGGGGCGATCCACAGGCGCGACTGCAGGCTGGCATGCACCGGTTCCAGCCATGCCAGCACTTCGTTCAAGTCCGTTTTCCAGATATTGCGGCCGTTCACCACGCCCAGCGACAGCACGCTGGTGGCGGGTAATTGGGCGATCACTTGCCCTACTTCATCGCGGGCGTTGATGGCGTCCAGGTGCAAGCCCTGGACCGGCAATTTGCACGCCAGTGCCAGGTTATCTTGCAGCTTGCCGAAATACGTGGCCAGCAGCACTTTGACGTTACTGACTTTGCTCAAGGCATCATAAGCCGTGACGAGCGCCTGCTGCCAGGCGCTGTCGAGCTCCGTGACGAGGATGGGTTCGTCGATCTGTACCCATTCCACGCCTTGCGCGGCCAGTTCCTGCAGCAGTTGCACGTAGACGGGCAGCAAGCCTTGCAGCAGCGCCAGCTTGTCGGAATCGTCCTTGGCCTTGCCCAGCCACAAGTAGGTGACAGGGCCGATCAGCACGGGCTTGGCTTTCACTTTCAACTGGCGCGCTTGTGCCAGTTGCTGCAACAAGCGGCTGCTGTCGAGCTTGAATTGCGTGTCGGCCGCAAATTCCGGCACGATGTAATGGTAATTGGTGTCGAACCATTTCGTCATTTCACCGGCATGCACGCAGTTGCAATCGCTGTCGCTGGCCGAACGGCCACGGGCCACGCGGAAATAGTTGTCGAGCGCCGCGCCACTCAAGCCACGCACGCGCTGCGGCAAGTTGCCAAGCGTAAAGCTCAAGTCCAGCACCTGGTCGTAGAAGGAAAAGTCACCGACGGGCGCCAGGTCCAGCGCATTCTGCACTTGCCAGTGACGCTGGCGCAATTCGGCGCCATGGCCTTCCAGCGCTTCCAGGCTGCTTTGGCCCTTCCAGTAATCTTCCAGGGCGAATTTCAATTCGCGTTTGGCGCCGATGCGCGGGTAGCCCAAATTGTGTGTGGTGACGGTCATGGTGGTAATGCCTCCTCGTGAAGTATGCAGTCATCATAGAGGCTTCTATCCATGAAAAATAATGGTAAAACCTCATACATTAATGATTAATATTCATATGAAATCATAATCGAACGCATCTGCCTGGCCGTGCTGCGCGAAGTGACCACCTCGTTTGGCGAGCGTGCCGGCCGGAACCCGGGCCAGAACGACAGGCAAAAAAAAGCCCGCTGCGAGAGCGGGCTGAATCTATTTCCTTGGAGGAAGATAGAGGAGACAAGTGCATGATGCCGCGTTGCAGCATATAAAACCACTTTATATTCGTGATGTCAGAAATACGCAATAGTGATATTAGGGGCAACGAAGCATTCCATGCGGCAACTTTTATGCTGCCACCTCCGCTTTCCCGTCGCCAGAACGCAACATATTCTTGATGCCGCGTAATGCTTGCCGCACCCTGGCTTCGTTTTCGATCAGGGCGAAGCGCACGTATTCATCGCCATATTCGCCGAAACCGATACCGGGCGAGACGCTCACCTTGGCCTTTTGCAGTAGCAGCTTGGCAAACTCCAGCGAACCCAGGTGGCGATACGCTTCGGGGATGTGCGCCCAGATATACATCGAGGCCTTCGGTTTTTCCACCATCCAGCCAGCTTCATGCAAGCCTTTCACCAGCACATCACGGCGGCGCTGGTACTGGGCGCAAATCTCCGTCACGCAGCTTTGGTCGCCTTCCAGCGCCGCGATGGCCGCCACTTGCACGGGCGTAAAACTGCCATAGTCGTGGTAGCTCTTGATGCGCGCCAGGGCCGACACCAGTTCCGCGTTGCCAACCATGAAACCGATGCGCCAGCCCGCCATATTGTAGCTTTTCGACATGGTGAAAAACTCGACGGCCACGTCGCGCGCACCGGGCACCTGCATGATCGACGGCGCTTTCCAGCCATCGAAGGTGATGTCGGCATACGCCAGATCATGCACCACCAAAATATTGTGCTGCTTTGCCAGCGCCACGACTCTTTCAAAGAATTCCAGCTCCACGCATTGCGCGGTGGGGTTGGACGGAAAACCCAACACCATCATCTTCGGTTTCGGATAGCTTTCGCGGATGGCCCGTTCCAGTTCGGCAAAGAAATCCACGCCCGGCCCCATGCGCACGGAACGGATATCGGCGCCCGCGATCACGGCCCCCCAGATGTGGATGGGGTAGCTGGGGTTGGGCACCAGCACCGTGTCGCCACGGTCGAGTGTCGCCAGCATCAAATGGGCCAGGCCCTCTTTCGAACCGATGGTGACGATGGCTTCGCTGTCCGGGTCGATATCGACCTCGTAACGCTTCTTGTACCAGTGCGCAATCGCGCGGCGCAAACGGGGAATGCCCTTCGAGGCGGAATAGCCGTGCGTGTCGGGGCGTTTCACCGTTTCAACCAGTTTTTCCACGATGTGGGCAGGCGTGGCGCCATCGGGATTGCCCATCGACATGTCGATGATATCCTCGCCACGGCGGCGCGCGGCCATCTTGAGCTCGGCGGTAATATTGAAAACGTAGGGGGGAAGGCGATTGATGCGCGAAAAGCTGCGCGGAGCTTGGCTGTCGGTCATGGTATCTCTTTACGTAAGCGCCCGGATCCGTCCGAGCGACGTTGGCGCAATGCATGCGCCTGCAACGATGCTAACCCGAGCTTGCGCAAACTGGCAAGGGCGATTCGGACGCGCTACAATACGCACTGATCGAAAATGAGCGCACCGGTTGGTAACCCGGTATGTGCCTGGCACCGTCCAGCATGCTCCCGCCCACGCGGACCCACGGCGCTGACCTTTGGCTGTTACACCAGCCGGGGAGGTGTTCTGGTTCGCGCATCTTTCCGCCGCGCCATCCCTCCCCTGCTTCACTTTAGGAATGAGACGGATGGCAACACACGACACCGCAGTAACGGGCATGACCCTGGACCGCGCCGGCATCGAGCAGCAGCTGGCCCTGCCAGTGCACCACTTCATCGATTGCGCCTTCGACGGCGAAGACTTGTCGCGCCTCGATTTGCAGGGCTGCACCTTCGAGCGCTGCACCTTTGCCGACACCAGCTTGTTCGCCAGCAAGCTGGCGCGCAGCACCTGGCGCCGCTGCCGCGCTGGCAACGCCGATTTCGAATCCGTGGACGCCGTCGATGCCACGTTCGAAGGCTGCGATTTGAACAACACGAAATGGCGGCGCGCCAAGCTGGCCTCGGTCACGTTCCGGGGCTGCAAACTGACGGGCGCCTCGTTCGAGGAAGTGGCCCACCTGGGCCTCACCTTCGAAGACAGCCTGCTGGTGGGCGCCGACTTGCGCGGCTTTTCTTTCCGCAAGGCCATATTGAAACAGCTGGACTTTTCCGACGCCTACCTGGCCGGCTGCGATTTCCGCGACGCCGTCTTCGAAGGGGGCAGCTTGCGCAATGCCACCATCAAGCTGGCGAAATTCCAGGGCGCCGACTTGCGCGGCGCCGATATCGACGGTTTCAAGCTGAGCGAAGCGGCCTTGCTGAAAGGCGCCGTCATCACGCATGCGCAGGCAGCCAACTTCATGCGCGCGCTCGATCTGGTGGTGATCTGATTTCAACAGGCAGGGTGTTAATAAGCAAATGGCCAAAAAACGTCTGAATTGGACTCAAAGGGTCTAAAGATGCGGCGGCACAGCATGAATTTGCCCTTGCACCGTCGCTGTACGTGGGTATTGTTCACTTCATGTACCCTAAAATTGACAACCCACACCGCACCCGAATTGAAATGGCTCCTCGTAGAACGAGGCACCCTCGCGGGCGAGCTCGACAAGCTTCAAGGTCAACACAGTCTCCTGGCAGCAGAGATAGCTCGAGTGCAAGACACCCTTCAAGCATTCGACACAACTATTCGCCTGACACGAACACGGACGCAGACGACACGCACTCACTTGGCGAAACTGCTTGCCAACTTAAACGATGAGTTAGCCTTCCTCGACGATTTGATGGTAAAGAACCTTGAGTTAGCTGAAGCACTAGCTGGCCGCCGAGACGAACTCCGTCAGAACAGAACTGCATTGCAAGCTACCCTGAAGCAATTCGATGGAGCAATAGCCGTCGAGGAGATAGGCTTGGCAGAGGATTGGGCGAGGAGTTACGGAGGGCGACGCTCCCGTGCGCTAGTCAGCCGGTACGGCGCTGCGCATTTCCTCGAAGAGTTGCCGGAGTGAGCGCAAGGCTTTTGAAAAAGATGGCTCTTAAATAACAAAAGGCGCACTCAGGCGCCTCTGTTGCACTACCGGGGTATCAACGCAAGAACGCAGCTGCCAGCAAGATAGCAGAGACAATCGTTGCGCCGACCACACTGAACAGGCCAAGGTCCTTCATTACCTTGTCACGGCCAGCAGGTTGAGAAACGTATTGGATAATTTTTGCCATGATGAAACTCCTTGTTAGCTCTATCTAGTGTAGCATCTTAGCTTGCCCACAAGTGTGTGGCGGTAAATGAGACGGCTGTTGCTATCGACATCCATATCGAAACCACCATAATACGCGGAGCTTGGTCCACTCCCTCCGCGGCCTGGATACTAGCCGCATGGGCTTCTTCGTCAGCAGCGTCCATCGTACCCAGCAAAACTAGCACCGATGAAATTATGATGATTGCACTGTGCCAAACGATCGCGGTCCAAGCAATTGTACTACCAAAGGAAATATCCTTAGGGGTGACTTTCAATTCACCAAGGTGAACGGCAGCCTCGTACGACGCAGCTGCACACATGGCAATCACCGTCCAGAAAAGCTGGCCTTCCTGAAGAGACCGCCTGATAAGCTTGCGGACGCGCCCTCTGTACTTCTTGCCCGCACCCAATAGTGGCAATAGCGCAATTGGACCCAGTAATGGAACCCCAACGTTCAAGAGTAGCCAACCGATAAATCTGCTGAAATCCATAGCTAAAAACCTATTTTGTAAGATTGATATTTGCGGTGTGCAATAGTAGTTGATTTGTCCAGTTTTTGGGTGACTACCTTTCTTTTTGTTTGGTAATTTCGGGGGATATAGCGGTCAGTGTGGCGGCTTGGGCATTGTTCCAGCTCGTTTTCCACGCCTTGGTGCTGCTCTCGCTCCCTCGATGAGCAGGTCGTCCGTTCGGTGCCGGCCATGCGCGTAGCCGCGCCACCAAAGCGATTGAGCAACCATATTTCCTTGAGTTCGGTTTTGAGCAAATAGACGGTAGACAGAGGGGCGTTGGCCGCGAGCAGTTCGTTGAGTTTGATAGCATGTTCATCATCGAGGTTAAGGTGTTCTAACCGCTGTTGGTCAATGGCCTTGATCGTGTGCCAGTGCAGGCCTGTCAATTGGGAAACGTGTTTGATTGGCAGCAGTTGTACCAGCGCCTCGACCCAGATGCGAACGCGGTGGGTCATGCGCGATCGCCGGTCCAGCCAAGCGATATGCTCGGTGACGCGAGCATCGCAGTGGTGGCAGTCCAGGCGTCGGATTGGCACCCTTAGCCAAACCCGCCGATCCAAAATATCCCGGTCCCGTATGGGCCGCCAGCGCCGTTCATGCACCAGCGCACAGGGCTGGCGACAACTACCGCAAAGAGCGTCGGCATTCGGGCAGGCATTGAGAACGATGAGCAGCGAATCATCGTCTTGTCCGACGACGGAATCGACAAGATACCCTTCCCAACATGGAAGGGACGACATAACATTGAGCATGGCGGCGAGGGTGGTAAGGTAATTGTTTTGTTTGGCGACATCAATTTACCAATTCAAAACCCTCGCTGCCCCCCCCCTTCCAGCAAAAACGTCAAGCCCATCTTCCCCCACCAAACGCGAAGAACCAAAAAAAAGCCCGCTACGGGAGCGGGCTGAATCTATTTCCTTGGAGGAGATAGAGGAGACAGATGTATCTTGCGGCATTGCGGCATATCACGCCACTTTATATTCATGATGATAGAAATACCTGTCAGTGATAATGAGGCGACATCAGGGTTTCAAGCCGTGCGATGCGTGGCCAGCGGCAAGAATTCCAGCAACCACACCAGCAAGGCCAGGCCCGGAAATGCCATGCCTGTCAGCAAGGTCGCTGGCCAGCCGTAGCTGGCGTACACCCAGGCGCCGATAGCCGAGCCGGCCGCGCCGCCGGCAAAGAACAGCGCGAAATACAAGCCGTTCAGGCGGCCCCGCACTTCCGCGCCCAGGCTGAAGATGGCGCGCTGGCCCAGTACCAGATTCGCCGCCACCCCCATGTCGAGCACGATGGATGCCACCACCAGCAAGCCCAGCGCCAAGTGCTTCGATGTTGGTGCGAACATGGGTAAGGCAAAGGCGACGATGCCCAGCGCCAGCGCGGCAGCCGTGGCCGGCAAAGTGTGGCCGGCATCGGCCAGGCGGCCCGCGATGGGCGAGGCAACGGCGCCCGCCATGCCCACCAGGGCAAAGATGGCGATGCCCGTTTGCGACAGGCCGAATGCGGAACTGGCCAGCACCAACGGCGTGACGGTCCAGAACAGGCTGAAGGCGCCAAACAGGCCCGCATGGTAGGCGGCGCGGCGGCGCAGCACGGGCGTGCCCAGCAGCAAGTGCCACAGCGAAGCCATCAGGGCCGGATAGCGCATGTCCGACACCGGCTGACGCACGGGCAAGACGCGGCGCAGGACAGCTGCCAGGCCAGCATCAACACGGCAGCGCCGCCAAACACCACGTGCCAGCTGGCGTGCGCGGCCACCAGCGAGGCCACGGGACGGGCCAGCATGATACCCAGCAACAAGCCACTGACCACCTTGCCCACGGTTTGTCCCCGCGTCGCTTCCTGCGACAGGTGGGCGGCAAACGGCACGATCACTTGCGCCGCCACGGAGCCGAGGCCGATGGCCAGCGCAGCGGCCAGGAACACTACGGCGCCCGTGGCGAGGGCCGCCGCCACCAGGGCCGTGGCCGTCACCAGCAAGGCCGTGATGATCAGGCGCCGGTTTTCCAGCAAGTCGCCCAGCGGCACGACAAACAGCAGGCCCAGCGTATACCCTACCTGCGTCAGGGTGACGATCAGCCCGGCCGCCTTGGCCGACAGGCCCGTCGAAGCGCTGATGGGCCCGACCAGGGTTTGCGCGTAATACAGATTGGCGACGATCAGGCCGGAAGCGATGGCCAGCAGCAGCACCATGGCGGGCGCAATGTCGTGGGGAGCAGAAGATGAGGCCTTGTTCATGTTGTTTCCTCGGTTCGATAGGGATGTGGCCATTCTAGGCAAAACCGGGGCAAAGATAATTAGGGCATAATCTACTTACACTTTTCACATAAGATGAACAATCGCGATGGACAAGATCAAGGCCATGCAAACCTTCGTGCGCATCGTCGAAGCCAACAGTTTTTCCAAGGCGGCCGAGACCTTGAATTTGCCACGCGCCGCGCTGACGGCCACCCTGCAAAAGCTGGAAGCCTACCTGGGCACGCAATTGCTGCAGCGAACCACCCGCCGTTTGTCCCTGACGCCGGAGGGCGCCGAGTACTTTCGCCACTGCATCGATATCCTGAAGGCCGTCGACATGGCGGAACTGGCGTTCCGTGGCCCCGACGCGACAAAACCGCGCGGCTTGCTACGCATCAACCTGCCCAATACGGTGGGACGACGCCTCGTCATGCCCCATATCGCACAATTCCACGCCGCCTGGCCGGATGTGCAATTGCAGCTGAGCCTGACGGACCGCCTGGTCGACCTGACGCAGGAAGGCATCGATTGCGCCTTGCGCGTGGGCACCTTGCAAGATTCCGCCTTCATCGGCAAACAGGTCGGCCTGATGCGCTTTGTCACCTGCGCGTCCCCTGCTTACCTGGCACGGCATGGCACGCCGCAGACCCTGGCCGACCTGGCTACGCACCAGGGCATCATGCATTACTCGGGCCGCACGGGACGCGCCTTCGACTGGGATTTCTTGCATGGCAAGGAAGTGCTGCGCGTGCAGATGGCCGGCCCCATCGCCGTCAACGATGCCGACGCCAGCGTCGCCTGCGCGCTGCAGGGACTGGGCCTGGCGCAATCGGCCTTGTACCAGGTGCGCGAGCACCTCGACAGCGGCGCGCTGGTCGCCGTGCTGACAGATCACCCGCCGACGCCCATGCCCATGTCGCTGCTGACGCCGCAAGGGCGGCTGGCCACGCCCAAGCTGCAGGCGTTTGCCAGCTGGATCACGGCACTGCTGGCTTCCCAGCCCGACGTACAAGCGCACGTGCACAAAATCTGAACCAAAAAAAAGCCCGCTACGAGAGCGGGCTGAATCTATTTTCTTGGAGGAGAATAGAGGAGACGAGTGAATTATGCTGCATCGCGGCATATTGATCCAATTGATTGTTGGAATGATAGAAATACGCCAAACAGATAACTGATCGGGGCGAAAAAAAACCGGCTCCGCCAGGAACCGGCTTTTTACTGCGTGAAAAGCCTTACTTCGCTGCCGTCACCGGCGTCGCCTTGGTATCCGCGCCATATGGCAAGACCTTGGATGCCATGCGGGTATCGGCCTTGATCAGCGCCACTTCGTCGGCCAGGATGCGCGCCGCTTCGTTCAGCAGCACGTCTTTGGCGCTCTTGGCGGCCGTTTCGGCGTCCAGCTCGGCGCTCAGGGCCCGCTCGTCGCCCTGCAAGCCGTCGTCGGTGCGCAAGGCACCCTTCACGGCGGCGATCTGCTTGGCCGTCTTGCTGGCCGCTTTCGTGCCTTTCAGCACGTCTTTCGGATCGGGAATCACGACCAGGTCGTCGGCAGGATTCGAAATCTGCGCGATCAGGCGCTTTTCACGGGCTTTGGCGCGCGCTTCCTGGGCATCGCGCTCCTTGCGGCGCACGGTTTCATTGAGCGAAATCTGGTTTTCCTTTCGCTGCTTGACGACGAGGGCGATGTCATCGAGCAAGTACTGGAAATCCTTGTCCTTGGCCACGCGCGCTTCATGTTTCTTGTCCAGCAGCGGCACGATGTCTTTCAGGTCGCCCGTCGGCATGTATTGCGCCGGCTTGATGGCCACCCATGGCAGGGCATTGTCATAGCTCGATTCGCCGAAGTTCTCCGTGTCCGACATGGCTGGCAGCTTGATGTCAGGCGTGACGCCGCGCAACTGCGTGGTGCCGCCATTGATGCGGAAGAACTGAGCGATGGTCATTTTCAGCTCGCCGAAGCGGGCTTTCTCACTGCCGCCGAAACGGTCGAGGTTAAACAGAGTCTGCACCGTGCCCTTGCCGAAGCTGCCCTCGCCGATGATGACGCCACGGCCATAGTCCTGCACGGCGGCGGCGAAAATCTCGGACGCGGAAGCCGAGCCGCGATTGATCAGCACGCCCATCGGGCCATCCCAGGCCAGACCGGCATTGGTGTCGCTTTCCACGTCGACCTTGCCTTCGGCATTGCGCTGCATCACGACCGGGCCCTTGTCGATGAACAGGCCCGTCAGTTCGACGGCTTCGTTCAGCGAACCGCCGCCGTTGTTGCGCAAGTCGATCAGCACGTTGTCGACCTTGTCCTTCTTCAACTCGACCAGCAAACGGCTGACGTCGCGCGTGGCGCTTTTAAAGTCTTTGTCGCCACGGCGGCGCGCTTCGAAATCCTGGTAGAACGTTGGCAGGGAAATCACGCCGATGCGGCGCTTGACGCCGTTTTCCCGCACTTCGATGATCGATTTCTTCGCCGCCTGCTCTTCCATGCTGATTTTCTTGCGCACCAGCGGCAAGACCAGGTGCTTGGCGTCCGGGCCGGCGTCGGCCGGCAGGATATCGAGGCGCACCACGGAATCCTTGGCGCCGCGGATCAGCTGCACCACGTCATCGATACGCATGCCCAGCACTTCGGTGATGGGGCCGCTTTCGCCCTGCCCCACGCCGACGATGCGGTCGCCCACTTTCAGCTTGCCCGACAAACCGGCCGGGCTGCCCGGCACAACTTCGCGCACCACCGTGTATTCATCGCGCGTCTGCAGCACGGCGCCGATGCCTTCGAGCGACAGGCGCATGGCGATGTCGAAGTTATCCGAGGCACGCGGGCCCAGGTAATTGGTATGCGGTTCGATCGACATGGCGTAGGCGTTCATGAAGATCTGGAACACGTCTTCGCTGTTGAGCTTGCGCGCACGGGTCGTGTAGCTTTCATAGCGCTTGTCCAGCGTCTCGCGGATGGCCTTGTCTTCCTTGCCCGCCAGTTTCAGACGCAGCCAGTCGTTCTTGACGCGCTTGCGCCACAGGTCGCGCACTTCCTCGTCATTCTTCGGCCAGGCAGCCTTTTCGCGGTCGAGCTGATAACTCTCGTCGGCGGTGAAGTCGAACTTGGTTTTCAGCAATTCACGCGCATACGCCATGCGCTCGTCGAAACGCTGCTGGTACAGATTGTAGATGGCAAATGGCGCCGTCAGGTCTTCATTGATGATGGCGTCATCGAGCCTGGTGCGCAAGGGGGCGAAGCGGTCGATGTCGGCTTGCACGAAGAACAGTTTTTCCGCGTCCAGTGACTTGAAGTAACGGTCGAAGATTTTCTCCGACATGGCGTCGTCGAGCGGCATGGCTTTGTAATGGACGCGCGTCAGGACGCGCGATGCCCACAAGGCGGCCTGCGTTTGCTGGGCCAGCGGCTTCATGGTGAGCGGAGGAGCGGCGCTCTTGTCCGTCTGGGCTGCGCCAGCGTGGGCTGACAGGGCAAGCACCAGGGTGACCAGCATCATTTGCTTCTTCATCGGCTTCTCCGAAAATTAGTTAAATCAATTCCAGGCGGCGCAGCTATGCATGCGCCAGCCAGCAAGACAGTAAGGGGAATACACGACTGGTCTGCATATTATTCTACAGGATACGGCCTGGCAGTCTCCCATGGAATATCAGTTTCTTCCTGGAAGCTTAAACGCGGGTTAAAGGCGGCGTCCCATTCATTACAAAGTGAAACATTCGTGACAAAAATCGCATCGCCCTGCATTGATGAATACACAAACTCACCATTGAAATCAAAAAACGTCAATGGGCTGATGTTGCAATCCTTGATGCAGATGATGTTTTTATACGAAAAAATAATTCCAGCGGGAAACACTTAGTAACAAAACGCAAGAAACATGCTATCATCGTACCCTGAAATTTTGCTTGCCTGTGCACGGCTCCCAAGCTGGCACGCCCCCGTTTCAAGCGCATTCCCCTACCAGATCCCCTGCCTGTCATGTCATGACCAGGAATGGCCGAGCTGATTACCCTTTGCCAGACTCAAACTATGCCTACAATTTCGTTCTCCCCCCGCCACTGGAGTGTCGGCGGCAAAATTACCGTCTTCACGTTTGCCCTGGTCAGCCTGATCCTCGCCAGCCTGACTGCCATGATGAGCATCAATACCTCGCGCGTGCTGGAACAGCGCGCCGAAGCGGCAGTCACCAGCGAACTCAATAGCGTCATGACGACCACGGAGGTATTCCATACGGCCATGGTCAACGAGGCGGCCAGCTTCGCCCGCCTGTTCGCGGCGGAATTTCCCGGCCCGTTCACGGTCGATACTGGCGCCATGGTGGCCGTGGCCGGCAAGGCCACGCCGGCCCTGGCCAATGGCGGCAAGGTGCTCAACCTCGACACGGCCCTGGTCGACCGCTACACGGCCCAGACGGGCGTGATCGCCACCATTTTTGCCGCCAACGGCGATGAATTCGTGCGCATCAGCACCTCGCTGAAAAAGCAGGATGGCGAACGGGCCATCGGCACGCAGCTCGACCACAACCACCCCAGCTATGCACCCCTGCGCGCGGGCCAGCGCTTCGTCGGCATGGCCACTTTGTTTGGCAAGCAATACATCACCCAGTACGACCCCGTGCGCGATGCGGGCGGCAAGGTGGTGGGCGTGCTGTTCATCGGCCTCGATATCAGCAAGAATCTGGCCATGCTGAAAGAAAAGATTCGCCAGGTCAAGATCGGCCAGACGGGCTACATCTATATCGTCGACACGGCCCCCGGCGCCAATTACGGCCACCTGGTGCTGCACCCGAACAGCGAAGGCAAGAGCGCGCTCGACTTCAAGGCCAGCGACGGTCGCCTGTTCATCCAGGAAATGCTGGCACAAAAAAATGGCGCCATACGCTACACCTGGACGGCGCCAGGCGAAACGGGCGCCAGCGCACGCGAAAAGCAGCTGTATTATCGTCAATTCAAGGATTGGCAATGGATCATCGCGGGCGGCACGTTCACGGACGAAATCACCGTGGAAGCGCGCCAGCTGCGCAACCAGCTGGCCATTTCCGGCTTCATCGCCCTGCTCGTCTTCGCCCTGCTGCTGTACTGGCTGGTGCGCGCGCTCGTGTCGCGCCCGCTGGCCGCCGCCGAAACGGCCGCCGCACAAATCGCCGCCGGCGACCTGACGGTGCACCTCGATACCAATAGCCACGACGAAATCGGCCGCCTGCTGCGCGCCATGAACCGCATCAGCGACAACTTGTCGCAAGTGGTCAGCAACGTGCGCGGCAGCGCCGGACAAATCGCCACGGCGTCCGGTGAAATTGCCAGCGGCAATCTGGATTTGTCGAGCCGCACGGAACAGCAAGCCAGCTCGCTGGAAGAAACGGCCGCCTCGATGGAAGAACTGAGTTCCACCGTACGGCAGAACGTCGATCACGCGCAACAGGCAAGCCGGCTGGCGCACGCATCGTCCGGCCTGGCAGCCGAAGGCGGCGCGGCCGTGGCGCAGGTGGCCAGCACCATGGACGCCATCCGCAGCTCGTCGGGCAAGATCGCCGACATCATCAGCGTCATCGACGGCATCGCCTTCCAGACCAATATCCTGGCCTTGAACGCAGCCGTGGAAGCGGCGCGGGCCGGCGAACAGGGGCGCGGCTTTGCCGTCGTCGCCACCGAGGTGCGCACCCTGGCGCAGCGCTCGACGGCCGCCGCGAAAGACATCAAGGACTTGATCCAGGCGTCCGCCGGCACGGTGGACCTGGGCCATGCGCAAGTGAGCCAGGCCAGCGCCACCATGGATACCGTGGTGTCGAGCGTGCAGCAAGTGAGCACCATCATGGCCGAGATCGCGCAGGCGAGCGACGAGCAGCGCAGCGGCATCGAGCAAGTCAACCAGGCCATCGCCCAGATGGACCAGGTGACCCAGCAGAACGCGGCCCTGGTGGAAGAAGCGGCCGCGGCCGCCGACGCCTTGCAGGAGCAGGCGCAGGAGCTGAACCAGGTGGTGGGTGTGTTCAAGCTGTAAGGTCATGCCTGGTGCTAAGATGGGGACGAATCCACCTTGCCAGGAGACGCGATGCACGACGACTACGTTTTGATAGCCCGATTGATGATACCCACGGATGCGCACGTCATCCGCGGCTGCCTGGCAGCGGCCGGCATCGACGTGCTGCTGACGGACGACCAGCATATGCAGGCCGACATGCTGCTGGCGGCCGCCATCGGCGGCGCCCGCGTGATGGTGCGTGAACACGATGTGGCGCGCGCCAATGAAATACTGGCCGCCTTCGAACGGGGCGATCTGGCCTTGTCAGATGATGCGGACGTGGGCGCGCCCGTCGCCGAGTAAGCCTACGAGTAGAAACAGCGCCCGCACGCCTGGCGGTAACTCTCGTTGCCGCCAATACTGATCTGCTCGCCTTCCTTGATGCGGCGGCCCTGCTCGTCCACGCGGATGTTCATCGTGGCCTTCTTGCCGCAAGTACAGATATTCTTCAATTCCTCGATATCGTCGGCCAGCGCCAGCAGATAGGCCGAGCCGGGAAATGGTTCGCCCTTGAAATCCGTGCGCAAGCCATAACAGATGACGGGCACGCCCTTCACCTGCGCCAGCTGGTGCAGCTGCTGCACCTGTGCCGTGCTGAGAAATTGCGCTTCATCTACCAGCAAACAAGCCACCCGAGGAATATCGTTGAGGAAATTCGTGTCGGCATGGAAGATATCGACCTGGCGCTGCGGGCCCAGGCGCGAAGTGACGCGGCCCACGCCATAACGGCTGTCGATGGCTGCCGTGTACAGGCGCACCTGCTGGCCCTGCTCTTCATAGTTGTGCGCGACTTGCAACAAGGCCGTCGACTTGCCCGCGTTCATCGCGGAATACCGGAAATAAAGTTTTGCCACTGCCGCCTGCCCTGTTCGTCTGGTTTTTCAAAGATACTGTTTAGTACCTTTTCGAGGCGTGATTATAAATCGCAATGATGGGCTTGCGGCAGCTTAATGCGCGTGTCTTTGGCGCGGCAAGCGGGCTAAAAACGGCGCATACTCGCATCGCGCACGCTGTAGCCGCACTACAGCCGATATGCGCAGCGCGCATATGCAAGCATGGAAACATTCGTTCGCCACACTCGTCCCGCCGCCTACACTGCGCGGCACGGAAGGCGGCTCGGGACACAATCCGGAGCGGCTGTTTCTCTGACAGGAGCCACCATGAATGATCGAATGCCATCCCCATCCCCATCCCAGCCGCCAGCGCTATACACGCTGATCGGCAATACCCCACTGGTCGAAGTGACCAGGCTCGATACGGGCCTGTGCCAGCTGTTCCTGAAACTGGAATCGCAAAATCCCGGCGGTTCCATCAAGGACCGCATCGGCCTGTCCATCATCGAAGCGGCCGAAGCCGACGGCCGCTTGCAGCCGGGCGGTACCATCATCGAGGCCACCGCCGGTAACACGGGCATCGGCCTGGCCCTGGTGGGACGCATCAAGGGCTACCGCGTGATTCTGGTCGTGCCCGACAAGATGTCGACGGAAAAAGTGCTGCACTTGAAAGCCCTGGGCGCGGAAGTGCACACCACGCGCTCGGACGTGGGCAAGGGTCATCCAGAGTACTACCAGGATTACGCGGCGCGCCTGGCGCGCGACCTGCCGGGCGCCTTCTTCGCCGACCAGTTCAACAATCCCGCCAATCCACTGGCCCACGAAACGACGACGGCCCCCGAAATCTGGGAGCAAAGCGGGCATGACGTGGACGCCATCGTCGTCGGCGTTGGCTCGTCCGGCACCCTGACAGGGCTGACGCGCTATTTCCGCAAAGCGCAGCCGAAACTGGCATTCGTGCTGGCCGACCCGCAAGGCTCCATCCTCACCGAATACATCGATACGGGCAAAGTGAGCGCTACGAGCGGCTCGTGGGCCGTCGAAGGCATAGGCGAGGATTTCATTCCGTCCATCGCCGACATGGACAGCGTCATGAAGGCCTACACCATCACGGACCAGGAAAGCTTCGATAGCGCGCGTGCCCTCTTGCGCGCCGAAGGCATTTTAGGTGGCTCGTCGACCGGCACCCTGCTGGCCGCCGCCCTCAAGTACTGCCGCGAACAGACGAGCCCCAAGCGCGTCGTCACCTTCGTCTGCGACACGGGTACGCGCTACCTGTCAAAAGTCTACAACGATGGCTGGATGCGCGACCAGGGCTTGTTGCAGCGGGCCGCGTCGGGCGACTTGCGCGACCTGATCGGGCGCCGCTACGACGAGGGCGACGTCGTCAGCGTGGCGCCGGGCGACACCCTGCTCACCGCCTTCAACCGCATGCGCGCCAGCGACCTGGCGCAGCTGCCCGTCATCGATAGCGGCCAGCTGGTCGGCATCCTCGACGAATCTGACTTGCTGCTGCACGTCGCCGGCGACGCCGCCCATTTCGCCTCGCTGGTGGGCGCCACCATGACGACGCAGCTCGAAACGCTGGCGCCGTCAAGCGGCTTGCCCGCCCTGCGCGCCACCCTGGACCGGGGCTTGACGGCCGTCGTCGCCGACGATACCGCCTTTTATGGCCTGATCACCCGCTTCGACCTTCTCAACCACTTACGCAGGACACTATCTTGAGCAAAGAAACTCTCCGCAAGAGCCACCTCGCCACGCGCGTCATCCACGCCGGCCAGTCGCCCGACCCGTCGACGGGTGCCATCATGCCGCCCATTTACGCCACCTCCACCTTCGTGCAGGACAGCCCCGGCGTGCACAAGGGCCTCGATTACGGCCGCTCGCACAATCCCACGCGCTGGGCGCTTGAGCGCTGCGTAGCCGACCTGGAAGGCGGCAGCGCAGCCTTCGCTTTTGCCTCGGGCCTGGCCGCCATCTCCTCCGTGCTGGAATTGCTGGATGCGGGCAGCCATATCGTCGCCGGTGACGATATGTACGGTGGCACCTACCGCTTGTTCGAGCGCGTGCGCCGGCGCTCGGCCGGCCACCAATTTACCTATGTCGACCTGACGAATCCGGAAAACCTGCTGGCCGCGCTGCGCCCGGAAACGAAGATGGTGTGGGTGGAAACGCCCACCAACCCGATGCTGAAACTGGCCGACTTGCGGGCGATTGCCGACATCTGCCGCGCACGGGGCATCATCGCCGTGGCCGACAACACCTTCGCCAGCCCGCTGGTGCAGCGCCCGCTGGAACACGGCTTCGATATCGTCGTGCACTCGACCACCAAGTATCTGAACGGCCACTCGGACATCATCGGCGGCATCGCCATCGTGGGCGCAGAAGAACGCCAGGCGGAATGGCGCGAGCAGCTGGGTTTTCTGCAAAATTCGGTGGGCGCGATTGCCGGGCCGTTCGACAGCTTCCTCGCCTTGCGCGGCGTAAAAACCCTGGCCATCCGCATGCAGCGCCATTGCGAAAGCGCCCTGGCGCTGGCGCAGTGGCTGGAGCAGCAGAAAGAAGTCAAACACGTGTTTTATCCGGGCCTGGCCTCGCACCCGCAGCACGCGCTGGCGCAGCGCCAGATGGAGGGTTTCGGCGGCATCATCTCGATCGAACTCGATACGGATTTGGCCGGCGCGCGGCGTTTTCTGGAGCGTTGCGAAGTGTTCGCCCTGGCCGAAAGCCTGGGCGGCGTGGAAAGCCTGATCGAGCATCCTGCCCTGATGACGCATGCCAGCATTCCCGCCGAACAGCGGGCAAGACTGGGCATCGGCGATGGCTTGATCCGGCTGTCCGTGGGCATCGAAGACATCGAAGACCTGCGCCATGACTTGCGCACGGCGCTGGACGCCATTTGATCGGCCCAGCTGCTATTGTCCAGGATGGTAGCGGCGCTCCAGGTGCTGCTCCAGCTGCTCAGGATAAAACAGCACATCCTTGAACTCACCGCGCGCAGGGTTGCCTGGTCCTGGAAGTGCAGCCAGCGCACCCCGGTTGCCCGACACGTAAGGCGCGGCGAGCCGGCATTAACTACGCCAGTAATCAGGATGCGTCGATCAGCGTTGCGATACGCTGGTTGAGTTCCACATTTTCCGCCTGCAGCTGCGCCACCCGCTGTTTCAGGCTGGCGATCTCGCCGCGCAAGCGCTCCGCTTCGGACGGCGCACTGGACGCGTTCTCGGCCCACGGCTCGTTGCCCGTCTCCGGCGTGTCCTGAGATACATGCACCTTCGGCTCGCGCGGCGTGCGCGTGGCGGCGCGCTGTTCGCGGATTTCCTTGGCCGCCTGGCGCAACAGTTTTTTACCACCGGCGACGGCTGCCACCTGCTCTTCCGGCGGCAGGGACGCCACGGTGGCTGCCGCATTGATGGAAATCGTGCCCGAGCGGACCGCTTCCACCAGTTCCGGCGAGGCCGCCTTCTGGATCTTCTCGATCTGGCTGATCTGATTGCTGCTCAATCGCGCCGCCTTGGCCACCTCTTCGCGCGTGCTCATGGCCGGTTTTGGCGCGTTTTCGCCGTCCGGCGCATCTTGGGCGCTAACGGGAGCCGGGCTGCGCGCGGCGACGATTTCCTTCTTGCGCAGGGCCAGCACGCCGCGCTGGAAGTCCGACACGCTGCGGCGCGCCAGGTGATTATCGATCATCCACAGCATGACGTCGTCGAGCGACGTAAAACTGGTGTTCTGAATGGTCTTGAATTCGATGCCGTGCTGGCGGCAGATGTCGTAGCGGTTATGCCCGTCGATCAGCACGTCGTTCCACAGCACCAGCGCGTCGCGGCAGCCTTCGGCCAGCAGGCTGCGCTCGAGCGCCGCGTATTCGCTGGCGGTGAGCGGGTCGATATACGACTGCAGCACCTGATTGATAGTGATATTCATGGTTGTCCTCAATATTGCGGCGCGATGGTCCGCGCCGGCACGAATGCTACACCATCCACCGCCCCTGGCCGGGTAAAATCACGGCGGCACAGCTCAACCAAAAACACGGACCATGAAAAGAAAGTACGCCACCGCGATCATTTTTACCGTCGCCGCCATCGGCTTCACCTGGGTCAGCCCCTACATCGCCATGTACCGCATCAGCATCGCGGCGAAATCCGTGCGCCTTGAAAACCTGGCGCAGCAGGCCGACATGCCCGCCGTGCGCGCCAGCGTGGCGCGCCAGTTGCGGGCGGCCGGCGAAACGGCCAGCGAAGACGATTTCAAGGAAATGCTCGACACCATCGTCTCGCCGCCCGGCATCACGGTGCTGATCCTGCATGGCAAACAAGGGCCGAACGGCAAGCGCCACGACTTCGGCATGGCGTACCGCTCGTGGAACGAAGTGGTGTTGCAGCGCAGCGGCGCCGGCCCCGCCGCCAGCCAATTTTTGCTGCGTCGGCATGGCATCTGGGACTGGAAACTGACGGACATCACCTTGCCGCCAGAATTACTCTGAAGAAACTTGATCCAAAACAACACTTACTTAAGCTGCTATATTGATTTTGGGAAATATTATGTAGAATGCCAACACTTCAGGCGCACCGGGTCGCCAGGTATCCGAGAGATTGCACGATGAAAAGAATGATGCTTCTCGCTGTAGTGGCACTGGTCGCGCTGGCCGGTGCCCTGTATGGCAGCCCATATTTCACCATGAACAAGATCCTCACGGCCACCATGGACGAAGATACACGGGCGCTGGCTGCGCAGATCGACCTGGAGCAGCTGCGCGGCAGCCTGGGGCAGCAACTGCACACTCTGTTCTCGGCGTCGGAAGTGGCCGACGATATCAGCCCCGACGTCATCCCCCCCTTGCTCGATACCATGCTGATGCCTGAAGGCATCGTCGCCTTGATGAAACTCAATGAACGCTACGAAAAGCCGATCGCCAAGGTCAGCGACATCAGCGGCCGCAAGCGCAATAGCAAGCCCGACTACAAGCTGCGCTACACGTCATGGGACAGCGTCGTGGTGCAGCGTGCCCATAGCAAGAGCCATATCGGCGAGCTGACCCTGACCCGAGACGGCCTGTGGCGCTGGAAACTGGTGTCGGTGGCGCTGCCCAAGAATCTGCTGGCCGACGCGTAAAACGGCCGCGCACTGCTATCATCTGTCCACGCATATTCATTTGGAGGCAGCATGACTGACCTGGTACACCACGCACTGGCCCATGCGGCCAAACCAGCCACCACGCCCTGGGTCGTCACCCTGATCAGCGGTGAAAAGCTGACGGGCCCCATCACCGCGCTGGCCGACGGTTGCTACGCCATCGGCCTGGGACAGATCAAGTATTTTGCCAGCGACAAGGTCGCCTGCATGAACGTGTCGGGTGCGGGCGCGTTTCCCATCTAAGCAAGCACGCGCCAGCACTGACTCACGCCGCCAGGCGCACACCTTCAGGTTGCGCGAGGTCGGGCAAGCACGCCAGCGCCGCTTTCAAGGCGGCAAAACACTGCGCGTCGATGGCCGTGCCCACCGTCTCGGCCATGATCTCGAGCGCTTTCGGGATAGGGATTGGTCCCCGATAAGGCCGGTCGGCCGTGATGGCGTCGAAAATATCGGCCGTGGTGATAATGCGCGTTTCCAGGCTGATGTCATCGGCCGTCAAGCCACGCGGATAGCCCTTGCCATCGAGCCGTTCATGGTGCGCAGCTGCCACGACAGCCAGTTCGGCAAACGCATCAATGCGTGACAGAATGGTTTCCGTATAGTGTGCGTGCTGCTGCACGGCCAGCCACTCATCCGCGTCGAGTTTGCCAGCCTTGTCCAGCACGCTATTGCTGACGCCAAGTTTCCCGACGTCATGCAGCAAGGCACCCCGCTTGAGCCAGCGACGCCGCTCCGGCGTCACACCCAAGGCTTCGGCGATCATGTCCGTATACAAGGCTACCCGGGCGCTGTGGCCGCTCGTGTACGGACTTTTCGAATCGACCACCTGGCCGAACGCGGCAGCGATGTCGTCGAGATAGTCCTCATCCACCGGCACGGAACGGTTCGCCGGTTCCAGCGCCGCCACGGCGGCCGTCAGGTCCTGCGAGCGCAACATGGACCAGAAGGCGCCCGACTGCGCCACCCGCTCGAACGCCTGCACCAGTTGCGGGTCAAACCAGTTGCCCGCGCGCTGGCGCACCTCGGCCTGGGCGGCGCGCGCGCCATCGGCCGTATGAAACACGTCGATCACCTGCGCCAGCAAGGCAATGCGCGAAAACAGGGGAATCTCCTGGCCTGCCAGTTTGTCCGGCTTACCCTGGCCGTTGTAGTGCTCGTCGAGGCTGTAAATGCCCTGTGCCACGGCTTCCGGAAAGCGCAGCAGGCGCGCGATGTCGGCGCCGCGCTGGCAGCGCGTGGCGATCAGCTCCTGCGCGATGTGCGGGCCGTCGCGCAAGATCGTCATCACGGCGCGGAAGCGCTCGGCCAGGCCGGCCTTCAGGCCCGTGTGCTTGAGGACGAATTTCAGCACTTGCGGCAGGCTGTCGCCCACAGTCTTGAAGCCTTGCTTGAAAGACAGATCATCCGTCAGGTAGAGCTCGCAGATGCGCGCGGCATTGCTGCTGCAGCCCAGGTCCTTGAGCAGCAGGGTGTAGTACAGATTCCACAAGTCTTCATCCGCCATGCCCAGTTCGCGTCCCACGTGCATGCCGATCCAGCAACAACGGATGCAATGACCTTCCGGCTGTCCCTCTGTGATGTCCAGGGCCTGGCTCAGGGCGGCGATCAGTTCGGAGAGCCGGATGCCGTCAACGACCGGCGCACTTGCGGATAAAATTATCATGGTAGAAATATAAGTTTCTAATTTGCAATAAATTACATTCTACGCGAAATCTTGCCTGTAGATGCCTTGTGGCAACGTCATTGCGCCTGCATGCGCCGCGCTGCAGCAGCTGGCGGGCAAGATGCCATCCCATGATGTGGTAATACAACAACATCGCAGGGCAGAAAGAAAGAGGGGAAACTGTCGTATTTTCCGCACTGCGCACTGGCCGCCGGCACGTCATGGCGTCGGCATGTTTGCGCTGTCGCAGGGAAGACCTTCGGTGGCCAAGTGGCCGTCTGCGCTGGCAAAAGCCTCGTGGCACCTCACTATGCACCCACCCGATATTGACGACAAATACGATTTTATTCATGTATTTAGTCGATACGGATATGAATAGCCTCGCCTGGAAAATGGTATGAATACCAAAACTTTCCGTGCTAGCATGACTTTTCGTCTAGCGGACTAGCGCCAGCCAGTACCTTACGAATAACCTTCACCGACAGGAGCCGTTTCATGATGACCCCGCATGCCAGCACAATACGCCACACCCTGATTGCCCTGGCAATCGCTGCCGCCTTTCCCCTGCAAGCGATGGCGCAGGATGGCATCCCGGCACCAGCCGCCGACGCGCCAGCTGCGCCAGTTGCACAGGCCGGCCCTGGCCAGCTGGAAACGGTGATCGTGACGGCGCAGCGGCGCGCGGAAAACATCAAGGATGTGCCCATGTCCATCGCCACCCTGAAAGGCGACAAGCTCGACACCCTGACGGCCGGTGGCGCCGACATCCGCTTCCTCAACAGCCGCTCGCCCAGCGTCTCGGTCGAGTCGGATTACGGCCGCACCTTTCCCCGCTTCTACATTCGCGGCCTGGGCAACACCGACTTCGACTTGAATGCCTCGCAGCCCGTGGGCCTGGTGATGGATGACGTGGTGCAGGAAAACGCCATGCTCAAGGGTTTCCCCGTGTTTGACGTGGACCAGGTCGAGGTGCTGCGCGGCCCGCAAGGCACCTTGTTCGGCCGCAACTCGCCGGCCGGCGTGATCAAGTTCGATTCGGCCAAGCCCGTCTTCAAGACGGAAGGCTACCTGAGCGGCGGCTTCGGCAAGGATGGCATGAAGAACCTGGAAGGCGCCTTCAACGTGCCCGTCAGCGACACCGTGGCCCTGCGATTTTCCGGCCAGACGCAGCGCCGCGACGACCGCGTGCACAACCCGCGCCCCACCGGCACGCGCGACTTCGAAGGCTATGAAGACAGCGCCGCCCGCCTGCAAGTGCTGGTCAAGCCCACGCGCGACTTCACCGCCCTGTTCAACGTGCACGCGCGCAACCTCGATGGCACGGCCACCTTGTTCCGCGCCAATATCCTGAAACAGGGCACGAACGATCTGGTCGACAATTTCGATTATGGCTCCTACCCTACCGATGGCATCAACCGCCAGCACCTGAAAACCAAGGGTGGCAGCATGCGCCTGAAATGGGACTTGCCTGGCGTTACCTTGCATTCCATCACAGGCTACGAAAAACTCGATTTCTTCAGCCGCGCCGACGTCGACGGCGGCTATGGCGCCGTGTACGCGCCGCCGATGGGGCCCGGCTTCATCCCCTTCGTCGTGGAAACGGCCGACGTGATCCCCAACCACAAGCAGATTTCGCAGGAATTCCGCGCCGAGTCGTCTGCCCGCGGCCCGCTGCAATGGATAGGCGGCCTGTTCTACTTCAAGGAAGATATCCGGATCGACAGCATCAGTTTTGACAGTCTGGCGCCCGGCAATCCGCAAAACAGTGCCTATGCCACGCAAAACCAGAGCTCGAAGTCGTACGCGGCCTTCGGCTCGCTCAACTACACGGTCTCGGACGCCCTGAAACTGCGCGCCGGCCTGCGCTACACGAGCGACAAAAAAGATTTCTCGGCCAAGCGCGTGGAAGCGACCACGGCCGGGCCGTTCAACCTGAATGACACCTCGCACAACGTCAGCTGGGACCTCA
Organism: Janthinobacterium pasteuri; assembly: GCF_051380775.1. NCBI lineage: Bacteria > Pseudomonadati > Pseudomonadota > Betaproteobacteria > Burkholderiales > Oxalobacteraceae > Janthinobacterium > Janthinobacterium pasteuri. Next base: position 149,730 of record NZ_JBNYXS010000009.1, on the reverse strand, counting down.
GCGGCACCTATGTGCTGACGCCGGAAACCAACGCCTACGCGCGCATCGCCACCGGCTACCGCGCGCCATCGATGCAGGGCCGCCTGAACGGCCTGGCCGACCGCCCATCGTTTGCGGGCGCCGAGAAAGCGCTGTCCGTCGAGGCGGGCATCAAGCAAGACCTGTTCGACAAGCGCGCGCGCCTGAGCCTGGCCGTGTTCCAGTACCGGGTCAAGGACAAGCAACTGACAGCCGGCAGCGGCGCCGTCAACATGAACCAGCTGATCAACGCCGACAAGGCCACGGGCCGGGGCGTGGAACTCGATTTCCAGGCTAACCTCAGCGATTCGCTCAGCATGACCCTGGGCGGCAGCTACAACCATACGGAGATCCAGGACAAGAAGCTGTTCGTGCAAAGCTGCGGCAACGCACTGAACAACCCGGCCAGCGGCTGCACCGTCACCGACCCCGTCGGCCCATTCAAGGGCACAGCCTATATCGACGGCAACCCGCTGCCGCGCGCACCGGAATGGCAAACCAACTTCACCTTGAAATACAGCATTCCCGTCGCCAACGGCGAGTTTTACGCCTACACGGACTGGGCCTATCGCACCAGCTACAACTTCTTCCTGTATGAAGCGAAGGAATACAAGGCCAAGGAATTGCTCGAAGGCGGCTTGCGCGTCGGCTACAAATGGGACAAATACGAACTCTCGGCGTATGGCCGCAACATCACCAACCAGATCCAGTCACTGGGCGCCATCGACTTCGACAACCTGACGGGCATCATTAACGAACCGCGCACGTATGGAGTGCAGTTCAAGGCGACGTTTTAACGGCGGGTAGATAAAACCATGCGGGCCGCTGCAAAACGGACCGCGTGGCTCGGGCACAAGATGGCGTAATGAGCATCACCTGTGCTAGAATCTTGCCGCGCTGCCCGGATGGTGAAACTGGTAGACACTGGAGACTTAAAATCTCCCGCCTGTAAGGGCGTGCCGGTTCGATTCCGGCTCCGGGCACCACGAACATGAGTTATACCGTATCAAGCAAGATCAAAACCCGCATGCCTAAAAGCTTTGCGGGTTTTTTGTTGTCTTGTGCTGTCGCAAGCAACATCATCCCATCGCACGGATATACCGGTATTTATGACGGTATATGTGAACAACGCAATTATGTATACCGTCAGGATGACAATGGCATTGACCGACACGTTCGTTAAGCAAGTGAAACTCGTAAAGCCCACCGGGGACAAGCACACTGATGGCGAAGGCATGTATCTGCTGGTTCTGGCGTCCGGCAAGTACTGGCGGATGGACTACCGCTACCTTGGCAAACGCAAGACCATGGCGCTGGGTGTCTACCCTGCCACATCGCTGGCAAAGGCCAGACTGCGCCGCGCCGACATGCGCGAAAAGCTGGCCGACGGTATCGACCCCTCGCTGGCCAAACGGGATGAGCGCGACGCCCTGACCATCGCAGCCAGCCAGACGTTCGAGCTGATCGCGCGCCAATGGTTGCTGAAGACCGCCGCCGAGCGCGCCGCCACCACCCAAATCAAGGTAACAGGCTGGCTGGAAAAAGACGTCTTCCCCCACATTGGCACAATGCCGATCTCCATCATCAAACCCCGCGATGTCCTCATCACCGTCCAAAAGATGGAAACGCGTGGTGCCGTCGAGTCTGCCCATCGCGTCAAACAGGTTTGCGGCCAAGTGTTCCGCTACGCCGTGGCCAGCGGCTTGGCCGAGCGGGACGTCACTGCCGATTTGAGGGGGGCGCTGGCAACTGCCGTGACGACTAACTATGCGGCGATTACCGAGCCAAAGCAGGTGGGCGACCTTATGCGCTCGATCCATGGCTACAGTGGCCACCCCTACTCAGTCGCGGCCCTGTGCATCTCCCCGCTGGTATTCCAACGTCCCGGCGAGGTACGCGCCATGGAATGGGCGGAACTCGACCTTGACGCTGCTGAGTGGCGCATTCCGGGCCAAAAGATGAAGATGAAAAACGACCACATCGTCCCCTTGGCTACGCAGGTGGTTGAGATTTTACGCGGCATGCAGCCACTGACCGGCCATGGAAAATATGTCTTCCCCAGCATCCGCACCGGAGAGCGCTGCATGAGCGAGAACACCATCAACGCGGCGTTGCGCAGCATGGGCTACGCCAAGGAGGTGATGACTGCGCATGGCTTCCGGGCAATGGCTCGGACTATCCTTGATGAGGTTCTTGGGGAGCGCCCCGACCTGATCGAACATCAGTTGGCACATGCAGTAAAAGACCCGAACGGCCGTGCCTATAACCGCACCGCCCACTTGCCGGCACGTCGCTTGATGATGCAGCGCTGGGCAGACTACCTCGACTCCCTGCGTTCTGGGGCGACTATCTCCGAGCCAATATCCAACATTTAACTAAAGGAAGACAATGGCAACTGGAGTCAAAATTGGTCGCTCTGCACATAAACTGTTACGTGACGATGCCCGCGATTTGGCGGAACTCTGTCGCATTGTAAACGGTAGTCCAGACGGCAACTATTGCGCCAACCCTGACGATCAATTTGAGGAACAAACTTGGATTAGCAGGTATCAAATGCTGAACTACGTGGCGGCCTATTTAGAGCGTTTTGCTGAAAACGGCAGTTTCCAATTCCCCATCAACATGCGCAAATTTTCTGTGCGCGAAGAGTACCGTTCAGTCTTGGAAAAGGGGATGAGCCGGACGGAGGCAATCGACATGCTGATGAAAAAACATAACATGAGCAAAAGCGTAGTTGAGCGAACTATCAAAGTCGACCAGCAAAAAGTTGAGGCAAGCAAGGAGCGCGCGGCGAAGGCAGAAGAGGTTGGCGCCGCAACGGCCAAAGCATGGGCCGCAAAAAAATAGACTCGATGTCAACGTCAGAATGTGCCACATCCTGACGTTTTTTTTCAGTTCAGAGATGCCTATGATGACTGTCATACCGCTGCACTGCGGGTCACAATAGGAATCAAAATGGCATCTCGTATCATCCGCGTTGCGGACATTGCAACGACCCCAACCAAGGCAGGCATCCTGCCGGTTAGCCCCGCCACTATCTGGCGCTGGGTGCGCACCGGAAAATTTCCAAAGCCGTTTAAGCTCGGAAGCAGCGTTACTGCTTGGCGCAGCGAAGACGTTGACGCATTCATCGAAGCCCAAGAGAACGCGGGGGCTGCATGAGCGCGCGAAACGGTATCGTTCAACTTCTCGCTGGAATCTGGCCTCCCTTGACTCGCGCATTGGGCAACAGTCAACAGTGTTCTCCGGCATCCCATTCGACTAACTCAAGGATGCATCGCGCCTACGGCCACCAGCCCGACGAGGGTATTTCTACGGCCGTCGTCACCCACGCATCGCTCTACGGCAACACGCTGTCTTTGGCCGTCACTTTCCCATACGTGGCTTCAAAACCATGGGGGGTATTTGAAGTCCCTGTCACGGGCCTCTGGGATCTTTGCAGCAACCGGCGCATCAAATTTCACACTCCCGCAGAGTTGACTGGGGCGCGCATCCAGGTCCACACGGGGCAACCGTTTCAGCATGACGGCCAGCCGCGCTCGCGCGTCAGCAAGGTCATGATCCTGAGCATGATCCCACCCGACTCAACGCACTAACTCCATTTCCAAAGCGGGTACGCCCGCAAAATTTTTGAAATATGGCCTCGCTGCCAGGGGCCAACTTACGCCGAAGTTTCGGCAACTATAGGACCAGCATCATGACGAATTTGTCTGCAAAACAGAAATTCTTGGACAATATGTTCGCTTCCGAACAGGAATTTTCCTCGCCTCAAAGTACCGCTTCGGCGCTCCTTGAGACGCTGGGTCCGCCCGCCGAAGAAGGACCTGCGGATAGCAAGGTAGCCCAGAACGTGAGCTTCAGGTTTGCAAATAGCCATCCTTCACTGGGCTACCAACCCGATCAAGGCGCCTACGTGGGAACTGAGTGTGCTTGTTGGACTTCTGGCGACGATTGGTACCTTGAGGTTGAGTTCACGGAAATCTAGGGGAGGCCCAAAGGCTGGTTCCACCTGCCCGCCGGAAGTGAAGCACAGAAGACGCACGCCGCGCTTCTCAAGGCTTTCGTCTTGGGCGGCCTCTTAGGTGAATCCGTAAAGCTCTTTATTGGCGGCCAGACCAAAGAGGATGTTTTCCCTAAATCTATTCTGGTTGCGTATCTGCCGTTCATCGAACTGTCTGATGAAGATGTCTACGGCTGTTAATTAGCTCGACCGCCGCATCTGCCCCACCGGGCTGTCTGCGCCGGTGGAGGTCTAGGTACGTAACCCGATTCTCTTCGTCCGGTAGCTGCGATGCAGCGGGGATGAAGCACCAACGATAAATTACATGGAGTATTAAATGAATGGTATTTTGGCCACCAAAAGTGGTTCCACTCTCACCTTTTTGGAGATGGGTTAAGCAAAATGGGCGATCTCCAATCTATCAGTTGGAAGCAGCCCCTTCGAGGGCCGACCCTTCCGAGCACCCCACAGGACGCCACGGACGCGATGTATAGCCTGGTGCCTCCGGCATCCCGGCACGAGTGGATCACGTTGGCGATGGCGGCGAAGCGTACAGGCGTATCGTTTGACGACTTCCACAACTGGAGCCGTTCTGGCGAGGGCTATGAAAGTGAGCGGCGTTGCCGCACGGACTGGAACGGAATTTCAGAACACGGCGACATCACTAACGCTACGCTGTTCCACGCTGCGCGCAACGCCGGGTGGCGCCCACAATCGGACGGTGAGCGGCGTTTGGCACCCATGTTGTCGCCGGCAGTGCCAAGTGAGGTTATACAGAGGGCGCCGACGTTCAACGCCAAAGCCCAAGAGGTATGGGACCTGTGTGAGCCGGCATCCGTTTCACATGCTTACATTGTGAAAAAAGCTGGAGCTGCCGATGGCTTACGCATTTATCCCGTCGGCGCCCCACACCTGGCCATCCAAGGTCAAAGCGTAACCGGCTGCTTGGTAGTGCCATGCTTTTCCGGTTCGTTGCTGCAAACGCTGCAATTCATCCCGGCCGATGGTCCAAAATTGAATATGGCGGGCGGCACCTTCAACGATGGCTATCACGCAGTTGGCGCAATTGCGGACGGCAGTACGATTTACGTCGTCGAGGGCATCGGGCAGGCTTGGGCGTGCCAACAGGCCACTGAATCGCCGGCAGTATGCACCTTCGGCGCTGGCCGCATGAAAACCGTGGCACAGGCGTTGGTGCTCCAGTATTCGGGCGCCAAGATCGTTCTTGTTCCTGACCGAGGCCAGGAGGAGGTAGCGGAGGCCATTGCCGATATGTTGGACTGTCAGTGGGTCAAAATGCCGCCGGAGGCTCCGCGTAATTACGACGTCAACGACTTCGCCAAAGAGCGCGGCGGCGAGGCGCTCCTCGATCTGCTGACTCAGAGTCAATCACCACCTATGCACTACAAGATGTGGACTGCCGCTGAGCTTTCCAGCAGCGCCCCATTGGAATGGACCGTTCGTGGACTGCTGCCGAAATCCGGGCTGGCCGCGCTGTACGGCCCTAGTGGCAGCTACAAGTCCTTTCTTACGTTGGATCTCGCTGCGCACATCGCGGGCGGTGGAACGGAATGGTTCGGTAAACGTGTAACCAACTGCCCCGTCACTTACTGCGTGCTGGAAGGCGAGGCAGGCATGGGCAAGCGGGCCAAGGCTTGGGGCCAGTTTCACGAAAAGGATCTGCCTGATCGCCTGCGCTTTGTCACCCAGCCCGTACACCTTACCGGCGGGGAGGACGTGTTCAATCTTGCGAAGGCAATCAAGCACGTGGGCGGCGGAAACGGCGTGGTCATCCTCGACACTCTCAACCGTGCGGCGCCCGGTGCCGACGAGAACTCGTCCAAAGACATGGGCATTATCCTCTCGGCCGCAAAACAACTTCAGGAGCTGGTTGGTGGACTGGTCCTTCTTATTCACCACACTGGTAAGGATCAGGATAAGGGAATGCGTGGCCACTCCAGTTTGTTCGCCGCAATGGATGGCGCAATCGGGGTCAGCAAGACGAACAGTGGCCCTGCATGGGTTGTGGCGAAGTCGAAGGACGATGCGACTGGCTCAGTGTACCCATTCCGGGCGGAAGTTGTAGTGCTGGGCATTGATGATGAAGGCGACGAGATCACGTCGTGCGTGGTGGTGCCAGTCGGCGTGCCGTTCGCCCTGCGTGAAAGCAAGCCGTTGTCGAGCAACCAGCAGGCCGCATTAGACGCCCTGCATGCGGGTTTTGAGGCTTGTGGCGATGCGGATGCACGTATCTATCTGCACGACGCTGTGAAGGCCGTAGGGGCTGTCATTGAGACGGATCAGAAGCATAGGAACCAGCGCGCAAAGGAGGCCATCGAGGCGCTGATTAAAAAATCACTGATTTGTGCTGATTCTCTCTTCCTCTGGGCGAAGCCCACCTAACCATCGCCGCCCGCTCCCGGTTCCCCCTCCCCCTTATAGGGGGAGCGGGAAAAACCGGGAAGGGTATGGGCCTCCCGGAAAGTCCCGTATTTTGCAAAACCGGGAAGAACCGGGAACCGGGATTTCATTTTTTTATGCGCCATCGGTGGGTCGAATTGCTGGTGGTGCGATGTAATAACACATTGGGCCTAGCCCTCATTTTCAAGGATCTTTATGACCTCTAAAATTACCAACCACTGGCCCCGTAAGGCCGACTTCAAATCCATTAGGCGCGACCGCGCCATTGCACTGGTGTCCGATTTCGGCGATCTGTACGGCCTCGATGTGCTGCGGGTAAACAGCAACTTTACGCACGCTGTTTTTGGCAAGGCGAGTCACTTCGATGACTTCGACCTCACTCAAACCCTCCAATTCGCAATTGGCCACATGACCGCTCCGGCTGTTGATGCCATCGATCCAGAACGCAAGCGTGACTTGTTGGCGGCATTGGAACAGGCATGCGGGCCTCTCGACAAGCCCATCGCCTTTTCGGTTGGTGGGGTAAGCGTGACGTTCGTCCCGCTAATGGCTTAGCTAGGTAGATAGCAATTTCCCCCTCAGCGAATCGACCGTGAAAACGTCGGTTCGCCTTTTATTTAGGTACGCAGAATGAAGAAGTTGAAGCTCGAACGGGTGCCGGTCATCGAAGACACATTGGGCTTGAACCTGGCGAAGCTGCTGGCGGCGTCGAAGAAGGCAGGCCAGTGTTTGTTGATCATCTCGTGGCAAGGTGGCACGGGCTTGGTGCTGCTGGACGCACAGCGCATGGCGTTGAGTTTCGGCGGCGTCACGGTTGCGGCTGAGATCGTGGCGGTTCAGTGTCTGAATGGCCGGTCCAGGCCCCTCATGAAGTGCCCTCGCGCACATGAGGGGAATTTCCAGACCTTGTACCTGCGCGGCGGCGAGCTGGCCTGCCGGCACTGCCATGGGCTGCGCTACCGTAGCACCTTGGCAGCGTCGGCGACCGACCGCGCGCGCCTAGCCCGCTTCAAGCTGCTCGACCGCATGGGAGGCCAGCCAGGCGACGCGGTGCCAGAACGGCAGCCGTACAAATGGCTTCGTCGGCACCAGCGCCTGGTGCAACAGCTCGCGGGCCTCAGCGGTGCGCACTACGGGGTTATGCGAGCGTGGTTAGATAAGCAGCACATTTGAATACGCCAAATCACAGGCCTGGCCACCGCGAGTCACACTATGCAACGATGCGTGCCCCAACTTCTTCGCGTACCTCCACGCCGAGACGCTGCGCGAGGGCCCGATATGTAGCGGGCAACCGACCTTCCAGAGCCAATAGCACTCGTATAGTTGGCGGTCGGTGCGGATGGTCCACGCCAGCTTGGGCTTGGAGCACGGCGCGGTACTTAATCACTTGATATATTCCGCGTTCGTAGTCCTCAATCAAGCGATCCGACACGATTGATTTGACCTCGACCCCGATCCAGAGCTGCGGCGAGCGGAAGAATACATCGATACTGTCGCCGGATCGAAGAGCGTATTCAGCCTGAGCGAACTGGCATGATTGGGCACCAAATTCGACGGGGTGGTTCAGTACGTACTCCTTGAGTGCCCGGTGCGCGTCCGATTCGCCCCCCCCTCTACTACCAGTGCATGGTTCGCCTGAGGTCAGTCCAAGCTCGCTAAGCACCTGCTCCCAGCGAGCACCGAAATCCAGTATTCGCGTATATTCGGCGAAGACCCGGGCCTGCTTTTCGGCGCGGCTGAGACTTTGATAGCGCGGCCAACGTGACTCAATCCCAGATTCAGGCAAGCCGTGATTCTCCCCGGCAGCAGCGACGACCACGGTCGTAAGAAACGGCAGTTGCTCTTTCCACGCAGAGCCAACCGAATCAATCAGATTCATTACGTGGTGGAGCACCTTCCCGATGCCGCGAGCATGGGGCTTATCATTCTTGTCGAACCAGCCGATCATTTCAGCCAGATCACTATAGGTCAATGTAGGCAGCACGTCGTCGTGCTGGCAACGCACATGTTCCACCAGCGCAGGCAGGGCCACCCGGGCAAATTGCACAGTGACTGCGGGCGCCATCTCTGACTCGTCATCATTGCTTTCGTTTTCTTGCGCTTCAGGTGCCTCGGGCAAGCCTGATGTGTCGGAAGCGGCCAGTGGTACGCGCAAGGGCCGCAATTCAAACACGATCCCTGGCCTTACAGCGGTTTTCAATTCAGGGTTGATGTTCTCCAGCGCCGTCTTCAAATCGAGTCGTGCAATCAAGTCGTCACCGGTGATGCCGAATAGCGGTTCAAGCTCGCACGCCCTGTCCATATAGAAATGACGGACCCGACGCTGATCACCGGTGTCGTGCGGTTCGGCTTCAAACCCGACAATGCGGCGACGTCTGTTAGCAATTGCCGACGTGAAATTCGCCTCGGCTTCACGTCCGTGTTTTTTGCCAAGCCCTTTCCACGCGCCCATTTCCCCACCAAGGGTTATGAATCGACGCTGTTCCGTATCATCGAAAACCGTCGCAATGTGGTCGCACCACAGCGTACAAACAAGTACTCCGTCAGGAGTGAAGTAGTTCCATGGGGTGTGAAGTAATGCAGAACTAGAGCCTGAGTGATGGGTGTCGTATGCGCATGTGGTCAGCCAAAAATCGTGCACGTTGGAATGGGCAGGGTTCTTCAATTTCAGCTCTCAGAAAATCCAAGTAAGTAGCTTACGCCGCTGGCGATGGGGGAATGAACAGTAAGACACTGACTTAAACGTTTGGTGCTAGGCCTACAGCAGTTGAGCTTGTTGCTTGCGCCTCAACTATACTCGCGAGTAATGTCCCTAGCGGTTGCAGGTAGCTAGGCTTGTTTGTCAGTAGCCAAGTCACGATACTTGGTGTATCACGCGTTTTCCGAAAAGTGTGCCTGGCTTCGGAGATGGAATTAAAAATGTTTTCCAGCTTCGTCGCGGCAGTCTCTTCGCTGCCGGACTCCGCAAGAATGTCTGCCACTTCTTGGGAGGTACAGTTTTCCCCTAACTCAGAAAGTATGCTTGCAATGGCGTCAGCGTCCAAGACGTAATCCTCAAGCATTGTTCGATCTAAAAAGCGCAATGTACCTGTGGATTCTCTTTCCACTTTCGCACAGTCTGCTGCGAGCTTGCCCTCACGATCTAGTAGGATTCCCACCATTGGTGGGACCAAAGCGGAGGACTGGCTCAAGCGTTTATATATAGCGGCGACCTCCGAGGCACTAATTCCCTTTTTCTTTTCAAAAGTACCTGTGTGCTCAACCCGTAGTACGGCAGTTCCCGCAGCGGCAGTAGGGCAAAAATAGCGCAATAGCTCTGGGATTACTAGCTCTTCCGTTTGACCTTCAACCCACAGCACCCTATCGCGTCCATGAAGGTCCGTCATCCTTATTCCTAAATCTGAAAGGTCGGCTCGGAGATCCGCGATGTCCGAGGTGCCCACCTGGCGAACAGTGGTACGGCCCTCCATTGCGGAAAACATTGTTACCAAAGTCGGTTTGATTGCAGTCATCACGTCAGCCGAATGCGCCGTCAGAATATATTGATGTTGCGCGCCCTCCACGGCGAGAATTTGTAGCAGCTCTCGAAGCGCCTTGGGATGAAGGAAGGAATTTGGCTCATCAATTGCTATTACTTGCGGGAAGCGTGATGTAATCACAACATATAATATCGCTATAACATTCCCAATCCCGGATCCCATTAAGCTCAGAGGAACGGCTAAATCGTCCCTACGGGATTCAGGCGCCATAGGGAGACAGAAAGCCTCGAATAAATTATTTGGCTTAGGTGCGCCTTGAACCCAGGCAACAGATGGAAATACCCTGTTGATGAGCTTGCAAAGTGTGCTGTACCCGTAAGGATCTGTAGACTGGAAATTGTTAAGGCAGTACGGTAAATTGGCCGCGTCAGATTCCAACTTCACAGGATGTGAAGTTGCGTGACATTGACCTGATATACGGCGGTGAGCAGAAAATCGGTAGAAGAGAGGTCGAAACCGTTCCACGATTTCATGCAAAGGCGCGGGATATCCGCCGCCGTAATTTGCAAAGGAGCTGCCCAGCAAATCTCCGCTCGAACGATCAAGTACCCCATCGTACGCGTATAAATTATTACCACCTCGCGTTGACGCATAAGCGGATCGCCCCAAGGCACTTTCAGCGACCAACGAGTAATGGCCGCTGCCATGTCCAAAAGTCATGGTGACATAAGGATTGGCTGTCAAAACTGGCGCCGCATTACCCGAAGACAAAAACTGCTGATAGTTTTCTGCTACCGGAAGAAAAATTTGGCCGTTCTGTTGATCTGCAATTTCTTGAATTGTGCTCCTCACTTCAACAAAAAGTTCAGAATAGCCGCTCGCGGGAATTCCATAAGTAGGGGCGTTAATTCGGGACAAATGGGGGACATGCTTGCTGGCGTCGAAGTCGACAGCTTCTAGCATTGACGTCTTTCCTGAATTATTTCCTCCTATAAACAAATTAAATCCTGACTCTATTGCTATGTCTTGAACCTCAAAATACGACTTGTAGTTTTGTGCTTTTAGGGCGGTCAATATCATTTAGTTTCCAATGGCAAGGAGAATAATGTAAAGCAGTTTACGTCATATGTTGGCAAAATGCCAAAATATCATTCCGTTGAAAAACGACCGTTTTCCAACAGGCATCGACACCTCATTTTCTTGATGTTGGAAAATAAGCCTTTACATATTTCAACATGTTGATTTATATTGATTCCGTTTTCCAACACTTCATCGGAGCGGATCATGGCGGTTTTCGGGTACGGACGGGTCTCCACGGCGGAGCAGACAGCCGACAATCAACGGCTTGAGATTGAGCACGCTGGCTACGCTGTTGAGTACTGGTATGCGGACACCGTTAGCGGCAAGGCACATGCAGCACAGCGGAAGCAGTTCGGCGACATGTTGGCAAAGTTGAGAAGGAAGGACTCGGTGGTGGTGTCCAAGCTGGACCGCCTCGGCCGTGATGCGCCGGATGTGTTGGCGACCATTAAATCCCTGGCCGCGCTCGGCGTCGAGGTCGTTGTACTTCAGCTCGGCAAACTCGATCTCACCTCGCCGGCGGGCAAGCTGATGTTGGCAATGTTGGCGGCCGTGGCCGAGATGGAGCGTGACCTTATTGTCGAGCGGACGCAGGCCGGATTGGCCCGCGCCAAGGCGGAAGGCAAGACCCTCGGGAGACCAGCCAAAACAACGCCAGAGCAGCGCAAAGAGATGACGCAAGGCTACGCGAGTAAGCAGAGCGTGAGCGCCCTGGCGAAGATCTACGGCGTCTCACGCGCGACTGTGCTTACCATTGTGAAGCCGAGTCGAGAAGTTGATACGGATACTGCCCCGCCTCGATAGGCTATCCTTCTGGGGCGCATGGCGGTAACATGCGCTGACCGTCAGCAAACGGCCATGAGCTGCCGGTTGCGAGAGACGGGTTTGGTTGATCCACAATTGATAGGAATACTGGAAAATGCCTGTCGAGTTTTTTCAAGCGCCATCCGGAACCCGAGTTAGGCAATCCTTCGATTCCCCGACGGTATATCTTGATCATTGGGCTATTCGGCTGTTCAGTGATGATATAGCCCTGCAAGATCGTCTAGTGGCTGCTTTGCTGGGTAAAGGAGGCACGTTACTTCTTTCCATGATTTCACTCGGTGAATTTGCTGGACCGAGTGATCCTCAACATGTCGATGATGCGGAGGCATTCATCGAACGCTTACTTCCCAACATATATTTGACGGATTTTGCGTTTGACAAGGTTCTTGATCGGGAGCATTTAGAGGCAGACAACTCGACTCGTTTCTGGCCATCTGCAGATCTGCCGCAGTTGAAGCTGCTTTCCGAACGGCCGCAAAATCCTCCGCTTGGTGTCACGATGCAAGGTTTCATAAGAATGTCTTATGAAAACCGGGAGGTTATCGGGCAAATGATGAAAGGACTGGTTCAGCAAATCGCAGGTGGGATCAAGGATGCCAGGGCCGACCCTTCCTACATTTCCAAAGCCAAAATGGTCAAACCTGATGACACTCGCCCCCGAACGCATGTGATCATAGGCGAGCTAATGCGCGAGTATTACCTGAATCCGGGCCTCCCAATTAAAGAGAACGATATCGTCGATATGCTGCACGCCGCCATGCCGATTAACTGTTGCGACTACGTTCTTCTTGACGGTGCCTGGGAAGAGCGTGTGGCAAAGATGAAGAAACGAGTTGAAAAAAATGGCTCGCATATGCCGTTGGCCAAGTGCTTTTCAAGGCGAAATGACGGTGTGCGTTCGTTCCTCAGCGATCTGGAAGCATTTGATCAACAGAGCCTGCTGAAGCCTGCCCTCCCATATTAAGCGCTAACGCTCTGCCCTTGTGGCCCAAGCTCATCTTTAGGAAAACCAAGAATTGGGCGAAGGTCTGAAATGGGGCGTAAGCCGCCTCACATTCGGGTTCTTATGCTAAGTTGGGGTGGGTGACTCAAATTTATTGAATGTAGTGATAGAGGCCTTAAAAACAATGATTGATGCTAGCTTTCCTTTACAGATGATTGGTTCGGTGGAGACGTCCAGCGGTATGGCCGAGGCGATGTTTTGCCGTGATCGAGATCGTCCCAACGAAGGAATGATCCAGTGGTATGGGCAAGGAATAGAGTCAGGTGGAGTTTTAGTTAAGATAAGCGCTAGTACAGTCGCGTCTTTCGAGCTGCGGCCGGATATTTTTTATTTCCCCGATACTGGTGGCGGACTGATTGCGCCCGCGCACTTAGAAAATTTTGTTGAACTCCAAAAATGTAGGGCATATTTGCGTCGCACCAAGAAGGGGCTGACGGGCCATTGGACAGATATGACTGGAATCATGCGGTCAATTGAGTTCGTGAACCCTTCGAAACCACGCAAGCTACGAAGCGTAAAGTTAAAAGATTGGGCCGCGTTCAAAGCTTGGGCCAGCGATCAACGGCGAATCGGCGAGTTCGTAGATTTCCGCGGACATGGCAGCAACCAATTTTCGCTGACTTCGACTTTGCACCGGTCTGGGAGGGCAAGGATGGAGCGGTTCTGCTACGAGACCGTGCCCCGATTCCGTGGGCAGGTTGAGGCGATCTTAGATATCCGTCTACGTGCCTCCGATTCTAACGATTTTTCGGTAGTATTAGGACTTGCACAGCATCACGGGCTACCGACGCCTTTGTTAGACTGGACAGCCTCACCGTATGTGGCCGCTTTTTTTGCATTCGCTGATGCGCTCGAAAATCTGAGTAATCGGAAAGACCACACGCACGTAAGAATTTATGGCCTCAGCCGTGAAGTGTCTATGTTTCGGTCGTCGGTTTCGTTAACGTACCCATCTCCGCATGCTTCGTACTTGGATATTTCACCGAGAAAAAATCCTCGTCTGCTCGCACAACAGGGCAGGTTTTTGGTCACTAATATCGTTGATCTGGAAGGGCATTTTGGTTCTTTTGAAAAGGCGACTGGCAGGAAAGTTATCACAGCAGTTGATGTACCAATTCGGTTTGCCGCAGAAGCACTCGAAGACTTGTTTTATATGGGGCTGACTGCAGCGACGATGTTCCCAGGTCTTGACGGAGTATGCAGGATGTTCAAACATGAGATGTTATTTCGGCAGGAGATGTCTGCTGGCCTGAACTCCTCGGGTCAAGTCGCACCCATCGTCCTTGTACCCGAGAAAATCGAAATTGTTTAGATTTGGCTATGTGCTTTGCACTGTCAGTCGAGCATAATTTTAATGAAAGTACGGTTGAATAATCCGCTGTCGATTTGCTCGATAGAGCATCGCACTCAAATTCCCTTTTCTGGCCTTTCCGAGTGACGGAAATGGGGCGGAAGCGGTCCTTCGCGTAGGCCGAAAAGGGGCTGGCTATACGGGCCGTCGTGTGCCGTTAGCTGTCCAGTCCCGTTTGATCATAAACGCGCTTGACGAATAGTTCCGGCTTCTTTTGCTGCCATTCTTTGAGCGCCTGGATGGGTGTTTTGACACCGATGGCCCGTTGTGGAATATGGTGGTTGTAAAGCTTTAAATAGTTGAGCAAGGTAGTCTCCAGATCAGCCCGACTGTCGAATCTGGTCTGCTGCAATAGCTCGCTGATACGGCCGTTGAATCGTTCGACCATGCCATTAGTTTGCGGATGCCGGGGCGGTGCCAGGCGGTGTTCGATGCCCATGGCGGTGCAGACTTTATCGAAGGCGTGCTGGCCACTGAGCTTCCTCTCCTTTGTTGTGAAGCGGTCGGTGAATTGCGAACCGTTGTCAGTCAGCAGTTTAGTGATTTTGATCGGCGAGGCCAGCTTGAGCCGACGCAGGAAGTCGACGCTGCTTTTGTCTGTCATGTCACCGTAGATGTGCAGGAACACCCAACGCGTGGCGCGGTCGATGGCCACGAACAGATAGCGGCGCGAGGTTTCATCTGGCATCTGCGGCAAGTATTTGATGTCGACGTGAACAAAGCCGGGTTCGTAGTCCTTGAAGGTCTTCTTGGCCGAGATCGTTTCTCCCTCGGCCTTGGGAATGACGTCTTCCAGGCGGGCCATGCCTTCGCGCTTGAGCAAACGGGCAATGCCCGAGCGCGAGACGTCGGGATTGATGTATTGCCGGGTAATGTACAGCAGGTCGTCGAGCGGAAGATAGAGCGATTGGCGCAGTGACAGCACGATGGCCTCCTGTGTCGCGCTCAGGGTCGTATGCAGCGTATGGGCGCGGTGCGAACGGTCTTGCACATCGTCCCGCTTGAGCCACTTGGCAGCCGTGGCACGGGTTATATTGAAGACCTTGGCGGCTTCGCGGTCAGACAGTCCGGAGTCCTTGATTTCCTGCCGGATCTTCGGGATGGTGCGGGCTTGGGGATGAATGCGTGAGCTCATGGACTGAAGTTTATGCGATGTGCTGTAACCGGTGGGACGATCTCGGTGGCAAACCGCCGATCAACTCGTCAAGCACAGCGTTGGCCCGGAACAGGGCCATGCTGCGACGAGGAATATGATCGCACGAAACTAAACAGTTAGCTTCAGGCGGCGGCCATGGAGTGCGAGCCGGGGCCTTCGATTTCAAGCTCATTTGCAGATAGCGTGAGCACGTGCCTTCCGTCATTTGCAGTTAATTCGAGCTAAAACCGGCGTCGAATGCGAGCACGGCCGGTTTCAAACGCGAGCCGCCACACTTAGGCCAATGAGTGGGAGCGCCCCCCCGGGGGGGGGGCGGCGAAGGTGGCCCCGCCATTCCTGTATGATCAATCGGTTCGCGCCTCAAAATTTTTCGCCGGTAGAAAATCAAAAAAATTTTCGGCGCGCTTCATTGGCAGGAATCGGTTAACCCAACGATATTAGCGTCGGGCCTGTCGGTTGGCCAGAGCCTGCTGAGCGCGTTCAAAATGGAGCATCAACCCGAACCCTCCTCGGTCTCAAGCAAAGCATCGCGGTGCCTTAACCGGCGTAATGGCATTGGCCGCATCTAAGCAATCGTGGTCAGCCTTATCGCATGCAAAGCATCGAGTGCATATTTGAGCGGTCGAATTGATTGGGGTGCGCCATGATTATGGCTTCACCAGTCAAGAAAAAGGAAGTGCGATGGCACCCATCGACGCGATGACAATCGTTCTGCTGTGCACATTCTTCGTCTATTCGATGGCGTTGATTTACGTCCTCGGCATGTTTCTCCAGCCATTGCTGAACACTATTGTTACCGGTTGCATCGATCCTGTGCGTACTGCATCCCAGGGCGGCGCTCAGCAAGTCATCGGCTGCGGCTGCGGCTGCGTCGAAGAGTATCGCGCAGGGGAAGCTGCGGACCGTCATTAACGACATCACTTTCGGCTGGCATCCGGCAAGTAAGACAGCGGTAGTCGCTATGGCCACGCCCGAACAGCTTCCAGCGCAGATCAGAGAGTATGCGGCTCAGACGGGCACGCCACTTAACACGATTGGGGCCTTCCGTTATAAGGGCAACTCCAGCGAACCGTCGCGGTCGATGTCCGCCGCACACATCTCGCGGGTCGAGATGTCTGAATACCCCCGTTCGGCAGCTTGTCGCGCGTAGTGGTCATTCGCACCCCGAGCGGTCATGCTCAGGCGCAGGCCCAAGCCGCCATTGGCACCGCCCAGATAAACGCAGTGCCCGGATGACGACGGCCTAGGCTTGGTAAGGTCCGGGTCGTCACGGTCATTCAACGCGCCGCAGCAATATTCGCGTGGACACAGGTAGCATCCGGCGGCATGGTGCGTGCACGCTTGGCGGGGCTGCTGGCGCACGGGTTGCTTGAATAGGTGCAAAGAGGCCCAGTACTTCGTCCGTGTCCACAGTGAGTCAGTCACTCGGTACAATCCTTTTGATCAGGTTGTTCCATCCCGAGTGAGAATAGCTGAAGACTGTCGTTTCTTCGACAAACATTCCTCGCCGCTGAGTATTTTCCAGCATCGTAATAACCTGTAAATTGTTATGGACATGCAGTCCGCATACTCTGGGGTGGTGCAGCGGGATGATGTGATCAACAACCCATGTGACATTGTCTTGTGCTCGACGACGATTCCTTTCTTCATAAAACGCCTGGATCAATTTCTTGTTGGCCCACTTCGGCGTTGCCCGATGCACAAGGTGATGATTTGATAATCTTTCCTCGATAAAATTGGTGAAGTAAATTATCCGACCGTACGATTGCCCCCAAGTCACAGGCTCGCCATCGATAAAGTTAGGTAACTTTAAGCGCGAACTAAAAGGGAGACAAGGCAAGAAGCTCCGATCAACCAGAAGTTTTGTACCTACGATGCGGATGTATTCACCTGCCCGTTCATGATTTCCGCGTAGCAAGAGACTGAGGACAGTTGCTGGATCGTCGGTTTGAGAGGCGACAAAACGAGCCAGTATACAAGCTTGGCAAGTGCGGCTGGAGACGCAGCGATAGTCAACATGCTCGAACCGGCACGGTTTACCAGTAAAGTACCGACTCTGCCCCTGCTCTTGGGCTTCTTTGCGCGAGATATGTTGTGGTACAAACATGGTCTAGTCGGTCGGGCCGCCTAAAGCTTTGCGCAGGTGAACTGCAATGTCGTCTGCGGGAACTGGCCGAATGAGCGTGGTGTGTCGCTTTCCTTCGTCACCTGCATTGTCTTGTCCTGACCCGAGCAAAACGCGCCGGCTTCCTTGAACGTGGAGGCTTTGATGGCGCCAAGCGACGCGGCTGGGCCGTTGTCTTCGCGGGCGATCATGTAGGCGTCCTTGCCGATGGATACAACGCCGGTGGTGGATGCGCAGCCGTTTAGGATCAAAGCTAGAGAAGCAAAAAAAGTCTTGTTCAAGTGGGTTCCTTATTTTGAAAAGTCGGCAAACACCTGGATGAGGAAGATTACCCGTGGCGTGACGGCGATGATACCCCGAACATCGGCAGATGCCAATTACTTCTCCAAATGCCAAAGAATTTCCCCTGGTCGCGTTCGGTGGTGCTGTCCGTGCGACGCGGTCGGAGCGGGGCGTTTCGCAGGAGGAGCTTGCTCATAAAAGTGGAATCGATCGTTCATACCTTGGCGCTATCGAACGCGGGGACCAGAATGCGGGCCTCCTGCACCTTACCCGTATAGCGGAAGCATTGAGCCTATCCTTGGCCGAGCTAATGGCAAAGGCTGGCTTGTAGTGATATATTGATGCCGGTGGTATCGCGCAGGCGAGCCACAAGATAGGGTAGGATTTTCGTTTGACGGTATATTTGACGGTATAGAGAAAAGCAATTCCTCTGAAGCCGTTGGTTCATGCGGGCTGTAGGCTGGATTTCGATTCCGGCTCCGGCACCAGCGCACAGAATTCAGAAACATCAAAAAAGCCATTAAATCCAATACAATCAACGGGTTAGTGGCTTTTTTTACGTCCAGTCATTTCTCTTAGTCCAGATTAAACCCGACGATAACCAGTGGCGACTACGCCAAATTTACGCCATGATGACGCCTCAACGATAGGGATGCATGGCTTCATTCAGGAAACGGGTTGGCGGCTGGCGGGCGGAGATCGCCATCCTGGGCGCACGGGAACCTTGCCAGAAACCCGAATTGATCAGCGCTTCCCTAGCGTCGCTCCTGATGCTTCTTGCGCATTTGTACCACGTCCATCAATGAGACATATTTTGCTGGTGTAGTGCCTAATGCTAATTTAAACATCGTGATAAAGCTCGTCACAGCCACATACCCAAGTTCTCCTGCGACCTGTTGAACGCTTTTGCCTTCAGCCAATAAATTCAGCGCCACCATCAGATGGAGCTGTCGACGCCATTTTCCGAAAGACATTCCGGTTTTCTTAAACAACTGACGAGCAAGTGTACGTTCGCTCATCCCTGCAAAACTTGACCATTGCCCAATCGTTCGTCTGTCAGCAGGATCCCGGATTAAGGCTTTGGCTATGCGTTGCAATCGCGAGTCGCTTGGTATTGGGAAATGTGTATTCACCTTGGGCATAGCACCAAGCTCTTCAAGCAGTAATTGAGCGAAGAGATCTTTGCTACGCGTACTGCGGTCACTGCGACCTGCACAGAGCTCAATGATCATTTCTCGAAGCATGGCCGTGATACGGAACGTGCAGCAATCGTCTGGAAGCGGGGCTGCTGAAGGCGCGATGAACAGGAAATAACCTCGGGCATTGGCAGAGGCGCGACTCGCGTGATGGAGGCCGGCCGGAATCCAGAGCGCGCATTGTGGTGGCACTATCCAATGGCTATCGCCCACCTCGCAAGAAACGACGCCTTCCAAAGACATCACCAGTTGTCCTTGATCATGACGATGAGCCTTGGCTGCCGCCAGTCCCTCACTCAGGGCAGTAAAGCCTATCCCAGTGACGCTTTCTGCTGACTGCGCGTGAGGCGCAGACAGATGCTGTGACATTTTGACCTTTTTTACAGATAATTTGACCTGAATTATAAATCCTGCCATGTCTGATGCAAGTAAAATCTTCCGCAGACCCGAGATGGCTATCACGCCATCCCATTCTTGAATTTTTTCGGAGGAAGCATGAGTAGTAATTCGATCACGGCACGCATGATTAGCCCAGAGGGTGGCCATCATGTTTTGCACCCGACTGGCGCGCACATGAGCATCAAGGTGTTTGCAAGCGAGACAGGGGGAGTCTATTCGCTGATGGAGACGGTGCTCCCCCCTGGAGGAGTCGTGCCGAAGCATATCCACAAGGAAGAGGATGAGAATAACTTCATTCTGGAAGGGCAACTCACCATGCACATTGGCGAGGCTGTCTACTTGGCTGTACCAGGTAGCTATGTCGTCGCGCCGAGGGGCGTCGAACAGTACTTCAAGAACGAGAGTGACAGCGATTGTCGCTTTCTTACCACCTTTACTCCTGGAGGAGCAGAAGGTTTCTTTAAGGACGCAGGTGAATTGATACGCAGTATTGCGCCGGAAAAACCCACGCCGGAGCAACTGAGCCAGCTCCAGGAAAAGTACGGCCTGCGCTACTTATGATGCCAGGAAAGTACTCTCTTTAACTATCGCACGCAGCGTCGGCAAGAGTACATCAAGCCGGCCTGCGATGATGTCTGGCGGCCGAGCCGCTGGCTTGATGGCGGAAAACTCAGGCCTGTGAGACAGCCCGGAACCTTTGGTTTGTGCACGCTAGTGGCGCACTTCGGCGCCCAGCGGGGAGCGCGCCAATCATCGCTCGCAGAATGCCCGGCAGTGCCGACATTTTTGCAACATCCCCCATCGCCCCGTCCCTCTGCCGCGACTACCTACTGATACAATACTAACAATCAAGTAATCGTTCGAAATGTGTGCCTCAAGGCTCCCGCAACCGTCTGTGTACCGCCAAGCCCAGCCTATGCGCTCCCTTTTCGACCACGAGATCCTCAAACAGCTGCACAGCGGTGACCGCTCACGCGTTTACCGCGCCAGGGCTACCGATGGCACCACGCTGATCGTCAAGAAACCCAATCAGCAGTTCCCTTCCTTCCAGCAACTGGCACAATTCAAGCGCGAGTATGCAATCGCGCGCCGCTGCCGCCATCCTGGCGTGGTACGTCCGCTTGCACTGCAGCGGCACGGAGGATGTTGGACGATGATCCAGGAAGATGCCGGTGGCCAGGCGCTCGACCAGATTCTGCGCACGCAGGTGGCGGCGCGCAGCACGCCGGCACAGCCCGCGTTGGCGCTGGACGATTTTTTCGACATCGCGCTGCAGCTGTGCGCGGCGCTGGAAGAGGTGCATCGTCATGGCGTGATCCACAAGGACATCAATCCATCCAATCTGGTGTGGAATGCCGATCGACGTCTGCTGCAGCTGATCGATTTCGGCATTGCCTGTGAACTGCCCTACGAAAGCCATGGCATCGTCAATCTCCAGTCACTGGAAGGTACGCTGCGCTACATGGCGCCGGAACAGACCGGGCGCATGAATCGGCGCGTCGACTGGCGTGCCGATTTCTATGCGCTCGGCGCCACCTTGTACGAACTGCTGGTCGGTCAGGCGCCATTCGAGGCGGGCGACGAGATGGAACTCGTGCATTGCCACATTGCCCTCAGTCCCGACTGGTCGCACCCGGCGCTCGCAGGTTTGCCTGGTCATCTGCTGCCGATCATCCAGCGCCTGCTGGAAAAAAATGCCGATCAACGCTACCAGAGCTTGCAAGGACTGCGCAGCGACCTCGAAGCATGCCGCGCAGACAAGCCGGCGCAGGCGCTCAAGCTGTCCGACCATAACGGCCGCTTCCTTGTACCACAAACGCTGCATGGGCGCGAGGATGCCATCGCCATGCTGCTGGCGGCATTTGAGCGCAGTGCGGCCGGCACCTGCGAAATGCTGCTGGTGGCGGGCCACTCGGGCATAGGCAAGTCGGCGGTCGTCAACGAGGTGCAGAAACCGATCATCGCCCGGCGCGGCTGTTTCCTGTCTGGCAAGTTTGACCAGCTCCAGCGCGACGTACCCTATGCCTCGCTGATCCAGGCCTTCCAGGGGCTGGTGCACCAGTTGCTGGGCCAGCCCGAAGAATCGCTGCGGCAATGGGCCGGAAAACTGCACGACGCCCTGGGCAGCGGCATCGGCGTGCTGGTCGAACTGATTCCCCAGCTGGCGTTGATCGTCGGCCCCACCGAGGCGATACCCGCGTTGGCGCCGGCACAGGCCCAGCTCCGCCTGGACAGGCTTTTCCCCCGCTTCGTCGAAGTCTTCGCCTGCGCCGGGCATCCGCTGGTGCTGTTCCTGGACGACCTGCAATGGGCCGATGCGGCCACGCTGCGGATGATCGAACTGCTCATGCTCTCCTGTGACAAGTGCTGCCTGCTGTTCATCGGCGCGTACCGCGACAACGAAGTGGGCACCACGCATCCACTCATCGCGCTGCACGACAAGCTGCGCGCGCGCGAGGTGCGCCTGTCCACGCTGTTACTGGGTCCCCTAAGCGAGCAGCAGGTTGCGCAAATGGTGTCGGCCACCGTGCGCGTGGCGGCACCTGACTGCGCCCCCCTGACCCGCATTTGTTACCGCAAGACGGCCGGCAATCCATTTTTCCTCAGCCAGTTCCTGGCCTCGCTCAATGAGACGGGCCATTTGCGCTACCGGGCCGTCGACGATTGCTGGGACTGGGACCTGCCCGCGATACAACAGGTCAAATATACCGACAACGTGGTCGAGGTACTGCTGGAGAAAATCCGCCGTCTGCCCACGGCAACGCAGCACCTGCTGCAACTGGCCGCCTCCAGCGGCAACCGCTTCACGCTCGACACCCTTTCGCTGGCAGTGGACCGCGCGCCCTGGCACACGCAGCAAGCCTTGTGGCCGGCGCTCCATGCAGGACTGATCCAGCCGCTCGACGAACGCTATAAATACCTCAACGGCGACACCCGCGCCGGCCAAAGTGGCGTCAGTTACCGATTCCTGCACGACCGCGTGCAGCAGGCAGCCTACCTGATCGCTGATGCCGGTACCCGCGCGGCCAGCCATCTTCGCATCGGCCGCCTGCTCTTGCGGCATGCGACGCCGGAGCGTCAGGATGGCGCACTGTTTGAAATCGTTGAACAGCTCAACGCCGGTCGCGTGCTGATCGACGATGCCGGCGAGCGCGTGCATCTGGCGACGCTCAATCTGCAAGCCGGCGTCAAGGCACGACGTTCTGCCGCATTCCAGGCCACGCTGGAGCACATGCGCATTGGTCTGGGCCTGCTGCCGGCCGAAGCATGGAGCGTCCAGGCCGAACTCTGGCTCGACCTGCAGCTCGGCGCGGCCGAAGCGGCTTACCTGTGCGGGCAGTTCGATGCCGCCGAGGCGATCTATCCGCTGGTGCGCGCCCGCAGCTTGAACCCGCTGCTGCAGGTACGCTGCATTGCCATCCAGGCCCACCAGTATCAATTGCAGGGCCGCCTGCTCGACGCCATCGCCGTGCAGCGCGAAGGCCTGGCGCAATTGAACATCGCCATTCCGCACGATGTCGCGCACATGAAGGCGCACTTCGACGATATCCTCGCCGACATCGGGCGGCAGCCTGGCGCGCAGGCGCCCGACACCCTGCTGGCGGCCGGCGACATGGGCGAGCCGGACGCGGTGGCCGCGATGCAGATGATGCAGGGCCTGTGGATGGCCAGCTATTACGCCGGCCAGCAGGACCTCAGCGCGCTGATGGTGGTATCGATGACGCGGCTGTCCATGCAGCGGGGGAACAGCGATTTCAGCGCCGTCGCCTATGTCGGCTACGCGATGATGCTGGCGCTGTACGGCGGCGACGTCGCGCGCGGCTACGACTTCGGCGCGATGGCGATGGCAATGGCCAGGCGGCGTGCCAATCTGCAGACGCGCACACTCACGGGCCTGATGTTCGGTGCGCTCATCAGCCACTGGACGCAGCCCCTGCGCAGCTCCGATGCCCTGTACGAAGAAGCCTTTGGCTGGGCACTGGAAATTGCCGATTTCGTGCAGGTTGGCGTGGTGGTGGCCGTGCGCGCCACCGAGCGGGTGATCCTCGGCGACTACCTGCCGCATCTGATGCACGACATCGAGCACGACCTGGCGCTGATGCGCGCCAACGGCCAGCAGGCGATGGCCGACTGTTGCGTCGCCGCGGCGATCCAGCCGATCAAATGCCTGATGGGCCTCCTGCCCCGTCACGACAGCTACGATGATGCGACGTTCAGCGAGGCGCGCTTCCTCGAACACTATGGCGACTCGCAACTATACCGCGCCTACTATTTGCAAGGGAAAATCCGCAACGCCTACCTGTTCGACGGCGCCGACGCCGAGCTGCTGGCCAGCCAGCTCGGCATCGTCACCCAGATCATGCGCGGCCAGGCCAAGGTCGCCGAATCAAGCTTCTACGCCGCGCTGATTTTGATCCGCGCCTTGCGGCGCGACCCGGAGCGCTCAGATGCAAACGCTGTGCTTGCCGTGATCGACGCGCTGCAGGCCAGCCTCACAGAGTGGGCCAGGCAAGGCTCGGACAATAGCGCAGCCAAGCATCTGCTGGTGATGGCTGAAATGGCACGCTACCGGGACAATCTGCAGCTGGCCACGCGCCATTACCGGCAGGCGATCGACGCTGCCGGCCTGGCTGGCTACGTCAACGTGCAAGCGCTGGGCAATGAACTGTGCGGCGAATACTGGTGCGAACAGGGTCACGCGCGCGTGGCCGCCATATTCATCCAGGACGCCATCGCGCACTACGGCCAGTGGGGCGCAGAGGGCAAAGTGGAGCAACTGCGGGCACGACACGCTGCGCTGCTGCCGAGGCTGGATGGCCGCGCCACACTGTCGCATGTGGGCCTCAACACGCACGGCAGTTCCGCGCTCGACCTGGTGTCGCTGCTGAAAGCGGCGCAGATCCTGTCGAACGAGGTCGGCTTGCGCAATGTCCTGACGCGCCTGATTTCCATCGTGTGCGAAAACGCTGGCGGGCAGGTAGCGCGCCTGCTGCTGCTGTCCGAGGGCAGCTACCAGCTGGAAGCAGATATCGATGGCGATGTCACCACCGTCCTGCAAGCGCGGCGGCTCGACCTGAACGCCGCCAGCGACCCGCAGTTCCCGCTGTCGCTGCTGCGCTATGTGATTCGCACTGGCGCGGAGGTGATCGAAGACAGTATCACAGGCGTCTCGCGCTTTGCCGCCGACCCGTACGTGCAGCTGCAGCGGCCGCGTGCCGTCATGTGCCTGCCGATACGGCACGGCGGTCAGATCGAGGGCATCCTGTACTTCGAGAACCGGCTCGCCGAAGCCTCGTTCACGCAGGAGCGCGTCGCGTTCCTGCGCATGCTAGGTGTACAGGCAATGATCTCGATCTCCAGCGCCAGGCTGCATGACAGCCTTGAGCAGCGCGTTGCAGAACGCACCGAACAGCTGGAAGACGCCAACCGAAAATTGGCAACCCTGTCCATCACCGATGGCCTGACCGGCCTGGCGAACCGGCGCCATTTCGACGATGTGCTGCGCACCGAATGTGCACGTGCCACGCGCGTCGGCCAGCCGCTTGCCGTCATCATGCTCGATGTCGACTACTTCAAGCGCTTCAATGACCGCTACGGCCATCAGGCAGGTGACGCATGCCTGATCCGTGTCGCGCACGCGCTGGCGACCGGCATGCGGCGCGCGGGCGACCTGACGGCGCGCTACGGCGGCGAAGAGTTTTCGATCGTGTTGCCGAACACTGGCGCGGACGAAGCGTGCCAGATCGGCGAAGCGCTGCGGTGCGCCATCGAAGAACTGGGCATCCCACATGAAAGTGCGGATGCGCTGCAAGTGACGATCAGCGTCGGCATCGCGATCCATTCGGCACCGGGTGCAGCCGATCCGGATGCCCTGCTGCGCCTGGCCGATGCCGCGCTGTACCACGCCAAGGATGCAGGGCGCAATTGCGCGGTGCTCAAGGTGTTGCCCGATGGCTGATCAGCATGCGGCGCGCGGCGCATCCTCAATCGCTGCCATGACTGTGCATGGTGCCCCCCCCTTCGCACCGATTTCAGGCGCGCCGCTTGGTCCATGCACTAAAAGAGGACGCCAGCGCCGTCAACGTCGCGTCCGTACCTCCTTGACGGCAGCGGCAGCGTCCGCCGCCAGTTCACCGATATCCTTGTCGCGGCGCCGGTCGAACCAGCGCACGCTGGCACTCACCAGCCACCACGCCGGCAAACCGACGAGCGCCATCAGCGGTGCGGCAATGAACAGGAAACCCGTGGCCGGATCACAGCCATACAGCGCCGCCACCGTTTGCGCACTGTCAAACAAGCCGGGCCACCACGCCAGCACCGCCGACACCAGGACGGGACCGGCAAAGGTGGCAATGATGATGCTGGAACAAATACGGATGAGCGCCTCCTTGCAATTGCGTGGCCACATGACCATGAAGCTGAGCAAGGTGGCAAAAAAGGCGGCCAGCAAGGGGACGCCCAGCAGCTTGATCCAGGCAGCCCCTGCGGCGGTGATATCGATATGCATGATGTGCTTTCAGTTGCGGAAAAAAAGAACTGCGCTTGGCAGCTTGCTGTCATTCATTTGGGAGGGCGGCTTGCCGCCCTAAACTTGTGCCGGGCCAAACAGCGCCGCCACCAGCGGATCGCGGTGCGCCGTGCCGCGTGGCCAATTGGCCGTGCGACGCACCTGCGGCGGTAGTTCGGCCCAGCCATCGACCTGCTCATCCTGTTCGCCCAGCGCGTACAGGGCGGGCCGCTGGCGTCCCGGCTCCGTAAGGTGGCGCTGCGCCAGGTGGATCTGTCCCATGCCGCACATGTGCCGCAAATAGCGGCTCATGGTGCCCGCATCGAGTCCCAGCAAGGCGGACAATTGCGCCGCGCTGGCCTGGCCCTGCTCGCGAATGTACTGCGCGATGCGGGCGATATGCAGCTGCGACTTCTTGCTGCGTCCCTGTAACTGGCGCCCCTGCCGTGGCGCCGCCCTGCTTTCCACCCACTGACTGCTGTTCAACATCTGCCTGATCTCCCATGGTGCTGCCCGCCGGCAGACGCTGTAGTGCGTTTGCGACAGGCAACGAGTGGACTTTATCAATCGCTAATGTTAAAGTCAAGCATTTGGTAATTTATCAAACGGTAAATTTCAGGTTTAATGTGGAGATGAATATGTATCAATACAGACGCGACCGCCTGCTGGCCCTGATCCGCGAGCACTACGACAACACGCGCAAGAAAATTTCCGATGTCAGCGGCTGGAGCGAGGCGCGCATCTCGCAAATCCTCTCACCCACGTACCGCGAGGGACGCGCTTTCAGTGAAAAAATCGCGCGCAAGCTGGAAGCGGACTTGCAGTTGGACAGCATGTACTTCGACCAGGGTGCGGCGCCCGACCAGGCGGCGCTGGCGGCACGTGCGCTGGGTGACGCGCGGCCGGTGGTGGTGGTCGATGGCGAAGATGCGCGCTTTTACCCGATCCGCAAGGTCAAGTTGCGCCTCTCGGCCGGCATCACGGGTTTTGCGATCGAGCCGGAAACGCACGACGGCAGCACCATCAGCGTGCCGCGCAGCTGGGTCGAGCGCAATGGCTACTATCCTGAAAAACTGGTGGCTATCAAGGTCAAGGGCGAGAGCATGGAGCCGGCCCTGTACGAGGACGACGTGGTGATCATCAATACAGCCGACAAGCGGCCGGCCGACGGCATCGTGTTTGCCATCAATTACGAAGGCGAAGCCGTGGTCAAGCGCATGGCGCGCGATATCGGCGAATGGTGGCTGACCTCGGACAACCCGGACCAGCGCAAATACCACCGCAAGCTGTGCCGCGGCAATGAATGCCTGATCGTGGGCAGGGTCGTGCGCAAGGAAAGCGACCGGATTTGAGAACGAAATTTACCGATTGATAAACTTCGTTCTCGCCACGCCGCTTAAGCCAGCGCTGCCTGGATCTGCTGCAGCGATGCCGGATCGTCCATCGACGTCAGGTCGCCCGGGCTGCGCCCTTCACAGATGGCCTGGATCGAGCGGCGCAGCAGCTTGCCCGAGCGCGTCTTCGGCAACTGCGCTACGAACAGCACGCGCGCGGGCCGCGCCACGGCGCCCAGTTGGCGGTCGACCACGGCCATCACTTCGCGTTCCAGCGCCGCTTTCGCGTCCAAGCTGTCGAAACCCTGCGGGTCCTTCAGGATCACGAAGGCCATCGCCACCTGGCCTTTGAGCTTGTCTTCCACGCCCACCACCGCCACTTCCGACACGTTCGGATGGCTGGTGATACTTTCCTCGATTTCGCGCGTGCCCAGACGGTGGCCGGCCACGTTGATCACGTCATCGGTGCGGCCCAGGATGAAGTAATAGCCGTCCGCGTCGCGCACGCCCCAGTCGAAGGTGGAATACACTTGCCGGCCGCTGAAGGTGGACCAGTAGGTGTCGACGAAACGCTCGTCATCGCCGTACACGGTCTGCATGCAGCCCGGTGGCAGCGGGCCTTCCAGCACCAGCACGCCCTTCTCGTTGGTGCCGCATTCCTCGCCCGTCGCTTCGTTGAGCAGCTTGACCTGGTAGCCGTACATGGCCAGGCCCGGGCTGCCCAGGCGCGTCGGCGTATCGGCCACGCCTTTCGCCACCGACAAAATCGGCCAGCCCGTCTCCGTCTGCCAGTAGTTGTCGATGATGTCTACTTTGAGTTCATCGGCGATCCATTGCGAGGTGGTTTCATCAAGCGGCTCACCCGCCAGGTACAGCGCCTTCAGGGAAGACAGGTCGTGCTTGCGCATCAGTTCCACAGGATGCTTGCGCAGCACGCGGATCGCCGTGGGCGCCGAAAACATGCGCGTGACCTTGTATTTTTCAACGATGCTCCACCAGATGCCCGCATCGGGACAGACCGGCAAACCCTCGTACAGGATGGTGGCCATGCCGGCGATCAGCGGGCCATACACGATGTAGGAATGGCCCACCACCCAGCCGATATCCGAGGTGGCAAAGAAGGTTTCACCGGGCTTGCCGCAGAAGTTGTACTGCATCGACGACGCCAGCGCCACTGCATAGCCGCCCACGTCGCGCTGCACGCCCTTCGGCTTACCCGTCGTGCCCGAGGTGTACAGCACATACGACGGCTCGTTCGATTCGAGCCAGGTGACGGGCACCTGCGCGTCCAGGTGCTGCTCGCGCAGGGTCGCGTAATCGACGTCGCGGCCCGGCGTCAGTTCCATTGGCACCAGATGACGGTCGACCAGCAGCACTTGCTGCGGCTTGTGCGCGGCAATGCGGATGGCTTCGTCAAGCAGCGGCTTGTAGGCGATCGCCTTGCCATTGCGCGAACCGGCATCGGCGGAAAACACCAGTTTGGGCTGTGCATCGTCGATGCGGCTGGCCAGGCTGTTGGCGGCAAAGCCGCCGAACACCACGGAATGCACGGCGCCGATGCGGGCGCACGCGAGCATGGCGAAGGCCGCCTCGGCGATCATCGGCATGTAGATCAGGACGCGGTCGCCCTTGACGACGCCCAACGACTGCAGGATGGCGGCGCAGCGCTCCACTTCGCGCTGCAGCTCGCGAAAACTGTAGGTGTGCTCGGTATTGGTCTCGGTGGAAATGGCGATCAGCGCGGCGGCATCGCCCTGGCTGTCCACCCAGCGGTCAACGGCGTTGTGGCACAAATTGGTGGTGCCGCCGACGAACCATTTGGCGAACGGCGGACGCGAATAATCGAGCACTTGCGAAAACGGGGTATGCCAGTCGATCTTGTCCGCTTCTTCGCGCCAAAAAGCGTCTGGCGTGTCGATCGAGCGTTGATAAAATGCTGCGAAATTCATATCTCCTCCGGTATGCGTGCAATCTGTATCGGGCCTGGGCGAACTGGCCTGGCCACCACTTTATGTGTGTGGCCTGTGTGCCATCTACCTACCATCTGCCTGCGTATTTCTTCCTAAAACGCGTCGCCGGGAATGCGCACAGCCCCTTCCATCAGCACGCGCGCGCTGCGGCTCATGATGGCCTTGGTGACGCTCCATTGGCCATCGAGCAGCGCCGCTTCCGCGCCCACCATCAGGGTGCCGGACGGATGGCCGAAGCGCACGTTATTGCGTGGCCCGCCGCCCGCCGCCAGATTGACCAGAGTGCCGGGAATGGCTGCCGCCGTGCCGATGGCGACCGCCGCCGTGCCCATCATGGCGTGGTGCAGCTTGCCCATGGACATGGCGCGCACCAGCAAGTCGATCTCGCCCGCTTCCACCTGTTTGCCGCTGGACGAGACATAGCTGGCCGGCTTGGCGACAAAGGCCACCTTCGGCGTGTGCTGGCGCTTCGCCGCTTCATCCAGGTGGGAAATCAACCCCATGCGCAGCGCGCCGTGCGCGCGAATGGTTTCGAAGCGGGCCAGCGCGGCCGGGTCGCCATTGATGGCGTCCTGCAGTTCCGTGCCCGTGTAGCCGATGGCGTCCGCGTCGACAAAAATCGTCGGGATGCCGGCGTTGATCAGGGTGACTTTCAAGGTGCCGATGCCGGGTACGTCGAGGTCATCGACGAGGTTGCCTGTAGGGAACATGGCACCACCGCCGCCCTCTTCCTCGGCTGCCGGGTCGATGAATTCCAGCTTTACTTCGGCGGCCGGAAAGGTCACGCCATCGAGCTCGAAGTCGCCCGTTTCCTGCACTTCGCCATGCGTCATGGGGACGTGGGCGATGATGGTCTTGCCGATATTGGCTTGCCAGATGCGCACCGTGGCCACGCCGTTCTGCGGCACGCGCGCAGCATCCACCAGCCCACTGGCAATGGCGAACGAGCCGACGGCCGCCGACAGGTTGCCGCAATTGCCGCTCCAGTCGACGAAGGGCTTGTCGATGGAAACCTGGCCGAACAGGTAATCGACGTCATGCTCCGGCTTGGCGCTTTTTGCCAGGATCACCGTCTTGCTGGTGCTGGAGGTGGCGCCGCCCATGCCGTCGATCTGCTTGCCATAAGGGTCGGGACTACCGATCACGCGCAGCAGCAAGGCATCGCGCGCCGCGCCAGGCACTTGCGCGCTGGTGGGCAAATCCTGCAGGCGGAAGAACACGCCCTTGCTGGTGCCGCCGCGCATGTAGGTGGCGGGGATTTTGATTTGGGGTACGTGGGTCATGAGATTTCCTGAAAAGCCGGGCGGCGCGCGCTTGCGCGCCACCCGGTGAATGACGAACTGCTTACGCTGCCTTGGACGACTCGAGGAAATCCTGGGCGAAGCGCTGCAAGACGCCACCGGCCTCGTAAATCGACACCTCTTCCGCCGTATCGAGGCGGCAGGTGACGGGCACGTCGAGCGTTTCGCCGTTCTTGCGATGGATGAGCAAGGTCAACGTGGAGCGCGGCATGCGCTCGCCCACGACGTCGTAGGTTTCGCTGCCATCGAGACCGAGGGTCTTGCGGTTCACGCCAGGCAAAAATTCCAGCGGCAAGACGCCCATGCCCACCAGGTTGGTGCGGTGGATGCGCTCGAAACCTTCGGCCACGATGGCTTCCACGCCGGCCAGGCGCACGCCCTTGGCGGCCCAGTCGCGCGAGGAACCCTGGCCATAGTCGGCGCCGGCGATGATGATCAAGGGCTGCTTGCGCTCCATGTACACCTCGATGGCTTCCCACATGCGCGAGATGGTGCCTTCCGGCTCGATGCGCGTGAGCGAACCGGCCTTCACCTTGCCATCTTCGATCACCATCTCGTTCTTCAGGGTCGGATTGGCAAAGGTCGCGCGCTGCGCCGTCAAATGGTCGCCCCGGTGCGTGGCGTAGGAATTGAAGTCTTCCTCGGGCAAGCCCATCTTCGCCAGATACTCGCCAGCCGCGCTATCGAGCATGATGGCGTTCGATGGCGACAAATGATCGGTCGTGATGTTGTCACCGAGGACGGCCAGCGGACGCATGCCTTTCAAGGGGCGTGCGCCAGCCAGCGCGCCTTCCCAGTACGGCGGACGGCGGATATACGTGGTATTCGGTCGCCAGTCGTACAGCGGGCTGACTTTGATGCCGTCGTCCGCCTGCGCGGCAAACATGGGGATATACACCTTGCGGAACTGCTCCGGCTTGACGCTGGACGCGACGATGGCGTCGATTTCCTCGTCCGATGGCCAGATATCCTTCAACTGGATAGGCTTACCGTCCGGGGCGATGCCCAGCACATCCTTTTCGATGTCGAAGCGGATGGTGCCGGCAATCGCGTAGGCCACCACCAGCGGCGGCGAGGCGAGGAAAGCCTGTTTCGCGTACGGGTGGATGCGGCCGTCAAAGTTGCGGTTGCCCGACAGGACAGCCGTGGCGTACAGGTCGCGCGACACCACTTCTTCCTGGATGACAGGATCGAGCGCGCCCGACATGCCGTTGCATGATGTGCAGGCAAATGCCACCACGCCGAAGCCCAGTGTTTCGAGCTCGGTCATCAGGCCCGCTTCCTGCAAATACAGTTCCACGGTTTTCGAGCCTGGTGCCAGCGAGGATTTCACCCACGGTTTACGCGTCAGGCCCAGGCGATTCGCATTACGCGCGATCAAACCGGCAGCGATCATGTTGCGCGGGTTGTTCGTATTCGTGCAGCTGGTGATGGCCGCGATGATGACGGCACCATCGGGCATCTTGCCCGGCTCATTTTCCACCACGCCGGAAATCCCCCGCGCAGCCAGTTCCGACGTCGGCACGCGGTTGTGCGGATTCGATGGCCCGGCGATATTGCGCACGACGGACGACAGGTCAAACGTCAGCACGCGCTCGTACTGCGCGTCGACCAGGCTGTCGGCCCACAAGCCCGTTTCTTTGGCATACAGCTCGACCAGTTTCACCAGCTCATCGTCGCGGCCCGTCAGTTTCAGGTACTTGATGGTTTGCGCATCGATGTAGAACATGGCGGCCGTGGCACCAAATTCCGGCGCCATGTTGGAAATCGTGGCACGGTCGCCCAGGGTCAGGTGCGATGCTCCCTCGCCAAAGAATTCCAGGTAGGACGAGACGACCTTCTGCTTGCGCAGAAACTCCGTCAGCGCCAGCACGGTATCGGTGGCCGTGATGCCCGGCTGCGGTTTGCCCGTCAGCTTGACGCCGATGATGTCGGGCAGGCGCATCCACGAGGCGCGGCCCAGCATCACGCTTTCCGCTTCCAGGCCACCCACACCGATGGCGATCACGCCCAGCGCGTCGACCATGGGCGTGTGCGAATCCGTGCCGACCAGGGTGTCGGGATAGGCCACGCCATTTTGCACCTGGATCACGGGCGACATGCGCTCCAGATTGATCTGGTGCAGGATGCCGTTACCTGGCGGAATCACATCGACGTTCTTGAACGCTTTCTTTGTCCAGTCGATGAAGTCGAAACGGTCTTCGTTGCGGCGGTCTTCGATGGCGCGGTTCTTGGCGAAGGCATCGGGATCGAAACCGCCGCATTCGACGGCCAGCGAATGGTCGACCACCAGCTGCGTCGGCACGACAGGATTGACCAGGGCCGGGTCGCCGCCCTGGGCTGCGATGGCGTCGCGCAAGCCGGCCAGGTCGACCAGGGCCGTCTGGCCCAGGATGTCATGGCAAACGACGCGGGCGGGGAACCATGGAAAATCGAGGTCGCGGCGGCGTTCGATGAACTGGCTCAGCGAAGCGTTCAAGGTGGCCGGATCGCAGCGGCGCACCAGGTTTTCGGCCAGCACGCGCGAGGTATAGGGCAAGGTGGCGTAGGCGCCTGGCTGGATCGCATCGACGGCGGCGCGCGTGTCGAAGTAGTCTAGCTGGGCTCCCGGCAAGGGCTTGCGATGCAGGGTGTTCATATTAGAGGTCATTATTTGCGGTCCTTGATCGGCACGAATTCCAGGTCTTCCGGGCCTACGTAATTGGCGCTCGGGCGGATGATCTTGTTGTCGATGCGCTGCTCGATGATGTGGGCAGCCCAGCCCGAAGTGCGCGAAATGACGAACAGCGGCGTAAACATCGCCGTCGGCACCCCCATCATGTGGTAGGACACGGCCGAGAACCAGTCCAGGTTCGGGAACATGTTCTTGATTTCCCACATGACCGATTCAAGGCGCTCGGCGATGTCGAACATTTTCGTGGAACCGGCTTCCTGCGACAGCGAGCGGGCCACTTCCTTGATGACTTTATTGCGCGGGTCGGAAATCGTGTAGACGGGGTGGCCGAAGCCGATCACCACTTCCTTGTTGGCCACGCGCTCGCGGATGTCCGCTTCCGCTTCATCGGCATTGTCGTAGCGTTTCTGGATATCCAGCGCCACTTCATTCGCGCCGCCGTGTTTCGGGCCGCGCAGCGCGCCGATGGCGCCCGTGATGGCCGAATGGATGTCGGAACCCGTGCCGGCGATGACGCGGCTGGTGAAGGTCGAAGCGTTGAATTCGTGTTCCGCGTACAGGATCAAGGAGGTGTGCATGGCTTTTTCCCACGATGCGGACGGTTTTTCGCCGTGCAGCAGGTGCAGGAAGTGGCCGCCGATCGAGTCGTCGTCCGTTTCCACTTCGATGCGCTTGCCGTTATGGCTGTAGTGGTACCAGTACAGCAGCATGGAGCCGAACGACGCCATCAGGCGGTCGGCGATATCGCGCGCACCAGGCGCGTTATGGTCGTCTTTTTCCGGCAAGGTGCAGCCCAGCACGGACACGCCCGTGCGCATCACGTCCATCGGGTGGGCGGCGGCCGGCAGCGCTTCCAGGGCCGACTTGACTGCCGACGGCAGGCCGCGCAGGGATTTCAGCTTGGCCTTGTAGCCTTTCAGTTCTGCGGCGGTCGGCAGCTTGCCGTGCACCAGCAGATAGGCGATTTCCTCGAATTCGCAGCTGTCGGCCACGTCCAGGATGTCATAGCCGCGGTAGTGCAAATCGTTGCCGGTCTTGCCGACCGAGCACAGCGCCGTGTTGCCGGCGGTAACGCCAGACAGGGCGACGGATTTTTTAGGCTTGAAAGTAGCGACTTGCGGTGCGGTCATTGTGTTCTCCAGATTGAATAGTCTCGGGTGCGTCACTGCGGGACCGCCATGCGGTCCCCGCTTCTTTACTTATTTCTTTTGCGCGGCGAACAGCGCGTCCAGTTTTTGTTCAAAATCATGATAGTTGATCGATTCATACAGCTCCATGCGCGTCTGCATGGTATCGACGACATTCTTTTGCGTGCCGTCGCGGCGCAGCGCACGGTAGACGTTGTCGGCCGACTTGTTCATGGCGCGGAAGGCCGATAGCGGATACAGGGCCAGGCCCACGTGGGCGCTGCGCAATTCGTCCAGCGTGAACAGCGGCGTGGCACCGAATTCCGTGATGTTGGCCAGGATAGGCACATTGACGGCCTTGGCGAACGTGGCATACATCTCCAGGTCCGTGATCGCTTCCGGGAAGATCATGTCGGCGCCCGCCTCGACGCAGGCGACGGCGCGTTCCAGTGCCGCTTCCAGGCCATCGACGGCCAGCGCATCGGTGCGCGCCATGATGACGAAGTTGGGGTCCGTGCGCGCATCGACGGCGGCCTTGATGCGATCAACCATTTCTTCCTTGCTCACGATTTCCTTGCCCGGACGGTGGCCGCAGCGCTTGGCGCCCACCTGGTCTTCGATGTGCAGGCCGGCAGCGCCGAACTTGATCATCGATTTCACGGTACGCGCCACGTTGAAGGCGGACGAACCGAAGCCCGTGTCGGCATCGACCAGCAGCGGCAGGTCGCACACGTCGGTGATGCGACGGATATCGGTCAGCACGTCGTCCAGGCTGGAAATGCCCAGGTCGGGCAAGCCCAGCGAGCCGGCCGCGACACCGCCGCCGGACAAATAAATGGCTTTATAACCGGCGCGCTTGGCCAGCAAGGCGTGGTTGGCATTGATGGCGCCGACGACTTGCAACGGTGATTCTTCCTGGACGGCCTTGCGGAACGCTGCGCCTGCGGAGTATTGAGTCATGTGTTCACCTTATGGGTTTCGGATGGTCCCGAATGTTTCACGGAGTGGCTATGAGTACCAGTATTGCAAATGCCGTGCCAGGGCCGCGCGGCGCTGCGAAAAACACCTGACGGCAGAGTGAAAACAGGAGCTAAGACGCCCACCAGGGATGTCCCGCCAGGCAACAGCGACATCACGTTTGCCGTCAAAAACGTTTCAAGTCTGTTTCATCCACTCCATTTTGAAACATTTTTTGAAACATGCAACAAGCAGCAAGACGCAACAATAAAAACAGCCGGCGGGCGCCGGCTGATGTATACAACTGATACAACTGAAACTACAAGACCACACTAGGCCAGACGCACCAGCGGATTGGCAATGATGTTGTCGATCTGGCGCACGGCCTCTTCGCAGGCGGCGGCAATGGCGCCATCCTCGTCGTCGCGCACGAATTGCATGGTCGAGCCTTCAAACACTTCCAGGCCTTCTGCGGTGGCGCGTTCGATGTCGCAACTGGCCGACCATTTGCCATCGGTGGTGGGCACGGCCAGGGGAACGATTTCCCAGCCTTTATAGTGAATTTTAGAATTGTTTTCCATGCGGTGCCTCCTTCGTGACTGACTCAATAGTGGAAATCGTAGCATGAAGCGCGGCCGCTAGCGACGTGTTTCAGGTGCCAGCGCGCGGTCAGGCTGACTTTCCGGCTAAACGATTTACGCTGGCTCAAGGGCGCAGCAGATTATCGACTTCCGTCCTGGCCACTTCCAGGCCGGCCGTGCAAGCCGTTTCAGGTGCCGCATAGCCGCCCAGGGTGCGGCTGCGTGTAATCGCTTGCACCGCGCTCTCGCCCTCGCGTTGCAGGCGGTAGGTAAAATCCCATAAATCGTCGTTGTCTTTTTGCGCGGTCACCGAAATCGTAAAACCGCGGTACTGTTCGCTGCGTGCAGTGATATCGTTCATGAATTCCTCCTTGTAAGAATGAGGTTAGCACGCGGCAAGGCACAGGGTGCGCACGGTAGTCGCGTGCCTGGCCTGCCTGCTTATCTGTTTTCCGCATATTAAATATGAGTTCGCAGCATTTTTTTAGCCTGCTCTGGCGATATAATGCCCTTCCTTGCCCGTCCCCTGCCGCCGCGATGACTCCACAAATCCAAGCTTTCTTCGACCCCGCCACCGCCACCGTCACCTACGTCGTGTACGAAGCGGATGGCCAGGACTGTGCCATCATCGATTCCGTGCTCGACTACGATCCGAAGGCGGGCCGCACCTCGACCGCGTCGGCCGACACGGTGATCGCCTTCGTGCGCGAACACGGCTTGCAGTGCCGCTGGCTGCTGGAAACCCATGCGCACGCCGATCATCTGTCCGCCGCGCCCTACCTGCAGCAGCAGCTGGGCGGCGACGTGGCCATCGGCGCCGCCATCCAGACAGTGCAGCAAGCCTTCGCCGCGGTCTACCACCAGGATGGCGCCCGGGCCGACGGCTCGCAGTTCGACCAGCTGTTCGCGCCCGACCAGGTGTTTCATATTGGCGCACTGGAAGTGCGCGCCCTGCACGTGCCCGGCCACACGCCAGCCGACCTGGCTTACCAGATCGGCGACGCCGTCTTCGTGGGCGACACCCTGTTCATGCCGGACGTGGGTTCGGCCCGCTGCGACTTTCCAGGCGGCTCCGCGTCCCTGCTGTACCGCTCCGCACAGCGCCTGCTGTCGCTGCCGCCGCAAACCCGGCTGTTCATGTGCCATGACTACCCACCCAACGGCCGCGCGCCGCGCTGGGAAGTGACGGTGGCCGAACAGCGCGCCAGCAACATCCACTTGCGCGACGGCATTACGGAAGAACAGTTCGTGGCCATGCGCACGGGCCGCGACGCCACACTGGACATGCCGACATTGATCCTGCCCGCCATCCAGGTCAACATCAACGCGGGCAAGCTGCCCGAGCCGGAAGACAACGGCGTGCGCTACCTCAAAATACCGCTGAACGCGATCTGATTTTCCCCGGCACTCCCCGCCCCTCGCACCGCCTTTCTTGACCCCACGCAAGTTCCACCTCAGGCAATCGGCATACAGTGCAGATTGCCTGAGTTCACTTTGGCGCCGCCTTTTCCTGCTTAACGCTGACGGAGCGCCCGCATGTCGCCCGACCCTACGCTCGATACCAATTGCATCCTGCTCGCCGAAGCCGAAGGCACGACCTTGTTCAGCCATGCGTTGCTCCAGGCCGTCACGCGAATGCCGCGTCCCGGCATCATCATCTTTGTGCACGGCGTCAATTCCGACGGCGAATGGTATGAGCAGGCCGAACAAGGCCTGTGTGACGGCCTGAATGCGCGCCTGAAACGCCGCGATGAGGACCTGGTGATACCTGGCCCGGCCGGCGGGCAGATGAAGACCCGCGTTCACTGGTCGCCGAGTACTCGATCGAAAAGGGCATGCGGACCAGCAAAGGCATCGGGCGCAAGATACTGACCTTTTTGTTCGCGCCCATCGTCATCATTCTCGCCAAGACTGCCGGCACGCGCATCAATGCCCTGCCACCCAAGTCCTGGCGGCTGCCGATGAAGGCGCCCAAGCTGCCTGAGGCATTCCCGCCGCACTCGAAGCGCTTTGCCGACATCAGCGATCAGTTTGATGAAGGCTGCGATGCCCTGGCCGACTCCCTGCACAAGGACCGCGCCGCCATGTTTGCGCTATAGACGGCCTGCGCCGTGAAGCCTGCGCAGAAAGAAGACGATCTCCCGAAAATCACGGCCCATGCTCCTTTCCGGGCACAAGTCGTGGGCCTGCAGTGGCTCAATCCACTGCAGCGGCTCGACTATCCGACCGAGTGGCAACTGCTATGGACGGTGGGATTGGCCAAGCCCAACAAAAATGACGATATGGTCAGGACAGATCCCAGGGGGTTCAGCACCTTGCAGGCAGTCGCCCCCATGGCTCACGATCTCGATGGCACGGAAACGTTCAAGGGCTATCACTATAAATATGTGCACAAATTAACCAGCCTATTTCATGACATTTACTACTCCAGCCCCACCTACTTTTATCGGGTCTATCCCAAGGATCAAAAACAGAACTGGCGCGAACTGGCAGGCATCCGCGTCGAATATGCCCTTCCTGCGGGCAAGTTGGACCCAGAAGAGGCAAGAAACACTACGCGCGAACGCATCACCGATACCTTCAACATCGGCAACCCCCGCTCCCCCACCCTCTGGACCCGCGCCACGCCACCCGACGTGCGCATCACCCTGGGTGGCAACAATGCGGGCTTCGTCTCCCTGCAAGCGGCGCTGGCCTACCTGGAAGTGCATCCGCAGCAAACCGTGTGGGTCATGAACTGGGATGCGCCGAGCCGGCCGAAAACCATGCAGATCAATAAAAACCTGGTGCTGCTGGTGCTGGCCGGCCCTGATTACAAGACGGAGCGGGCGGCGCTGGCGTGGATAGGCTAGCCGGCCACGAAAAGCGTGGCGGACTTTGAACTGGCCAAGGACAAGCCGCCGCGCGCCGTGCA
Organism: Janthinobacterium pasteuri; assembly: GCF_051380775.1. NCBI lineage: Bacteria > Pseudomonadati > Pseudomonadota > Betaproteobacteria > Burkholderiales > Oxalobacteraceae > Janthinobacterium > Janthinobacterium pasteuri. The sequence continues at coordinate 111,029 of NZ_JBNYXS010000009.1, read as the reverse complement.
GGCGTGGCAGGCGGTATTTGCCGAGGCGGCGCGCCATGGCGGCAAGACGGAAGCCGATATTGGCTACGTCATCCACGACGACAACAAGACCTTGCCCACCTCCTCCGACCGGCTGGGTCAGCTGGCGCAGGCGCTGACCCTGGAAGTGCCGGACTTCGACTTCCTGCCACAGACCTTCAATACGCCAGCCCTGCTGGGCGAAATGGGCGCCGGCACGGCGCTGACCAACGTGGCCCTGGGCATCGCCCATGCGAACCACGTCGGCAAGAGCGTGCTGGTGGCCGGCACCAGCGATCCTGACAGCGTCACGGGCGTGCTGGTCTTGCCGCCGGCCACCGTGCGGCCCATCAATCACGACAAAGCGTGGTGCCGCGCGCGCGGCGAAAACAATGCCTACTTGCCGTGGTGGGGCATCCGCCACGATGCGGCCGATACTATGCAGGGCTATTCGCAGTGAGGAGGCGAGCTCCCCCTTACTCCGATTGCTCCGGCGCGCGCCCGATCTCGCCGTCGATATTGGCCAGGAACCAGGCCAGCGACGACATCAGCGCCACGTTGCGCTTCAGGTTATCCGGGTCGACCTTGTCCAGCGTGTCGGCCGGCGTGTGGTGGTAGTGGAAGTAGCTGTGGCTGTCGACCAGCGGCTCGAAGCTGGGCACGCCGCCCGTTTCCAGGCGGTGCAAATCGCCCGTGCCCAACGCGTCGCGGCGCGTGAACGCGTGCGCACCGATCGGTTGCAAGGCGGCGCGCAACGGGGCGAACAATTTTTCCGACTTCGGCCCCACGCTGGCCAGGATGCCGAACGGACGGCCGGCGCCGCTGTCCATCTCGATGGCTGCATATTGTTTACCGAGCGCCTGCTTGTGGGCGTCGAAATAGGCCTGGCCGCCACGGCCGCCATTTTCCTCGTTCATCCAGGCGATCACGCGGATGGTGCGGCGCGGGCGGTAATCGAGCTTTTTCAGGGTTTCCACCACGCCCATGGCCGCCACCACGCCGGCGCCGTCGTCATGCGCGCCCGTCGCCAGGTCCCAGGAATCGAGGTGGCCCGAGACCACCACCACTTCGTCAGCCTTGTCCGTGCCCGGCCAGTCGGCGATGACGTTGTAGCTGTCCGCTTCCGGCAAGTTTTGCGGCGTCAGTGTCAGGTGCATTTTCATCGGCCCGCGCGCGGCCAGACGGCCGATCAGCAAGGCGTCTTCCACCGTGACGGCGGCGGCGGGAATGCGTTTATTGTCATCGAGTCCCGTGGCGCCCGCGTGCGGGATGCGGAAGTTCGCGCCGCCGATCGAGCGCACCAGCGCGGCAGCCGCGCCCAGGTCCGCAGCAGCCTTGGGGCCATTGAAACGGAAGCGCGAACCCTGGCCGTAAGTCACGCCGGCCAGGCCCCGTTCGGCCATCTCCTGGTCGAACGGCGTGTCGATCAGCACGATGGCGCCCTTCACTTGCGCCGCACGCGCCTTGAGCTCCTCGAAGCTTTTGACAATGATGAGGGGCGCCGTAAGGCCGGTGGCCGCAGTGGCGCCCGAGCCGCCCAGGGCGGTGAGCACCACGCGCTGCGACACGCCCTGCGGACGGCCCGGGTAGTCGACGATTTCGGCCGTTTCCACGCCGCGCACCCAGTGCGGCACTTTCACGGGCTGCAAGGTGACTGTGGCGCCCAACTGGCGCATGGCCTCGGCCACCTGCTGCACGGCGGCGGCCGCGCCGGCGGAGCCGGACAGGCGCGGGCCGATCAAATCCGTCATGTCGGCCAGGCGCGCATACGCCCAGTCGCTTTGCAGCGCCGTGTCGCGCACCTGCGCCAGCGCTTGCGGCGTATTGCCTGGCGCGGCGGCCGAGGCGCCGGCGCTGGCGGTGCAGCCAAGGGCGATGGCAATGGCGATGGACAAAGACGAACGGCGCAGTGGAGCGCCAGTCAAAATGGTATGCATGTGATGTCAGTTCCAGTCAACAAGGTCGAAGCGGATACGCCGTGGCAAGGAGGCAAGGCGCGGCTTTCTACGATAGCGTATTTATTCTGTCATTGCAGCAACTTTTACGGGATCGATTGCCTGTTTACGCCAGAGTCGATTACCATCAATAGCGTGATCGCTACCGGAAACCGCCATGCTCAAGGGAACACTCTGTACCATCCGGCATTTGCAGGCTGCCGACCTGAATACCTATATTTCCCTCGTCAACGACTTGCCCTCGCGCGGCGAGTTTTTCTCCATGCAATTCAAGTCGCCCGAGGCCATGCGGCGCGATTTCCTGCAGTCTGGCTTTGTCACCGAGGACAGCGAATTGTTCCTCATCGAAGACAAGGCCCAGCACATCATCGGCACGATCACGCATTTCAAGAGCCGCACACCAGCCGCGCGCGAGATCGGTTACCGTCTGTTCGACCGGCAGCGGGACGGACAGGGCTACATCAGCGAAGCGACGCGCCTGATGATCGACTACCTGTTCAACGCCTATCCGTATCACCGGCTGGAACTGCTGATGGACCCGCTCAACATCGGCTCCGAGCGCATCGCGCAAAAGAATGGCTTTACCCAGGAAGGCTTGATGCGCCAGGCCTTCTTTATCAACGGCGTGATGCGCGATGTCAAAATGTACAGCCTGCTGCGTCCCGAATGGCAGGCGCGGGCGCGCTGACTTGTTACCATCGGGGCAGGAATGTAAGAAGTTGTATTAGACGTGGAACAAGCGGGGAGCAGCAGATATAGTCCAGTTCATGCAGATCATTGTGATCTCGCCGGAATGGAAGGAAATGCCATGTTGAACAAGAAACTCCTGGGTGCGGTAATGGTAGCGGCAGTGGCTGTGTCTTCGGCCGCAGTCGCCGGTGACCGCGACTTCAATACCGTTGCAGGCGCCGTCGTCGGAGCGGCCATTGGCAACAGCACCGGCGGCCGTAACGGCGCAATCGTCGGTGGCGTGCTTGGCGCCGCCGTCGGCAACAGCATCAGCACGAATGACCGCTATTACGACCGTGGCGGCTATCGTGGCGGCTACCGCGAAACCTATTATGCGCCGGCGCCGCAACCCGTGTACTACGCCCCTGCCCCGCAGCCCGTGTATTACGCACCGCCACCGCGCTACTACGGCCCGCCGGCTGTCGTCTACGTGCAACCGGGCCGCGGCTACTACCGCGACCATGGCCGCCGTGACTACTATGAGCGAGACTACCGTGACCGTGGCCACGGCTGGGGCCATCGCCGTTAAGCACCACCCTGTACTATAGAAAACCTGCGCCAGCCTGCTGCCGCAGGTTTTTTTGCGCGACAAGCAAGGTATCACCGACGCACAATTTCGGCTAAGCTGTGTCCTATGATCAACATTGATGGCCGCCCGGACCGCTCCAACCGATGCATTTAATCAAAGACGCGCTAGACTTCGGCCCCTGGCTCGATGCCGCCGCCGGCAGCAGCGTAGGCGCCGGCCCCGTGCCTCGGCGCGAGAACCAGGATAACTTCCTGCTGATCGATGCCAGCGGCCACGCCGTCTGCCTGTCGCGGCAGGCGCCGTTCCACTGCCAGGTGCCGGGCTGGCCGCCCGGCCATGTGCGCGCCGCCGTGCTCGACGGCATGGGTGGCCACGGCCAAGGTCGCGAGGCAGCGGAAGCGGCCGTGCAAGGCTTGCTGGCCGTGCCCGCCTGCCTCGACACAGCCAGCCTGGCAGCCAGGCTCGATGCCTTGCACACGCGCTTGCAGGACGGTTTCGCCAGGGCCGCGCCAGCCCAGGCGCGGCCGCCCGGCACCACGCTGACCTTGCTGGAAGTGCCACCCGGCGAAGCGCCACTGCTGTATCACGTGGGCGATTCGCGCCTGTATGAACTGGTCGACGGCGCGGCCAGCATCCTGACCGTCGACCACGTGCCAGCCACCGTGTACGCCATGCGCGGCGCGCTCGACGAAACGCGCTGGCGCGCCGCCGTGCATGGCGAGCACCATCCGCAAATCTCGCAGGCATTTATTTTAGGCAACGCCATCAGCGACAGCTTGCAACTCGACAAGCCCCTGCGCGGCCTCGATGCATCCACCTTGCCGCCTTTCCTGGCGCACCTGGGCGACCGCCGCGTGCTGCGCGTGCGGCCCGGCGCCCACTATGTGCTGGCCAGCGACGGCTTCTGGGCCTGCGTGGATCCGCTGGCCCTCACGGGCCGCTGGCCCGCCTTATGTGCCGGCAAAACTGCGGCACAGGCCGTCAACGCCCTGTTCGACGACTTCCTTTCCCACCCGCCAAAAGGCTTACATAGCGACAACATTACCTTGCTGGCGCTGCGCTTCGATGCGGCGTTCACCGCCCCAGGCGGCTAGCCGCCAGATAACCGGCCGTTGCCGACACGGCCGATAGCACGCTGCCCCAGGCCATGTCGATCATCGTCAAGCCCAGCGGCCAATCGCGCAAGGTCGCATAATTGCTCAAATCATAGGTGCCATAGGCAAGCAGCCCAAGCAGCGCGCCCAGTGCCGCCGCCGTGCGCCCGCGGCGTGCGCGCAGTCCGGGCAGGATGGCAAAGACCAATAGCCCCGCCACGTACAGCAGATAAAACAACGTGGCAGGCGCCCAGCGGGGCGACTCCGCCAATAGCGGCCCCAGCGCCGCGGCATACACGGGCTTCATCAGCACCGACAGCCACAGGGCATCGATGGCCAGGAATACGCACAAGGTGGTGCCATAGGCTATGGCAAGCTGGAGCGGGCGTTGGACAGGCATGGTCATCTCTCTGCCTCAGGCGGCGTGTGGTGGTAAGGACAACGCCAGCATAATGCAAAACGCCCCAGGCTCGCATTGCGGGCGTAAAAATACCCAGCCGGCGCGCACGCGCATCGATGGGAAGCCATTCCATGCAATATCAAAATAACATATCTAGAAAGATATAAAATGTGTTTTTGGGCAATAGTTTCCTTGGCATGCATGGCAGGGTGTGACCGGGAACATGAATTCGGCCAAAAAGAGCGCATTACGGCGCTGTGAAAGTTGCCAAGCAGGCGCAAAAGCGCGTAAGCTCTCATCTAGAACAGAGGGCAAAATGTCCCCACTCGATTCGAGTCAGAATGTCATGAAAAAATGCAGCAACCCGGAGCACCCGCACTGTACGTTCTGGGTCTTGCCTGGGGATACAGTCTGCGCGGGCAACCACCCGCAAGCGATGACTGCTCCCAGCAGCTACGACCTGTTGAGCGCACTGCGCAGCGCCCGTTCCGAGCCATCGGCAACGGCGCTTCCGCACGCCCCGGCCCATGACGCTATCTTTCAAGCCGTGAGCAACCCTGTGCCGCTCTCCGCCACGCCCCCGGCGCTCACGCCAGCCCACGTTGCCTCGCCAGCAGTCCCCCCCGTCTACCAGCCGGGGCAAGCGCATCTGCACATCAGCGGCTTCGATCCCCGTGCGGCGGGCGGGCGCCAGACATTGAAAATGGAATTGCGCGGCATGAGCGCCGCCTGCGCGCCGCAGCTGACCTTGCGCCTGCGCTCGGACCTGATCCCCCGCAGCCATGTGCAGCATGATTTCGTGCGCACCACGCGCGGCGACTGGCGCCCCGTGTTTGTCGAGTTCTCCTCGCGCAACAAGGAACACGGGCAATACCAGATCGACGTGGAAGTACACAGCCACCTCGATGGTGCCGTGGCGCAGAAATGGGTGTGCACCTTCGTCATCCTGGTGCCGCGCCGCGACGCCACCCTGACGGAAATCCACCAGATCTTCCTCAGTACGCACAAGAATGTGCGCGTGATGGCCGACGACGCCTCGATCGCCCGCGTGACGGGTGGCGACGGCTGCAACCTCGACGTGACGGCGCGCAATGCCGGCATCGCCCACGTGGACTTGTCCGCGCCGCAAGGCAAGATCGACATGGGCTTTACCACCATCGCCTGGGACGAGGAGTTGATCGAAGTTGACCTGCCCGCCGCCAGCCACTGCCATCCGCACCCAAGCCAGGCCGCCTGCCTCGTCAATGCGGCGCCAGAAGCGGGCGAACAGCGCCAGATTCGCCTGTTCGCGCTGGAAGAATGCATGCTGGGCCGCTTCGAGCTGGTGGACCCGGAAGCCGATGTGCTGCTCAGCCATTTCAGCCCCGATGGCCAGGACAACAATGGCTTGACACGTCGCCTGTCAGGCCGCCATGCCATCATCCGCCGCGGCCAGCAAGGCTTTGAAATCGAGGATGTATCGCGCTATGGTTTGCTGCTTGACGGCGTCTGGCCTGGCAAGCACAAGCCCGTCGCCCTGCGCCTGGGCATGCGCATCGAATTGTCTGCCAGCATCAAGGGCATCGTCGTGCTCAGCGTCACGGCCCTGCTCGCGCACGGCGTAATCCTGCACCGCATCGACCACGGCGCCCGCGCCGAATGTTTTTACTTGCTGCTGCCCGAGACCCAGCCCACGCCGGCAAGCCACCTGGCCACGCCGCAGGCCAGCTGCCTACCCGTACTTTTCCACCGCAATGGCGGTTTCTGGCACCTCGACACGGCCAGTGGCAAGGAAACAGCGCTGGCCCCGGCCACCACCCTGGATAAACTCAGCGGCTTCGCGCGGCACAAGCGCTTCGCCAGCGAACCGTATCCGGAATGCTGGATCATCCGCACCGAGGGTGCGGCGCTGTGCGATAGCAGCATGCAAACTGCATAAGAACACTGTTGTAAATCTGCAGTTTTCCGCAAGGCACTAGCGGGGTACCAGCACAAGAAAAATCATCGACAAGCCGAGTATAAACACCGCTTCCAGCGTAAACACGATCGCGGGAATCTGTAATTCGCGCGGGATTTTCATGGCAAGACCTCTTCAAAACGTAGGACTACTTTCAGCATAGCGCCCCCTGCGCCAATTGCATTATCAGCCGCACAATACACTTGACCGGCCAACATGACATGCCGAGTTCGCTGGCAAGGCTATCGCGACACACAATTTAACAAATTATCGGCAGATATTCTGCAAATACCCCCCTTCACGCCCTTGCATACTGTATATTCATCCAGTTAATATCCCTCGCATTTCACAAATCGCCCGTATAGCGTTTTACATTTTCTATGGCTTCCAACAAAGCGCATCATGCGACCGGTTGGGCTGCCGGCGTGATCGCCGCAGCCCTGGTCGCGCACGCTGGCGCCGGTGGCCCCTATCAAGTGCTGAGCATGCTCGCCTTTGTCATGGGGGCGCTGGGCGGCACGGCGCCGGACTGGCTGGAAGTGGCCTGGTGGGCGCGCACGCACCGGCTGTGGATCACGCACCGCACCTGGACACACTGGGGCCTGGCCTGGATCGCCCTGCTCGTCTACACCTATCTGCAATTGCCGCACCACCGGTGGGCGCCGCCCCTGTTCGGCTTTGCTGCCGGCGGCATCATGCATTTGCTGGCCGACTGGCCCAATCCGCTGGGCGTGCCGTGGATTTTCCGCCGCCACTCGCTGCGCTGGTGGAAAAGCGGCCGCCACGACATCATCGTCATCATCGCCGCCTGGCTGGCCGCCACCGTCGTGGCCGACCACGTGTTTTTCGATGGCATCCACCTGCGGCGCACCCTGCTGGCGTTTGAGGGCCTGCTGCAATGGTGCGCCAGCGCACTCCAGACGGCCTGGACGGATTTGCAACAGTGGCAGGAACGCTGGCGCCTGGGTAGCTGACGCCAATTGACGCCGGCTGCGCTGCAATGTGATAATGAGTATCATTCTCAAACAGCCCAGCCAGCCGGCACCCCGCGTTCCGTCAGCCCAGCTCATCCCTTGCCTGGAGAACGCAGTGAGCACCGTCAGCCCCACCCATGCCAGCCACCTGAGCACCCTGTACAGCGAACACCACGGCTGGCTGTATGGCTGGCTGCGCGGCAAGCTGGGCAACCGGGCCGAGGCGGCCGACCTGGCACAGGACACCTTTTTGCGCCTACTGGGCAAGCGCGAGGTGACACCGCTGGCGCCCCTGCGCGAGCCGCGCGGCTACCTGGCAACCATCGCGCGCGGCTTGCTGATCGACCGCTACCGTCGCCAGGCGCTGGAACACGCCTATCTGGAAGCGCTGGCGCAGCAAGCCGAACCGACAACGATCTGCGCCGAAACGCATGCCATCATCATCGAAACCCTGCTCGCCGTCGACCGCCTGCTCGACCGCCTGGGCGCTCGCACGCGGGCCATCTTCCTGCTGGCGCAAATCGAAGAACTCAGCCATGTGGAGATCAGCCGGCGCCTGGGCGTATCCCTGCCAACCGTCAAGAAACACCTGGTGCGCGCCTACACGGAATGCCTGATGCTGGCGGCCGGCTGATGTTCGCCGCATCCGCCTCCCCTTCGTCAACCATCCCCCGCAAGGTGCTGGCCGCCGCCGCCCATTGGCATGTGGAACGCCAGTGCGGCAGCGCAGACCCGGCCGCCCTGCAGGCATGGCGCGATGCCAGCGCCGAGCATGAACGGGCCTGGGACCTGCTGCAGCGCATGGACGGCCAGTTGGGCACGATACCGGCAGCGCTGGCGATTCCCGCGCTGCAGGCGGCGCAACAGCGCCGGCGCGCGGCCGCCAGGATACTCGCCCTGCTGGTGGCGGCCGGCGGCGGCATCGCGCTGGGCCAGGCGGGCTTGCAATCGGGCCCATGGCAAGCCCTGACGGCGTCCTTGCGCACGGCGCCGGGCCAGCGCCGCCACGTCACCTTGGCCGATGGCGGGCGCCTGGAAGTCAATACGGATAGCGCCCTGGATGTCGCTTACAGCGCCACGCAGCGCCGCATCCGCCTGCACCATGGCGAAATCATGATCACGACGGCGCCCGATCCGCGCCCCTTCCTGGTCGACACCCCGCACGGCGTGATCCGCGCGCTGGGCACGCGCTTCGGCATACGCTGCGACGACGATGGCAGCACCGTCAGCGTCTTCGAGCACGCCGTGGAAGTACGCTGCGCGGCGCGCCCGGATGCCGTGCGCCGCCTGGAAGCGGGACAGCAGCTGCGCTTTGGCGCAACCGGCGCGGAGAATGTGCAGGCCACGCAAGCGCACCAGGACAGCTGGCTGCGCGGCATGCTGGTGGCCGCCGACTGGCCGCTGCAGCAACTGGTGCAGGAGCTCGCGCGCTACCGGCGCGGACGCCTCGCCTGCGACACCAAAGTGGCGCAGCGCCCCGTCACGGGCACCTACCGCCTCGACGATATCGACGCCGTACTGGAAAGCCTGTGCGCCTCGCACGGACTGCAAGTGAGGTACTTCACACGCTACTGGGCCACGGTGTCGGCCCGGCCGGCATAATTATTTTCAGTTTTTTTACGCCAGGGGTTGGTGTTTCGATGCGCTGCTTCGGCTTGACAAGTAAGAAGCCGATTCATCCTCCATTGACCATACCCTGAACAGAAAGACCGAGCATGCAGCTGACCACCCCCATCCTCCATCCCGCCGCGCGCGCCATCCGCCTGGCCGTCATCGCCATGGCGTGCGCCACCCCCGCCGCCTTCATCGCCGCGCCCGCGCTGGCGCAAGGCCAGGCCGCCGCCACCGCGCCGCAAGCCTACGCCATTGCGGCCGGCCCGCTGGCCACCGCCCTCAACGATTTTGCCGTGGCCGCCGGCGTCAGCCTGTCGACCGATCCCGCGCAGACGCGTGGCCTGCGCTCGCCCGGCGTGCACGGCAGCTTCAACGTGGCCCAAGGCTTTGCCCACGTGCTGGCCGGCAGCGGCCTGGAAGCCGTGCAACTGCCCAACGGCGCCTACGTGCTGCGCCAGGCGGCGCCATTCTCCGCCTCGGCAACTGGCATGGAAAAGACCATGGCGCCCGTGACGGTCAGCGCCAGCATGCAGCGCGACCCCGTCAGTGAACACAGCAACTCGTATGCAGCGCGCGCTGTCACCGTCGGCAAGGGTGTGCAAACCCTGCGCGAGATTCCCCAGTCCGTCAGCGTCGTCACGCGGCAGAAGATGGATGACCAGAACCTCAACACCATCGATGCCGTGCTGGCCAATACCACCGGCATCACCATGTACGACAGCCCCATGGGCGGGCGCTATGTGTATTCGCGCGGCTTCATGGTCGACACGTACCAGTTCGACGGCGTGAACCGCGCCATGTACTACCCGCAGGCGAACAGCTTTACCAGCAATACGGCCATGCTCGACCGCGTGGAAATCGTGCGCGGCGCCACGGGCCTGCTGCAGGGCACGGGATCGCCGGGCGCCGCCATCAACATGGTGCGCAAGCGCCCGCTGGCGGAAAAGCAGGTGCAGCTGGCGCTCGGCGCGGGGCGCTGGAACGACGTGCGCGGCGAGGTGGATGTCACCGGTCCCTTGAACGAATCGGGCAGCATCCGCGGCCGCGGCGTGGCCGCGCACGAGCAGCGCGATTATTTCTATGACGTGGCCGACAGCCGCACCGACGTGCTGTACGGCGTGCTGGAATTCGACCTGGCGCCGGGCAGCAAGCTGACGACGGGCGCCAGCCATGAAAAACTGAAGTCGACGCCATTTTTCTCGGGCATGCCCCGCTACCGCGATGGCAGCGATCCGACACTGCCCCGCGAGACCTTCCTCGGTGCCGACTGGAACCGCTGGAACAGCAAGCAGACGGCCGTCTTCGCCGAATTCGAGCACCGCTTCGACGCCGACTGGTCGCTGAAAGCCAGCGCCAACTACACGCGCGAGCGGCATGACGTGAAATACATGTTCAGCCAGGGTGCACTCGATCCCGCCACCCTGGCCGGCATGATGATGTACGGCGGCGTGTTCGACTACGGCAGCACCAACAAGGGCATCGACCTGTCGCTCGATGGCAAATTCAACGCCTTCGGCCGCCGCCACGGTTTCAGCGCCGGTGTCAGCACGAACCGCCTGGAAAGCGACAGCGATTTCAGCCTGGCCCTGCTGCAGAAGCCGAACAACCCGCTGCAACCGAACCACGGCGTGGCCGAGCCGAGCGACGCCTGGTTCCGTGAAAACAGCTATCGGGGCGACCCCAGTGTAACGAAGATGACGCAGACGGGTGCGTATGGCGTGGCCCGCTTCAGCGTCAGCGATCCGCTCACCGTGGTGGCCGGCGCGCGTGTGTCAAACTACAAATGGAGCAGCGTGTACCGCGACACGGGCGAGGTGTATATCGATCCGTACCGCGAAAACGGCGTCGTCACGCCGTATGGCGGCGTGATCTACGCGTTCGACCAGCGCTGGTCCGGCTACGCCAGCGTCTCCGACATCTTCCAGCCGCAAAACCAGCGCACGGCCGATGGTGCCCTGCTCGACCCGCTCAAGGGACGCAACCTGGAAGTCGGCGTGAAAGGGGAACTGTTCGATGGCAAGGTGAATGCCTCGCTGGCGCTGTTCCGCATCGAGCAGCGCAACCGCGCGGAGCTCGACCTGGTCAACACCTGTTCCAGCGGCACGGAGTGCTATTTCTCGGCGGGCAAGGTGCGCAGCGAAGGCGTCGACGCGGAAATCAGCGGCGAAGTGGCGCCGGGCTGGCAGCTGTTCGCCGGCTATACCCTGAACAATTTCAAGTACCTGGAGCAGACCTCGAATGCGGGCGTGATGTTTGCCAGTACTTACTCGCCGCGTCACATGCTGCGCGCGTGGAGCGACTACCGCCTGCCCGGCGCCCTGCGTGCGTGGAGCGTGGGCGGCGGCGTGAACTTCCAGACGGAGAGCTCGCGCATCACGCGCGACGTGACGGTGGCGCAAGGCGCATATGCACTGTGGAGCGCGCGCGCCGCCTACCAGATCGACCGCAACTGGACGGCGTCGCTGTCCGTGACGAACTTGCTCGACAAGCGCTACTACCAGACGGTAGGTGCGCCGGCGTGGGGCAATTTCTATGGTGAGCCGCGCAAGGCCGCATTGACCCTGCGCGCGCGTTTCTAAACGCTGTCAGGTCGCCGGGCGCAGGGGCGCCTTGGGCAGCGGGATGAATTCCGTCTCGCCCGGCACTTGCCCCATGCGCTGGGCGCTCCAGTCGTCGGCCGCCTGCGACAAACGCTCCTTGCTCGACGAGACGAAATTCCAGAACAGGAAGCGGTGGCCGTCCAGCGGCTCGCCGCCGATGACGACGAATTGCACCGGGCCGCTGCCGGCCGTCACCACAGGCACCTTGCCATCTTCCAGCAAGGCCATGGTGTGCGGCACGAGCGCCACGCCATCGACCAGCACGTCCCCGCTGATCGGATACACCGCCGCTTCCGGCGGCAAGCCTTCAAGGCGCAGCTCGCGCCCCGCCTGCAGCGCCACATCCAGGTACAAGGTCTGCATATAGGTGCGCACGGGCGAGGTCTGGCCGAAGGCCGTGCCGATCAACACCTTCACCACGGCGCCATCGAGGGCCACGACAGGAATGTCGGCCTGCGGCGTGTGCGTGAAACTCGGTTCATCCTCTTCATGCGCCTTCGGCAGCGCGGCCCACAGCTGCAAGCCGTGCGTGCGGTGCGGCTGGCCGGCCAAGTCGTGCGGCGTGCGCTCGGAATGCACGATGCCGCGCCCGGCCGTCATCCAGTTGATGGCGCCCGGTTCGATGCGCTGATAAGACCCAATGCTGTCGCGGTGGTCGATCGCGCCTTCGAACAGATAGGTGACGGTGGCCAGGCCGATATGCGGATGGGGGCGCACGTCGTGGTTGGCGTCAGGCGCCACGTCGATGGGGCCGAAATGGTCAAAGAAAATGAAAGGGCCGACGGCCTGCTTGACGGCCGAGGGCAGCAAACGCCGCACGACGAAGCCGCCGCCGAGGTCCTTTTCGTGGCTTTTCAGGATGGCCGCGCTCATGCCAGCACCGTCGTCACTTCGGTGGTGACGGCCGTCATCAGCTTGTGCAGCGGGCATTTTCCGGCCGCGGCCAGCAATTCCTGGCGCTGCGCGTCGCTCAAGTCACCGGTCAGGTGCACGGTGGCGGCCAGGCGGTACACGCCCTTGCGCTCTTCGCTGGCATCGCGCTCGGTCGACACTTCCACGTGTTCCAGTGGAATACCCTTGTGTCTGGCGTACCAGACTACGGTGAGCGCCTTGCAGGCCGACAGGGCCGCGTCATACAGGTCGTGCGGCGACGGGCCGGCATCGCCACCGCCTTCTTCCACCGAGGCGTCGGCGGAAATGATGTGGTCACGCACGTGCACGATGTGGCGCATGGGTTGCGACTGGTCGCGGATGGCTTTGATGGTCATGGCGTTCCTTGGTGCGTTTGGAAAGCCACAATTTACACCGTTTGCCCGCTTTGCGCAGCCCGCTCCCCGGGGGCCAGGCTATTTGATACGGAACACGGCGTCGACCGTCTGCCCCATCTTCAGGCTGGTGACCATCAGCATGTCGTCGGGGTTTTGCCGCTCGCGGCTGTTGGCGCGCTGGTAGCGGCCGGACGGCACCAGACCCACCGCATTGCCCAGGTTTTTCAGCTGGTCCGACGAGATGCCGGCCACGGCGCCCGCGCGCTTGCCGAAGCCGCGCGCCATGGCATCGGCCTTGCGCTGGTCATCCTTGACAGCTTCGGCCATCAGCTCTTCTTCCAGGCGGATACGCTCGGTGGCGCCGAAGGTGACGGCGGGCCATTTCGACAAATCGGCCACGCTGATATGCACGCTCACCTCATGAAGTATCCGTCAATATGACTGATATAACAATAAATTAGTCGAGCGTGCGCGCCACCCTGAAACCGACGATATCGTTCGACAGCACGGTGGAAAAACCGTTGCGCAGGGCCGAGCGCAGGTAGCGCGGGTGGTACAGCCAGGAGCCGCCGCGCAGGATGCGCCGGCTGCTGTCGCTGCCCTCTTCCCATGCGCTGCCATCGACGGGCGCGCCTTCGTAATTGTCGTGCACCACGTCCTGCACCCATTCCCACACATTGCCATGCATGTCGAACAAGCCCCATGGATTCGGCGCAAAGCTGCCCAGCGGGCTGGTGCCGCCCCGGTACACGCCACGCGGGCCGCCGTTGTAGACATACAGGCCGTCGTAGTTCGCTTGTTCGGTGCTGATCGTGTCGCCCACGTTGAAGGCTGTGCGCGTGCCGGCGCGGCAGGCGTATTCCCACTCGGCTTCGCTGGGCAGGCGGTACTGCCGGCCCGTGCGCTCGCTCAGCCACGCCAGGTACAGCTGCGCGTCATTCCAGCTCACGCCGACCACAGGGTGCTGGTCGTTCTGCACGAAACCGGGATTGTCCCAGTCTGTTTCGGAACCGCCCGCCCACTGCGTCGCGTTCACGAAAGCGCGCCATTCGCCCACGCTGACAGGATGGCGCGCCAACGCGAACGGGCGTTCGATGCCGACCCAGTGCTGCGGCGTCTCGCGCTCCAGCCAGGCCTGTTGCGAGCCGGCCTGGATGGCGGCCTTGTGTTCCGTCTCGTGCGAGCCCATCTGGAAGCGGCCACTGGGAATGAGCACCAGTTCCGGCCCCTGCCCCGAGCCATTGAGAAAATCATCGCGCAAGATGCCTTCGGCATTGGCCACCGGTTCCACATCTTCCGGTTCTGGCGCCGGCGCGGATGCCGGCGCAGGGACAGATACGGCGGCGCGGCTGGCCTCTTGCCGGCGCGCCCGTTCCTGCTCGGCGCGGTAGGCCGCCTCGGCCTTGGCGACGATGGCCTTGCGCTGCAATTCCTGATGCTGCTGCAAGGCGGTGGCGGCATCGGCTTCGCGGCGCGCGCGCAACTGGCCGCGCAGCGCCTCCTTGCGCAGTTTGCGCGCCTCTTCCGCTTCGAAATGGCGCTGCGCCTCCTGTTCGCGGCGCAGTTTGTCCTGCCGCTGCTTTTCCAGCGCAGCCGCCTGGATTTCCGCCTTGCGCCGCTGGTCCAGCTCTTCCTGGCGTATCCGGGCCCGCTTGATCTCTTCCTCGCGGGCCTGTTCGGCGGCCAGTGCCGCCTGCTTTTGCTGCTGCGCCGCGCGCGCCTGCTGCTGGCGCGCCTGTTCCGCCAGTTCTTCGGGCGACGGCCCGGCAGCGCGCTCCAGCCCTTCCAGCAAGGCTTGCACCGATTGCGGCCGCAGTTCCGCCGTCAAGGAAAAGCCGTTCTGCAGCACCTGCCACTGCGCTGCATTGAGCGCCTGCGGTGGCGAGGGCAGATGGCTGGCGCTGCGCGCATCGTCGAAGGGCATGCGCCCTTCGAGCATCTGGTAAATCATCACCGCCACCGCATACACGTCCAGGCGCGGGCTGGGCTGGCGCTGGTTGGCGCCTGCCTCGGGCGCCCGATAACCGTGCGTGCCGGCGTTCGGCATGTCCAGCGCCAGGCTGCTGTCCGCATTGCGCACGCGCGTGGCGATGCCGTAATCGAGCAATTTGACGTCGCCTTTCGCCGTCAGGAAGACATTGCCCGGCTTGATGTCGCGGTGTACGAGCTTGTGCTTTTCCCACGCATACGACAAGGCATCGGCCACCGGCTGCAGCAATTGCTGCACCCTGGAAAGCGGCAGCGCGCCCTGGCGCCCAAGATAGTGCTCGAGGTCTTCGCCATCGAGGCATTCCATGATGATGAAATAGCTGGCCGTGGCCGGGTCTTGCGCCCATTCGTAGACGCGCACGATATTTTCATGCGCGAGTTTGCGCGCCTGCGTGGCTTCTTCGATCAGCAGCTTGGCATGCGTGGCGCTCTGCGTCAGCTGCGGCGGCAAAATCTTCAGCGCCACCATTTCGCTGCTGCCCAGCTCCGCGTGCGTGGCCAGGTCGGTGGCTTGCCACACCTGCCCCATGCCGCCCGTGCCGATCAGCCGTTCGAGCCGGTAACGGCGGTTTTGCGGACCGATTTCCTGACCTGTCATGAAGCCCAGTTCCGTGCCCTGGCGTACGGGTAGCGGCACGGCCACAGGGGTGACGCCCGGCGGCGCGTATTCGGCGTCGAGGATGGCGTTCTTGCGGCGTTCAAAGTCCTGCTCGCTGAGCAGCCCGTCGTCGTGGAGGGCGCGCAGTTCCCGCAGTTTGTCTCGTGCTTTTTGCATCATCTGGGGTGAAACGCTTCCATCAAGGCTGCAGGCCGACGCCACAGGCGGCGCAGAATTTATCTTCCGGATGGCCAGCGCGCTGCGCATGGCCGTTCTTGCAGCGTGCCGGCGCTGCAGCGGCAGAAACCGCGCCAGGCTGCAGCGCCTGCGCCACGGCTACGCCCAGCTGCGCCTGCGCCGACAGGCCATGTGCGTGCGCCGCATTCTGCAGGTTGATCAGGTCCAGCTGCTGGCGCCGTTCACGCTCCGCCTGGCCTTCCAGGTAGCTGCGCTCCTGCGCCACGCTGTCCTGCGCCATGCGCATGGCGTCCAGCGGCGCGACGCTGTTCTCGGCCGCCGCCAGCGCCGCCAGCGCGTGGATCTGCTCGGCGCTCATGCCCGCCTGCAGCTGCACCTTCAGCACTTGCGCCAGCGCGGCCGCATTCTGACCGGCGGCCATGGCTACCTTGCCCGTGTCACTCAGCGTGCCGATTTTCTCGATGCGATCGATGTCGATGCGTGCCAGTTCGGCCGCATGCGCCTGTTGCGCCAGCAGGGCTTCGTACTCGCCCTTCCAGCGCGCGTAATCGCTTTCGCGCTGCTGCGCCATGGCCAGCAGATCGCGCTGCCATTGCGCTTCCTGCTCCAGCTGGCGCAGCTGCTGGCGCTGTTCCTCGATGGCCAGCGCGTCGAGCTGCGCCAGCTGCGTTTGCTGCTGCAGCTGGCGAGCGTGCACGCCATCGGCCTCGATGGTGCGCAGCAGCTTTTCCTGCTGCGCGATGGCGTCCTCGCGCGCGCCGCCGCGCCGCAGCGCCGCCACTTTTTCCGCGATCTCCGCCGCCTGCACCTGGGCCGCTTCATCCTTGTGCGCCTCGGCGCGCAGCAGTTCGCGCTGGCGCGCCAGCTGCATCTGGTCTTCCCACTCCTGCACCCGCTCGGCCTCGCGCTTGCGCGCTGCATTCGCCAGCATCAGGCCCTGCCAGGCTGCCTGGTGCTGCTCCGCCTCCAGCTGCGCCTCGCGCTGCGCTGCATCCGCTTCCGCCTGGCGCAGGCGCGCCAGCTGGGTGCGGCGCCCGGTCTCGTCGTCGATCAGCAGCGCGCTTTCGATTTGCTGCGCGATCGACTGCAAGTGAACTTGATGCGTAAAGCGCTGCTGCGCCAGCTGGATTTGCTCGCGCCCATGGAGTTGCGACAATTCCAGCTCGCTGCGCATCTTGATAGCGGCCAGCGCGCGCACGTGTTCCCAGTTGGCCGCTTCATCGGCGTGCTGCGCGCCCTTTTGCGCCAGTTCCTGTTCCAGCTCACCCAAGGCCAGCGCGGCGCCATGGTCGAGCGCCTGGCGCCGCGATTTCGCTTCCAGGATGCGGCCATACAGATCGATCTGGCGCCCGCGCAGCGCCTGCAGGCGCTCCGCTTCCTGGTGGCCAAGTTCCGCCTTTTCCAACGTTGCATCCTGCTGCAGCTCGGCGCGCCGGTGCGCATGGCGCGCCGCCAGTTCTTCGCGACGGATGCGCTGCCACTCTTCTTCGTCATACAGCTGGTCGAGCTGCTTCATGCGTTCCAGGCTGTGCTGTTCCAATGCCTGCGCCGGCAAGCCGCCCAGCCACAGGGTGCCGATGGCTGCGTCGCCGTTGCCCTCGGGCTTGCCCTCGCGCTTGTCGTGCCGCAGGCTGAGGGTGTCCACGCGCGCCACGACCAGGCCGCTGGGCGCCAGGCGCTGGGTCAGGGCCGATTGCAGCCGTTCGTTCAATTCGGGCCGCAAGTCGGCATTCGCGTCCATTTCGCGCAGCGCGCGGCTGCCGGTGAATTCCAGCGCAATCTGGCGCACGGACGGCAGCAGCAAGGCGTGCAGGTGGGCGCGCGTGACGGCGCCCGGCGCGCGCATGAACTGGCGCGCGAACGCATCGGGCTGGCCCAGCGCGATATCCACGCGCAGGGATGCGGCAATGCCCAGCAGCTCCGTACTGGCCAGGCCGGGCAAGTCGAATTCCAGGCTGACGGCATCGGCGCGCGCGATCAGCACTTCGGCCGGGCGCGCCGGCAACAGCGCCGGCAGGCGCGCAAAGAAGGTGGCGCTGTCATAGTCGCCAGCCGGTATCAGGGTAAAAGCATCCGATTGCACGATCCAGGCGCGCGACTCGGCGGGCACCTGCAGGCGGCGTGCCGCGCTGCCGAACAGCGAGGACAGTTCGCGCACGCCAAAGAACAGGGCTAGTTGCCCGTCAGCAAGACGCCATTGATTGGCATGCAGCACGGCGTCACTGTCGGGGGCGCCCAGCGACAAGCCGCATTGCGCGCAATAGCCGGCGGCAGCGCCGTTCTTGTGCTCGCAGCGCGGGCAGCGGGCGCCGCCAAAACCAAACAATTGGAACATGTGTGACTCCTGATGAGAATGATTGTGTGCGCAAGTGTGCGCAACACGGCTGCCATGCCGATTTTAGCAGGACAGCTGGCGCAGCACCTGGCACGCGCCACGTGTGCGCGACACGGCTCACAACAGGCGCACAACACTGTGCAGTGTCAAATAATGCCATAGAGCAATTGCATTCATATGCACGGATACAGGGCTAATTAGGCCTCAATTCAAGCGGTCGCCTGCCGGCTCCGTGCGCAGGCATTTCAGCGCCGTTTTTTTGCAGGCCATCCCGCCAAAACCACCGCTGGTCGCATCTGCATGGCGCAATGGCGCTCGCTTAGCTACAGTGCATGCATACCCACCCGCCACCCGAAAGGAACCATCATGAACACGCCAAAAAACGCCCTGAAAAACATGGAAGCCATCTTCACCGTCGCCGTCGCCATCGCCTGCGGTGCCAGCTATGTCAGCTTCATGCAGCCATCGGCCTCCAAAGCGGCTGATGTGGCGCAAGCGAGCGCCATCCCCGTGGTGGTGGTCAGCGCCAGGCGCCTGACGGAACAGGAAAAGAAAATCTCGCTGATCGAAGAACGGCAAGCCTTGCTGGGCAACACCACCGCCAGCGCCCTGTGAGCCATCCATGCTGAGATTATGCCGCCTGGCGCACCGTAGATTGTCGCCGCGCCAGGCCGCCATTTGTATCCGCCGCGGATACACGGACACACAGCATTGTGTCAATTGTAATAAGTTGAATCAAAGGCGAAAAACCGCCAGCAAGCGTCTATAGTCCATTTCACGCAATCACCGAAATGGAGCACACCATGAAACCCATCACACTCTACGCAGCAGCCATGCTTGCCATCAGCGCCGCAGCCTTCCTGCCCGTGCAGGCGATGGCACAGAATCAGCTCGGCGTCAGCATTGTCGTCGGCAACGCCCCGCCTCCGCCACGGTTTGAAAGCGCGCCAGCGCCGCGCGCCGGCTATGTCTGGGCGCCCGGCTACTGGAACTGGGACGGCCAGCGCCACGTCTGGAACAGCGGCGAATGGCTGCGCGAACGCAGTGGCAACCAGTACCGCCGCGCCGCCTGGATACAAGAGAATAACCGCTGGCGCCTGGACCGTGGCGGCTGGGTCGCCGCGCAAGTGCAGCCCGTGCGCTATGACGAGGTCCGCATCGCCCCACCACCGCCGCGCCGCGAAGCCATCCCGCGCGCGCGCCATGGCTACATCTGGGCGCCCGGCCACTGGGAATGGCGCGGCCAGCGCTACGCCTGGACGCCAGGCGTGTGGATCGCCGAACGCCCCGGCTATGTGTATGCGCCGCCCGCCTGGAACCAGCGCGATGGCCGCTGGCAGATGGAGCAAGGCCGCTGGTCGCCGCGTGGCCCGAACGGCGACCGTGACCGCGACGGCATCCCCAACCGCCATGACCGCGACAATGGCAACCGCCATGACCGCGACGGCGATGGCGTACCGAACCGCGACGACCGGCGTCCGGACAACCCGAACCGCAGCTAACACGCGGCTGTAGTCCCCGCCAAGGCCACCCATCGCGGTGGCCTTGTCATTTTCCGGACATATCCGTGTATTAGAATCGCGCGATGATCAATTACACTGCGCGAGAAAGATTCACGATGGCGATGGAAACTGCCGGTTTCACCTACGGTTCGGACACCTCGGGCCTGGTCTGGGGCTTCCTGTTTGGCCGCGAGGCGCAGCCGCTGGCGCTCGACTCGACGGCCGCACTGGCCTGGCTGGCCGATGGCGCAGCCAGGCCGGCGCAGCAATTTGTCTGGCTGCATTTCAATTTATCACATGCGGCCAGCGAAAAATGGCTGATGACGCATACGCAGCTGGCCGACGAATTCTATGAGACCCTGCACCAGGGTTCCCG
Source organism: Janthinobacterium pasteuri (assembly GCF_051380775.1). Taxonomy (NCBI): domain Bacteria; kingdom Pseudomonadati; phylum Pseudomonadota; class Betaproteobacteria; order Burkholderiales; family Oxalobacteraceae; genus Janthinobacterium; species Janthinobacterium pasteuri. The sequence continues at coordinate 90,935 of NZ_JBNYXS010000009.1, read as the reverse complement.
TTCGACGCGCATCGAACAGGCGGAAAACACCCTGATCGCCGTGGTCAACGATGTGGTGCACAATTTCTCGTTCGAAGCGTCCGACATTTCCACCATGTGGGCCAGCGTGGCGCAAAACCTCGTCATCACGGCGCGCCGCGCCCCGCTGCAGTCGATCGAGCGCTTGCGCCAGGCCGTCATCAAGAACCACGAGCCGATCCGCTCGTCGGTGGAATTGCTGATCCATCTGCTGCGCGACCAGGCCGACGTGCTGGTCAACATCGTGCGCGATGCCGTGGCGCGGGTCGACGATATCGAGGATCACTTGCTGGCGGGGCGCCTGGTGCCCAAGCGCGAAGACCTGGGCGCCATGCGGCGCGTGCTGGTGCGCCTGCAGCGCCTGCTGGCGCCGGAACCGGCAGCCCTGTTCCGCCTGCTGCAACGCCCGCCTTCGTGGGTGTCGGAACTGGACAGCCTGGAATTGCGCCAGTCGACGGAGGAATTTTCCGTGGTGCTCAGCGATATGTCGTCCCTGCAGGAACGCATCAAGCTGCTGCAGGAAGAAATTGCCGCCAGGGTCAACGAAGAAAATAGCCGCAGCCTGTTCGTGCTGACCATCGTCACCGTGCTGGCCTTGCCGATCAATATCATCGCCGGCATGCTGGGAATGAATGTGGGGGGGATTCCGCTGGCCCAGCACCCGCAGGGCTTCTGGATCATCGTTGTCATCATCGTCACGTTTACCGTCGTGGCGGGATGGCTGGTGGTGCGCGTGCAACGCAATAGTTGATTACTGGACACACGATCTGGCAGGCGAACGGCAGGCGCCGTCCGCCATCGGAGCTTAACGGTGGTATTCGCCGGCCCGTTCAGGCTGATAAACGATTTCCTCGATCTTCACCTTTACCACGCCGCCGGGCATGGGCCAGGCGATGCTGTCGCCGACAGACAAGCCCAGCAGCGCGCTGCCGACGGGCGCCAGCACGGAAATGCGGTCGGCCTGGCCTTCTACATCCTTTGGATACACGAGCGTCAGGCAGAATTCTTCCTTGTTTTCCACCGTGAAGCGCACGGTGGAATTCATCGTCACGACGGTGGGCGGTATTTCTTGCGGCTCGAGCACTTCGGCACGGCCCAGCTCATCGAGCAAGGCGGCCTTGTCCGGCGACAAATTATTTCCCAAGGCATACAACAACGCTTCCAGTCGTTCCAGGTCTTGTGATGACAAAATATTTTTTGGTTTTTTTTCCAAGATATCCTCACTATTGATCATTAGGGCGACGTCCGGTTTTGCTGGCGGCAGTTTACTTGGCCGCGGCAGACAAAACAAACAGCATCAGAACGTCCATCATCAGCGGATTATGGACGAACTCGCGTAGCAAGGCCATAGCGTTCTCGCATTCTTCATTAAAATTTATTAAAATCAATGACTTGCGATGGCGCACACAGACAAAAAGTTAATCCGTCCCGGGACAACGGGAAGCAATCAAGTTATTCTTCATGGCATTTCGTTTACCGGCAGCATGTTTTTAGGGGAAAAACCCGCCGGCAAAAAAAGGATTAAAATTCAGATAGTATTATTATTAGAAACACACGCCCCGCCTTTTCCGCCTGACTTGTTGCCTTGCATGCGATCACCGGCCTGCGGCATGGCCACTAAGTTGCCACGCGCCCTGTACTTTCGCGCTGCAAAATGACAATATGTCGGCCTTCACAACACGTTGAGAGTTCCGGCTCACTTCGGTTTTCATCAGACTGGAACGTAAAGTATGGCAGGGCGAGGCGGGATCACACGGGGCGGCGGTAAGCGGGGCCGGCAGGGGAATGCATCATGATGGTGCCATTGATGCTGCCCTCTGTGCAGTTGCGCGGTGACCGGATAGCCAGGCTGAACCTGCTGGCTGCAGCGGCCATGCTGGCCACGGCCGGCTTGCTGCTGATCCTTTTTCAGTTGTTTTCCCTTCAGGCATCTTTCCAGCGCAACCTGTGCATCCAGGCCGACATGCTGGCGCCAGCCGCTACCCAGGCCATGCGCCAGGACGACCGCCTTGCGGCGCAGCAGGCCCTCGCTCCCCTCGCCGCCGCCCCGCATATCCGGCAAGCGCTGCTCTATAGTCCGTATGGCTCGCCATTCGCCCGCTACGCGCGCAGCGGCAGCGATGCCGCGCCCACAGCGCCGCGTAACGGTCAGCAAATCGATTACCTGGACGGCAGCGCTGCCCTCCTGCGTACACTGCCCGGTGGCGGCGCACTGTATCTGCGCGCCAGCCTGGCGCCGCTATTGAGCAGCCTGGCGCAATTTTCCGCCTTCACCCTGCTGGTCTGCCTGTGTGCGTTCGGCCTGACGCTCCTGATGGTACGCCGCACGCGCACCGCCGCCCAGCATGCGGAGAGGCATTTGCACTACCTGGCCCATGTCGACCCTGTCACGCAACTGCCGAACCGCCATGAATTCAACGGGGCCCTGGCCTACGCGCTGGCGCGCGCCGACCGCCAGGACAGCTGCGTGGGACTGCTGCTGCTGGACCTGGACAACTTCAAGGTGGTCAACGATACGCTGGGCCACCACTGCGGCGACCAGTTGCTGAAACTGGTTGCCGAGCGCCTGGTGGCGATCCTGCGCGGCACCGACATCATCTGCCGCATCGGCGGCGACGAATTCGTCGTCATCGTCGAACCGGCCGACGACGCCTCGGAATTGGCCAGCGTTGCGCGCAAGATCCTTGCCGTGCTGGCCACGCCGTTCGCGCTGGAAGGCCACCAGCTGTATGTCAGCGCCAGCATCGGCGTGAGCCTGTATCCGTTCGATGCGCAAGACGTGGCGACCCTGACGCGCAATGCCGACACGGCCATGTACCACGCCAAGCACCAGGGCAAGAACCGCTACGCCGTGTTCCAGTCAGAAATGGAATTGCGCGCCCAGCGCCGCCTGCGCATGGAAGCGAACCTGCGCCGCGCCCTGCAAAACGAGGAACTGTATCTGCACTACCAGCCGCAAATCGATTTGCGCAGCGGGCGTATCGTCGGCGTGGAAGCGCTGATACGCTGGCATTGCCGCGAGATGGGGCAGCTCAGCCCCAGCGAATTCATCCCCGTGGCCGAGGAAAGCGGCATCATCGTCGACCTGGGGCGCTGGGTACTGCAAAGCGCCTGCCGCCAGGCCGCCGTCTGGTGCAAGGCCGGCCTGCTCGATTCGCTCGAACACGTAGCCGTCAACCTGTCGGCCTGCCAGGCGCGCGATCCGGGACTGATGGACGATATCCGCGCTATCCTGCACGAAACGCAACTGCCGCATGGCTTGCTGGAGCTGGAAATCACGGAAGGGGTATTGATGGACAATGTCCACGCCAACGTGGAACTGATGCGACGCCTGCAGGAGACGGGCATCCACCTGTCGATCGACGATTTCGGCACCGGCTATTCCTCGATGTCGTACCTGAAGCGCCTGCCCATCGATCAGCTGAAAATCGACCGCAGCTTCGTGCACGACCTGCCCGGCGAAGGCGAAGCCATCGTCACGGCCATCATCGCCATGGCACACAGCCTGCATCTGAAAGTGGTGGCCGAAGGCGTGGAAACGCTGCAGCAAGTGGAGTTTTTAAGAAAGGCCGGCTGCGACAACGTGCAAGGCTTCTTCTTTGCGCGCCCGATGACGGCGGCGCAGTTGACGGCATTGCTGCTGGAGCGGCGCGACTGGAGCACGCGCACGATCGTGCCGGCGTAGGGCCGGAACCCAAGTGCAAGGACTGGGGTCGTACCCTCAGGGTACGACCCCGGCTGTCGATGGGTCTGACCCGGTACTTAAGCCAGCTTGGCCGAGTGTTCGCGCGTCGCGTGGAACGTCAGCTTCGGCCAGCGCTCTTCCGTCAGGCGCAGGTTGACGCCCGACGTGGCCAGGTAAGCCATGTTACCGGCCGCATCGTAGGCCACGTTGTGACCCAGCGCGTTCTCGAAATCCTGCAGCACGCGCTTGTCGTCGCAGCTGACCCAGCGCGCGCTGCTGATGCTGGTGCCCTCGAACACAGCGTCGACGCCATACTCGTTGAGCAGGCGGCTGGCCACCACTTCGAACTGCAGCACGCCGACGGCGCCCAGTACCAGTTCGCCACCCTGCACCGGCTTGAAGACCTGTACCGCGCCCTCTTCGCCGAGCTGTTGCAGGCCCTTGTGCAACTGCTTGATTTTCAGGGGATTGCGGATGCGCACGGAGCGGAAGAAGTCTGGCGCAAAGTACGGAATGCCCGTAAAGGTCAGCATCTCGCCTTCGGAAAAACTGTCGCCGATCTGCATGTTGCCGTGGTTCGGCAAGCCGATGATGTCGCCCGCGTATGCCTCTTCCACCTGTTCGCGCGAGGACGCCATGAAGGTCACCACGTTCGATACCTTGATCTCGCGCCCCAGGCGCAAGTGCTTGACCTTCATGCCGCGCTCGAAACGTCCCGAGCACACGCGTAAAAAGGCGATGCGGTCGCGGTGCGCCGGATCCATATTCGCCTGGATCTTGAAGACGAAACCGGTAAACGGCTGTTCGGACGGCGCCACGGACCGCACGGTCGCGTCGCGCTCGCGCGGTGCCGGCGCCCAGTCGACCAGCGCAGAGAGAATCTCGCGCACGCCGAAGTTGTTGATGGCCGAACCGAAGAACACGGGCGTCTGCACGCCGGAGAGGAATTCCTCCAGGTTAAACGGGTTCGATGCGCCGTGTACCAGTTCCACTTCCATGCGCAACTGGTCCATCTCCAGCGGGAACATCTCTTGCAGGCGCGGGTTGTCGATGCCCTTGATGATTTCAAAGGCGCCGTCGGCTTTCTCTTCGCCGGCCTTGAACAGCATGATCTCGTCATTCAGCAGGTGATACACGCCGCGGAAGTTCTTGCCCATGCCGATAGGCCAGGTGACGGGCGCGCACTGGATCTTCAGCACCGATTCGAGTTCGTCGAGCAGGTCCAGCGGATCGCGCGTCTCGCGGTCCATCTTGTTCATGAACGTGACGATGGGCGTATTGCGCATGCGGCACACGGCCAGCAGCTTGATCGTCTGCGCTTCCACGCCCTTGGCCGCATCGATCACCATCAGCGCCGAGTCGACGGCCGTCAGCACGCGATAGGTATCTTCCGAGAAGTCCTGGTGGCCCGGGGTGTCGAGCAGGTTGACGACGTGGTCGCGGAATTCGAACTGCATCACCGAGGACGCGACGGAAATGCCGCGCTGCTTCTCAATTTCCATCCAGTCCGACGTCGCGTGGCGGCCCGATTTACGCGCCTTGACGGTACCGGCCATCTGGATCGCGCCCGAGAACAGCAGCAGTTTTTCCGTCAGGGTGGTTTTACCCGCATCCGGGTGGGAAATGATGCCAAAGGTGCGGCGGCGCTGCACTTCGCGCGCGATCACGGCAGGCGCCTTGCTGCTCGCTGGCGCTGCGGCGTTATCCGCATTGTCGCTGGAATCGGGGGTAGTGATGTCGTTCTCGTTGGCCATATTGGTGACCATAATATGGCCCTCGCAAAAAACCCTCAATTTTACAGAAGGATCGCACTTCCGTGTGAACTGCTTCACTCTGGCGACAAGCAAAATCGCCCACTTCATCAAGGGGTCACAATCCGCAGGCAACATTGCACTGAAGAAATGTTGTCACCCTACCCTGGAAACCCGATGAAAATCCTCCTCACTCCCGCCATCCGACTCATGCAGCGCTTGCGCCTGCTGCCCAAATTCATGCTTGTCTGCCTGGTCTTCCTGCTGCCGCTGGCAATGGCGACCACCCTGCTGATCTCGGAGCTGGGCAAGTCACTGGCCCAGGCGCAGGATGCGCAGCGGGGCGTGACCTATGTGCGCCAGTTGCAGGAAGGCACGCGGCTGCTGCAGCAGCGGCGCGGCCTGGAGCACTTGCGCCTGAGCGGCAAGGCGGGCATGGACAACACGGCCCTGAATGCGCGCATCACGACCACGCTGGCGGCCCTGGCGCGCTTGCCCGCAGGCGCAGGCCTGCCCCAGGCGGCCGAGCTGACGAAGCAGTGGCAAGCCCTGCTGGGCCGCCAGGCGGGCCTCGCGGCGCGTGACAGCTACGCGGCGCACACGGCGCTGCTGCGCCAGACGGCCAAACTGGGCCAGCTGGTGGCCGACCGTTCGCACCTGAGCGTGGACCCGGACGCGGGCGCCAACCACCTGAGCGCCGCCTTCACGGCCACCCTGCCCGACCTGGCCGAGAGCCTGTCCGACATCGCCGGGCGCGGCGCCGCCTACATCGACACGGGCCTGTTCGAAGCGAACGAAGATCAACTCGTCAACGCCAACGCCCTGATCGCGCGCCACGAACTGGAGCGCCTGCCGGCCCGCTTCGACGAAATCATCGCTGCCAAGCCGGAATTGCGCACCAGCCTGCAAGGGGCGCTGAAAGCCGTGCCGGCCGCGCTGGCCTTCCTCGAACGCACGAAAAATGAAGTAACGAATTCCTACGACCAGACCTCGGGCGCGCAATTCCACGCGGCCGGCGTGCAAGCCATCGACGCCTTGCACGCGCTGTCCGCTGCCTCGGCCACCGCCCTGGACAGCCTGCTGGCGCAGCGCATCGCCCGCGACGAAGCGCGCCGCGCCCTGATCCTGGCGGCCATGCTGCTGGTGCTGCTGGCCGCCGCCTACCTGTGCGCGGGCTTCTATGCCGCGTTCGCGCGCGACGTGACGCAATTGCGCGTGGCCGTCGGCGCGGCGGCGGCGGGTGACCTGTCGCAGCGCATCACCTCGCAGGCGCACGACGAAATCGGTGACCTGGTACGCGACTTCGGCGCCATGACGCACGGCCTGGCCACCCTGGTGCAGGAAATCCGCGGCGGCGCGGCCGTCATCGCCGCCGCCGGCGCCGATATCGCCCAGGGCAATGCCGCCCTGTCCGGCCACACGGCCACGCAAGCGGACGCGCTGGGCGCCACCGTGGATTCGATGCGCGAACTGACGGCCACCGTGGGCCGCAACGAAGCCCATGTAGGACAGGGGCGAACCCTGGTGGCCACGGCGGCCGACGTGGCCCTGCGCGGCGGTCAGACGGTGGGCGCCGTGGTCGAGACCATGGCCTCGATCAGGGCCAGCTCGCACAAGATCGTCGATATCATCGGCGTCATCAACGGCATCGCCTTCCAGACGAATATCCTGGCCCTGAACGCGGCCGTGGAAGCGGCACGCGCGGGCGAGCAAGGACGGGGCTTTGCCGTCGTGGCCTCCGAAGTGCGCAGCCTGGCGCAGCGCTCGAACGAGGCGGCGCTGGAAATCAAGCGCCTGATCGGCGACTCCGTCGCTACCGTGGATGTGGGTGGCGACCTCGTCAATGCCGCCGGTAGCACCATGCGGCAAGTCGTCGATGCGGTGCAGCAAGTGGCCGTGGTGATCGGACGCATCAGCAGCGCCGGCGCCGAGCAGAATGGCGAGATCGCCCGCATCAACCAGGCGCTGGCACAAATCGACGACATGACGCGCCAGAATGCGGGCCTGGTCGACGAGGCGCGCGCCGGTTCGCAGCGCCTGCACCAGGAAGGCGAGGCGCTGACGCAGGCCGTCAGCCGCTTCCGCCTGGGCGAACACGAGATGCCTGGCGCGCGCCAGGCCAGCGCTGCGAGCGTGCGCGATGGCTTGCCCAGCGTGCGTCCGGCGGGTCTGTGGAGCGCCAATAAACCGCGCGTCATATCACAAAATCGCGCAGAACGGCGCAAGGCTAGCTAGTCAAAAGTGTGCACGTAGGACAAGGACTACAATTCCGCCTCAAAAGAGACTACAAAGTGGCGACTGCTAATCTTATGTTCGCCACTTACATAAGCTTTTAAAGTAGCTACATCGCGATCTGCACCGCGCGGTCGACAAAATTGCTGTTACCACCTGGCTAGGGCAACATTTTTTGACCAGCAACGCGGCAGTCGCACTCCGATGTAAAAAGCCTGTGAGGAATACTATGAACCATACTCAACTTATCACCCCGGTCCAGAAGAACCAGTTGCTGCCGCGCGCCATGCCGGCGGCCGGACGGGAAATCAAGCTTGCGTCGCGGGTTAGCCTCAGCAGTGCCCAACAGAATGAATTGCTGGCCGCCCTGCCGCGCGCCGCGCTCGAATCGCTGTTTGAAGACCTGGAATTGGTGGAACTGCCGTTCGGCAAGGAACTGTATGCCTATGGCAATAACCTGGAATACAGCTACTTCCCCACCACCGCCATCATTTCCCTGCTGTATGTGATGGAAGATGGTGCCACGACGGAAATCGCTGTCGTCGGCCATGAAGGCGTGGCCGGTGCTTCGCTGCTGGCAGGCGAGCGCGCCATGTGCACGGCCGTCGTGCAAAGTGCCGGCTACGGCTACCGCCTCAAAACCCAATGCTTGCGCGATGCGTTCAACCAGGGCGGCGCCCTGCCCCAGCTGCTGATGCGCTACACCAACGCCCTGTTTGCGCAAATGGCGCAGAACGCCGTCGGCGGCCGCCACAGCTCGATCGAGCAAAAGCTGTGCCGCTGGTTGCTGGACCGCTTGGACCGTTCGCCATCGAACGAATTGAAAGTGACGCAAGAACTGATTTCCATCATGCTGGGCGTACGCCGCGAAAGCATCACGGCCGCCGCCGGCAAGCTACAGGATGAAGGATTGATCCACTATCGCCGCGGCAATATCACGGTACTCGACCGCGCCGGCCTGGAATGCTATGCGGGCGAGTGCTACAAGGTCGCCAAGACGGAATACGACCGTTTGCTGCGCGACGTGTCACGCTGCTGATACGCTGCTGATCTGAATAGTTAAAAAAATGGCCGGGCTGCATGCCCGGCCTTTTTTTTTGCATCCAGAAACATTCACACGCTGGCGTCCTCGTCGAGCTCTTCCGGCTCCGGCGTCAGCGGCAGCGGAATCACGGCTTCCACGCAGGTGCCTTTGCCTTCCGGGCCCTGGCGCACGGTGAGGGTTCCGCCCAGCAGCAGGGCCCGCTCGCGCATGCCCAGCAAACCGTGCGACATGGGTTTTTGCAGCGCATCTTCGGTGATGCCGATGCCGTCGTCGATCACGCGCAGCACCAGGCCGTGCTCGTTGCGTTTCAAGGTCACGCTGACCATGCCGGCGCGCGCGTATTTCAGGATATTCGTCAGCGATTCCTGCACGATGCGGAACAGGGCAATCGTCAGGGTGGCTTCGCGGTTGTCAATATTGATGGCCACGTCCGTTTCGCAGCGAACCGAGCTCATGCGAGCAAAATCTTCGCAATAGCTTTCGATGGCGGCGCACAGGCCCAGGTTGTCCAGCAGGCTGGGCCGCAAATCCTCTACGATGCGGCGCTTCAGTTCTACCGTTTCCAGCAGGGTGGCCTTGGCATGGCGCAATTGTGCCGCCAGTTCCGGCTGCGTGTGTGCCAGTTGCTGCGTGACGGCGCCCAGGTCCATGCTGATCGAGGTCAAATTGGCGCCCAGCTCATCGTGCAGCTCACGCGCCAGACGCGCCTTCTCCACTTCATTGACACTGATCAAATGGCGCGACAGCACGGATAACTGCTGCGTGCGCTTGCTGACCGTCGATTCCAGGGTGTCGTTGGCATTTTGCAGTGCATACTCGACGGTCGCGCGCTTCTGGAAGCTGCGCCGCACCAGCTGGTAAAACATGATCAGCACGAGGATGGCCAGGGCATTGATGCCAATGCCGAGCAGCACGGCTTTCTGGTACTCATGATAAAAGGCGGCGCTGCCGGACGACAGCGCTTCATTCTGCTCACGCGTCATGATCACCACCTGCAGGCGGATTTCGTCCATGGTGGCGCGGTCGTCGGTCACGCGCGAGATATTGACGATTTCGGCCAGTCCGCCCTGCTTGTAGACCTCGATCGACTCTTGCAACATCGACATCTTGCGACGGATCAAACTTTTTAATTGACCCAGATTTTTCAGCTGCGTAGGACTGCCCGCGAGCAAGGTTTGCAACTCCTTGAATTCATTTTCGATTTCGGTGGAAGCGGTCTTCGAGGGCCCCAGATACGTTTCCGAGCCGGAAATGAAATAGCCGCGCAAGCTGCTTTCCGCATCGAGCACGAGCACGTTCAAATACTGCAGGCGGTCCGCCACGCGGGCGCTCTGGCTGAGCAGGGCGTTCGTGCCCTTCAGCGATTGCAGATTATGGAAGAGACTGAAACCATTGAGTACAAGCAACAAGGCGCAAACCACGCACAGGATCGTCTTGTAGAGGGGCAGGCGGTGATTCGGGGCCGGTTCAACGGTGAAATACATCCTGATGTGCATCCTTAGCAAGGTTCGGCGCGGGGGAAAGCGCCGGCGCCGGCCAATTATAATCCTCGCTACAGACTGCTGCACTGCACAAGTCGTGTTAGCTAGCTGGCTGAGCGATCATGCTGCCATGATCGCACCGCAGCGCTAGTCAAGCAAATTGTTTTTCATTGCGTAATAGGTCAAGTCGCTGTTCGATTGCAAGCCCATTTTTTCCATGATGCGCGTACGGTAAGTACTTACCGTCTTGATGCTCAGCGACAAGGCCACACCGATATCGGACACGGTAGCGCCACGCGCCAGGCGCAGGAAGACCTGGAACTCGCGGTCCGACAATTCCGTATGCAGGGCGGCATTCGTATCGCGGTCGAACGACTGCGCCAGCAATTCGCCCACTGTGGAACTGACGTAGCGACGCCCCTGGAACACGGTTCGCACGGCCGTCATCAGCTCATCGGCTTCACATTCCTTGTTCAGATAGCCATTCGCGCCCATCTTGAACAGGTTCAATGCGTATTGCTGCGCGGGATAGCCGCTGAGTATCAGCACTGGCAATTCCGGCTGGCCCTGGCGGATCGTGCGCAAGGTATCGATGCCGCTCTGATCGGGCATGGCGATATCGAGCAACAGTACATCGCAAATTTCGCGGCGGGCAATATCGAGCGCTTCACGCCCCGTACCGGCTTCCGCCACCACACTGAAATCGCTTGACGACGAAAAAATCTGTTTGAATCCAGCTCGTACTATTTGGTGATCATCACAAATGGCAACGCGTATCATTGTTTCCCCTTAAATTTTCCTGGCCTGGGAAAGACTACCGGAACCTGAACGCTGCTCCGGCTTAGCGTCACTAACAAAAACGCAACATTAACATTATATTCAAAATAGGTCGCACCGCATGCTACCGGCAGCGCCCGGGCAGCCAGCCCATGCAATATAGTCAGTCCGTGTTGGACAACCCCACCTATATTGGTACAAATCTTATTTTAGCAAGTTTAAAATCGCAATTAATTCATTGCGTATCCACGCGCGGTCCAGCGGTTCTTCCTGCGGCGCGACGGGCATGGCCGGCAGCACAGGCAACTCATCAAGGATGGCATGCGATGCACCACGGCTATCGAGCTTGTTGCGCGCGCCACTGATGGTGAAGCCTTGTTCATACAGCAATTCGCGGATGCGGCGTATCAACAGCACCTCATGGTGCTGATAATAACGACGGTTGCCACGTCGTTTGACCGGTTTGAGCTGGGAAAACTCCTGCTCCCAGTAGCGTAGTACGTGCGGCTTGACGCCGCACAACTCGCTCACTTCGCCGATCGTGAAATAACGTTTCGCCGGAATGGGCGGCAAGGCGATCAACTCGGTTTTACTGATGCGCTCGTTCATCGCCACTCACTCAGGCAGCACGTGCCAGCGGACTGGTCTCTTCGACCATGCTTTTCAGCTTCTGGCTCGCATGAAAGGTCACGACACGGCGAGCAGTAATGGGAATCTCTTCGCCCGTCTTCGGATTGCGGCCCGGCCGCTGCGGCTTGTCGCGCAGTTGGAAATTGCCGAAACCAGACAGCTTGACGGCCTCGCCACGCTCGAGCGCATTGCGGATCTCATCGAAAAATGTCTCGACCATATCCTTCGCTTCGCGCTTGTTCAGACCCACTTGCTCGAACAACAATTCGGCAAGTTCTGCCTTGGTCAAGGTGGGTAAATCTTTTTCCGCTTCCTGGCGCACTTTGGCAACCAGCATGGCCCGATGCAGATCGGCGGCCAGTGCGGATTGCAGTACGGCGGAATCAACGTCGCTGTTATTAATTTTCCTGCCCTGCCTTTTCTGTGCGCCCGAGCCCGCCACATGGCAAGCTCGTCTACTGTTGACGACGGAAAGGCCGTCACACCAGGCGACGGCCAATCCGCTAATTACGAACGCAATTTCGCGTCGTGGCCCTGCTTGGCGGCATCGATCAGAACAGCCATCAAGCCATCGACGACATCGTCTTGCAGGGTGTTTTGAGTATCTTGCAAGCTAATCCGGAAAGCAAGGCTTTTTTCATCCGCTTCCAGCCCTTTTCCACGATATTCATCAAATAAAACAATGGCTTGCACGATACGCGCTGCAGGGCTTGCCTTGGCGGCAACGTGGAAGCTGTCGAGCAGATCCTGTACCGCCACCGATTGCTTGACGACCACGGCCAAGTCGCGGCTGGCGCCAGGGAATTTCGAGATTTCCTGGTAAACAGGCACGACTCTTTGCGTCAGGGCGGCGGCGTCGACTTCGAACAGCACGGGTGCCAGCGGCAAGTCATACTTTTGCATCCAGCGCGGGTGCAATTCGCCGATGAAACCGATGACCTTGCCATCGAGTTCCACGTTCGCCGAGCGGCCAGGATGCAGAGCCGGGTGTTCAGCCTTGCTGAAACGCAAGACCAGCGGCGCGAACAGCGCTTCCAGGTCTGCCTTCACGTCAAAGAAGTCGACCGTGCGTGCAGCCTGGCCCCACTGCTCGTCCGCCACCGCGCCGTAGGCCATGGCCGCCACACGTTTTGGCTGGGCGTAACCGGCCACCGACAAGGGACCGTTTTCCACGGCGGCGTCGCGCTGGTAAATCGCGCCCACTTCGAAGATACGCACGCGGTTCGTCTTGCGGTTCAGGTTGTAGCGCACGTTGGCGATCAGGCTGCCGATCAGCGAGGAACGCATCACGCTCATCTGGCTGGCAATCGGGTTCTGCAATTTGATCGGATGCGTGTTGCCCGAGAAATCGCGCTCCCACGCCGTATCGACAAAGCTCATGTTAACCACTTCCTGGAAGCCCAGGTCAGCCAGTTCATGACGTACCGCAAACAGCGAGCGGGTATTTTCTGGTGCAATCTGCATCACGTTCGCGGCCACGGGCGGCAGGGTCGGGATGTTTTCAAAGCCGTACACGCGCGCCACTTCCTCGATCAAGTCTTCCTCGATCTCGATGTCGAAACGGTAGCTGGGCGAGCTCACGGAAAACACGCCGTCCGCCAGGGTGAATGGCAGGGCCAAACGCGTGAAGATATCGGCGATCAACGTATCATTGAGCGGCACGCCGATGACCTTTTGCGCGCGTGCGGTGCGCATGGACACTGGCTGGCGTTGCGGCAAGTTCACCACGTGGTCGTCGACTGGGCCGACGGTCGTTGCTGGCGTGCCGCAGATTTCCACGATCAGGGCCGTGATGCGCTCGATGTGCTCGACGGTGGTGGCGAAATCGACGCCGCGCTCGAAGCGGTGCGCCGCATCGGTGGAGAAATTCAAGCGGCGCGCGCGGCCTTGAATCGCGTTCGGCCACCAGAATGCCGCTTCCAGGTAGATGCTGTCCGTATCGTCCGACACGGAACTGGCGTCGCCGCCCATGATGCCGGCCAGCGATTCGATTTCCTGGTCATCGGCAATGACGCCGATCCACTCGTCGACGGCGATAGTATTGCCATTCAACAGCTTGACGGATTCGCCAGCCTTGCCCCAACGCACGTCGAGACTGCCGTGGATCTTCGCCAGGTCAAACACGTGGCTAGGACGGCCCAGTTCCAGCATGACATAGTTGGAAATGTCGACCAGGGCCGACAGCGGACGCTGGCCGCTGCGCTCGAGGCGCTGCTTCATCCAGTCCGGCGTGGCGGCACGGGCGTTCAAGCCGCGGATGACGCGGCCCGTGAAACGGCCGCACAGGTCCGGCGCACTGACTTTCACCGGCAAGACTTCGTCGCTGGAAACAGGCACGGTGCGGAACTGCGGCACATTCAGGGGCACGCCCGTGAGAGCCGACACTTCGCGCGCCACGCCCAGCACGGACAGACAGTCCGCCTTGTTCGGCGTCAACTTGATGGTGAATTTCAAGTCGTTCAGCGCAAAGTAGTCGCGGAAATTCTGGCCGATCGGCGCGTCGTCCGGCAATTCCATCAAGCCGGCGTTTTCTTCCGACAATTTCAATTCGCGCGCGGAGCACAGCATGCCTTGCGACTCGACGCCGCGCAGCTGGCCCACCTTGATTTCAAACGGCTTGCCATCGGCGCCAGGCGGCAGCACGGCGCCCGCCATCGCGCAGACGACTTTCAAGCCCGGACGCACGTTGGGTGCACCGCAGACGATGTTGAGCATGGTGCCCGTGCCGACGTCGACCTGGCACACATTCAGGCGGTCCGCGTTCGGATGTTTTTCCATCTCCAGGACCAGGCCTACCACCACGTTCGAGAACGGAGGGGCGACAGGATCGACGTCCTCGACTTCGAGACCGGACATGGTCAGCAGATGGGCCAGTTCGTCCGAAGTCATCTTCGGATCGACCATGGTACGGAGCCAGTTTTCGGAAAATTGCATAATCAAGCCTTCAAAGGGTCAAAGCTCACAGCGCGAGCGCACAGGCGCTCAAGCGCCATGAATCAAACGGAACAACGCTTTAGTTGAATTGCTTCAAGAAACGCAAGTCGCCTTCATAAAACAGACGCAGGTCGTTGATGCCATAGCGCAGCATCGTCAAGCGTTCCAGGCCGGAGCCGAAAGCAAAACCGATGAATTTCTCGGGATCGAGGCCGAAGTTCTTCACCACGGTCGGATGCACCTGGCCGGCGCCCGACACTTCCAGCCAGCGGCCTTTCAGCGGGCCCGAGCCGAAGGCGATGTCGATCTCGGCCGACGGTTCCGTGAACGGAAAGTACGACGGGCGGAAGCGCACTTGCAGGTCGTCCGTTTCGAAGAAGGCCTTGACGAAGTTCAGGTACACGCCCTTCAAGTCGGCAAAGCTGATGTCTTCGGCGATCCACAGGCCTTCGACCTGGTGGAACATCGGCGAATGGGTGGCGTCGCTGTCGACGCGGTAGGTGCGACCCGGCGCGATGACCTTGATCGGCGGCGTATGCGTGCGCGCATAGCGCACCTGCATCGGGCTCGTGTGCGTGCGCAGCAGCAAGGGCTTGCCATCGGTGTCGTTGCCATCGATGTAGAAAGTATCCTGCATGGAACGGGCTGGATGGTTTTCCGGGCTGTTGAGCGCCGTGAAGTTGGTCCAGTCGTTCTCGATTTCGGGGCCGTCGGCCACGTCGAAACCGATTGAGCGGAAGATTTCCTCGACCCGCTCCCACGTGCGCATCACGGGATGGATGCCGCCGGGCATGCGGCCACGGCCTGGCAGGGTCACGTCGATCGCTTCGGCATTCAGACGGCCTTGCATTTGGGCATCGGCCAGCGCATCACGGCGGGCCGTCAGCGCGTCTTCGATCTGCACTTTGACGGCATTGATCAGGGCGCCTTGCGCCTTGCGCGCGTCCGGGTCCAGCTTGCCCAGGCCCTTCATCATTTCGGTAATCTGGCCAGTCTTGCCCAGGTAGCGGGCTTTGGCGTTTTCAAGTGCGGCAGCGTCTGCGGCGGCGATAAAGTCAGCCTGAGCCGAGACGACGAGTTCTTCTAGGGAGTTCATGCGGCATTTCCTGTTTTGGACATCAATTCTGGACTCGGTTATCAAAAGTCCAACAATCAAAAACGGAAACGGGGCATAAGGTTCACACCCCTGCCCCGCTCTTTGTGACAACTGACCCAATCTGCTGCGCGTCGTGATGTACGGTTTGCGATGCTCACCGTACCTTCGTACGGTTGCGCTTCTCGACCGCAACACCCTTCCGCTCGCGACGATTTTGTCAGTTGCCGTTCTAACGTCACCCTACGGATGACGTTGTGCAATCACCGATGCTTACGCAGCGATTTTTGCTTTAACTGCGTTGACAATCGCAGCGAATGCTGGCTTGTCCATCACAGCCATATCGGCCAGGACTTTACGGTCCAGTTCGATATTTGCTTTTTTCAAGCCGTTCATGAATACGCTGTACGTTACGCCATGCTCACGGGAAGCGGCGTTGATACGGGCGATCCACAGGCGGCGGAAAACGCGTTTCTTGTTGCGGCGATCGCGGTAAGCGTATTGGCCAGCGCGCATAACTGCTTGCTTGGCAACACGGTATACACGGCTGCGGCGACCACGGTAGCCTTTAGCTTGAACAAGAATCTTTTTATGACGGGCACGAGCTGTAACCCCACGTTTTACTCTAGGCATAGTAACTCCTTATATTGAGTGTGAGATTAAGCAGTCGGCATCATGCGGTAGACGGATTTCACGTCAGACGCAGCGACATTGGTGGTACCGCGCAGAGCGCGTTTCAGCTTGGTGGTTTTCTTGGTCAAGATGTGGCGTTTGAACGCATGACCACATTTAACAGTACCACCCGGGCGCACGCGAAAACGTTTTTTCGCAGAGCTTTTGGTCTTCATTTTAGGCATAGCAATCTGTCCTCTTACGGACAGCTCCATTTATAACAGGATTGCAGGTGGCAACACGACGCTGCGCTTAGATGCCTGCTTTCACATGCTGTGCAGCGGATGCGAGTCCGCTACAGTTCGCGCGGCCCGCACATTGCTGAGCGGGCCGCGCAAATTCTGCCTGGAATCGTGTGTCGCACCAATGCAGGCACAAACCACGTCGATCCACAGTAAAACGCTATTGTAGCTTACTTCTTCTTCTTAGGCGAAAGAACCATGATCATTTGGCGGCCTTCCATCTTCGGGAACTGCTCGACCTGGCCGTACGGCTCCAGGTCGGCTTTCAGACGTTCCAGCATACGGAAGCCAATATCCTGATGCGCCATCTCACGACCACGGAAACGCAGCGTGATTTTGGTTTTATCACCATCATCGAGGAACTTGATGAGATTACGCAACTTGATATTGTAGTCACCATCATCAGTCCCCGGACGGAATTTGACTTCCTTCACGAGGATGATCTTTTGCTTCAATTTGGCTTCGTGAGCTTTCTTTTGCTCCGAATACTTAAATTTGCCGTAGTCCATCAAACGACAAACCGGTGGCTGCGCGGTAGGCGCAATTTCCACCAGGTCGACGTTTGCCTCTTCCGCCAGGCGGAAGGCTTCAGCCAAACTTACGATACCGAGTGGCTCGTTATCGACCCCGCTTAAACGCATTTCAGGGGCAGTGATTTCGCCATTGATGCGATGTGACTTGTCAGTAGCTATTGTAATTTCCTTTAAAAATCTTGTAAGACGGTCGTGCAGCGAGTTTCCTCGTCAGGCCTTGGTGTCGACTTCATGTTTGAGTCGCTCAATCAGGGCATCGACGGACATGACGCCCAGATCGATATTGCCCCGCGCCCGCACGGCCACTGTATTCGCATCCCGCTCTTTGTCGCCAATTACTAAGATATAAGGCAATTTTTGTACGGAATGTTCACGTATTTTATAGGTAATCTTCTCGTTACGCAAATCAGCCTGTACGCGCAGCCCCGCTTTGCGCAGTTTTGTTGTAACTTCCTGTACATAGTCGGCTTGAGCGTCGGAAATATTCAACACCGACACTTGCACTGGCGACAACCACAACGGCATGGCGCCCGCATAGTGTTCGATCAGGATGCCGATGAAACGTTCCAGCGAGCCCACGATCGCGCGGTGCAGCATGATCGGCACCTGGCGCGTATTGTCCACGGCCACGTATTCAGCACCCAAGCGGCCCGGCATCGACGGGTCGATTTGCACAGTGCCCACTTGCCATGCGCGGCCCAGGCTGTCTTTCAGGTGGTATTCGATCTTCGGACCGTAGAAAGCACCCTCGCCCGGCAATTCTGTCCATTCCACGCCACAGGCGCGCAGGGCCGAACGCAGGGATTCCTCGGCGAAATCCCACGACTCTTCCGTGCCGATGCGGTTATCCGGGCGCAAAGCCAGCTTTACATCGATATTCGTGAAGCCGAAAGCCGTGTAGACATCCATGGCCTGCTGATGGAAAGCCGTCACTTCGCCGGCAATCTGCTCTTCCAGGCAGAAGATGTGACCATCATCCTGCGTAAAGCCGCGCACGCGCATCATGCCGTGCAAGGCGCCCGATGGCTCGTTGCGGTGACATTGGCCGAATTCGCCGTAGCGCAATGGCAAGTCGCGGTAACTGCGCATGCCATTGTTGAAAATCTGGATATGGCCAGGGCAATTCATCGGCTTCAGCGCATAAGCGCGATTTTCCGATTCCGTGATGAACATGTTTTCACGGTAATTATCCCAGTGACCGGTTTTTTCCCACAGGCCACGGTCGAGAATTTGCGGCGCCTTGACTTCCTGGTAGCCGTTGACCTGGTACACATTGCGCATGTATTGCTCGACTTGCTGCCAGATCGACCAGCCTTTCGGGTGCCAGAAGATCAGGCCTGGTGCTTCTTCCTGGAAATGGAAGAAATCAAGCTGCTTGCCCAGTTTGCGGTGATCGCGCTTTTCCGCCTCTTCCAGGTTATGCAGGTACAGCTCCTGGTCTTCCTTCTTGGCCCAGGCCGTGCCATAGATACGCTGCAGCATCTCGTTTTTCGAGTCACCGCGCCAGTAGGCACCGGCCAGCTTCATCAGCTTGAATACTTTCAGCTTGCCCGTCGATGGCACGTGGGGGCCGCGGCACAAGTCCGTGAACTTGCCTTCGGAATACAGCGACACTTCCTGATCGGCCGGAATCGAGCCGATCAGCTCAGCCTTGTAGGCTTCGCCGATGCCCTTGAAGTACTCGATGGCTTCGTCGCGCGCAACCACCTTGCGCGTGACTTGCTCATCCTTCTTGGCAAGTTCCGTCATTTTCTTTTCGATCGCCGTCAAATCTTCCGGCGTGAACGGGCGCTTGTAGGCGAAGTCATAGTAAAAGCCGTTGTCGATCACGGGACCGATGGTCACTTGCGCGTCCGGGAACAGCTCCTTGACCGCATACGCCAGCAAGTGGGCCGTCGAGTGGCGGATCACTTCCAGGCCATCGGCATCCTTGTCGGTGACAATCGCCAGTTCGGCGTCTTGCTCGATCAGATAGGAGGTGTCGACCAGTTTGCCATCGACCTTGCCGGCCAGGGCAGCCTTGGCCAGACCAGTACCAATATTGGCCGCAACCTGGGCCACGGTGACCGGGCCGTCAAATTGACGGGCGGAACCATCGGGAAGTCGGATTGTAAGCATATTGATCTCCATATCGGCGCTGGCGCCAGGTAAAACTGCGATGTGATGGGTAAAATAACTGAAAGGAAAACGCAGACGCAAAAAAACGCGGACTAGCCGCGTTTTTCACTTTCTTGAGACAAAGGAAACCCGTTCGACTAGCGTCACTCCCAAAGCTTGGTAGTAGTTCGCGGTGTCATAACCGGTTTTACCTTTCTCTCTCACTGCATTCTGGTGGGCGGTGAGGAATTCGAATCCCCGACCCCTTGGATGTCGACCAAGTATTCTAACCAGCTGAACTAACCGCCCGTAAAACTTTTGTTGATCACTTTATTTAAAGTGACCGCTTGCGGCTTGCGCCAGCTTAAAAACCATCTACTGCCAAATTCTGGTGGGCGGTGAGGAATTCGAATCCCCGACCCCTTGGATGTCGACCAAGTATTCTAACCAGCTGAACTAACCGCCCCGAAGACCAGCATTATAGAGAGGCTTTCCCAGAATGACAAGGGCTGTTTTACAGGAAACTTTAATCTGTTTTTGATCCGCTTCCCGGGCGTCAGCCACGTTTATAGTGAGTCGGCCCGGAACGCGCGGAATGCCGCTAGAATCGCGGCATGAACTCCACCATCATAAGCTGGCTGAAAACCCTGAGCCGCGTTTGCGGTTTCGAAACGGCCGATTCCTTCCCGCCCGGCCACCCGTATGCGCGCACGCGCTGGAATGCCGCGTACTTCGATATCGCTTCCGACGTGAAGCCGGACGAGATGGAGCGGCGCCTGTGCGCGGCCATCGCCAACACGCCGAGCGTCTTCGCCTACATCACCAACCCCACGCCGCGCATGCAGCGCGCGCTGCTGAACGTGATTCATGACCGGCTACGGCGCCAGCCCGGCGCGGGCGCCACGGACCTGGTCTTGTTATTGATCAATGCTTACGCCAGCGACCACATTACGGAAGCCGTGCCCGGCCTGCGTACCCTGATATTCAACACGGAACATGAAGACACGAATCTGCGCGTGCATGCCATTCTGGAACTACTCGTGGGCACGCCACGGGGGCTGGACGTGATTGATATGTAGTGAATGAGATATAAATCAAACGTGATTGGCGGGCACATAGCGCGCCCGCAAGCGCATGAATGGAGTTTCCACCACTCTATACAAGAGCCAGCCCGACACGATGCTGAGCAGTATCATCACCAGCATGGCCGGCAAGCTGTCCGGCCCATAACCGCTATCCTGCAAAAGCGGGCGCAGCAAAATGCACAACTGCTTGTGCAGCAGGTAAATTGCATATGACCACAGGGCCAGGCTGGCCGCGCCCGGCACGCGCACCTTGTACAAGATGCTGGCGGGACTCAACGCGGCGACCAGCAGCAAGCTGAAACTGGCGGCCAGGGCCGGATAGCCAACCACCGTCACCCAATAGCCATAGTGATCGGTGAGAAACACATACAACATCAGCGCCGTGCCGGCGATTCCTGCCAGCAAGGTACGGTTGCCATACGAGGTCAGGCGCATCCAGGTACCCGGGTGATAGTTTTTCAGCAGCGCGAGCGCCACGCCCGCCACCAGTTCGTCGAAACGGCACCAAGAAGCGTAATAAATATACTTGTAATAGCCGAGACCGCCGCGCGGCACTTGCACATATTCATCCCACAGATACGCGCGCAGCAGCATGCCCACGATAAAGCTGGCGGCCACGGCCACCCACGCCCACAGCAGCGACTTGCGGCAGGCGGCAATCAACAACGCCGCGGCCGGCAGCAGCACATAAAACTGCTCTTCCACGCATAGCGACCATGCATGGGAAAACGCCGTGCCCGGTGTCAAGTTGATGTTCTGCGTAAAGGTCAGGAATTTCCACAGGGGCAGCAACGCGTTATCGCCACGAAACGCGGGCGACAAATAATACAGGACCAGCACGGCATAGAAGCTGGGCAAGGTGCGCAGGAAGCGTCGCGCATAGAAGCGGGGCAAGGAAAACCCGTGCTCGCTGCGCAAGGCCGCAAAAATCTGGTTGCCGATCAGATAACCGCTGAGGGCAAAGAACAGGTCCACGCCCGTCCAGCCGATTTCTCCCCAGAAACCAAACGCCCCGCCCTCGCTGACGAACAGCAAGTAATGGTTCATGAACACCAGCACAATGGCCAGCGCGCGCAAGGTATCGAGACCAGCCAGGCGGGAGGAAGACGAAGACGACATGGATATCAGCAATGGAAAACAACGGTGGCGCCGATCATGCCATGCCGCACACTGCCATGGCCAACTTTTTCCAGGCGGCCAAGGCGAATCCCGCTAAAATATGCCGATCCCGCTTTCCCTTCCCGCAACCGCATAGGATATGTCCAGCATGAGCAGCGCACTCCACTTCAAGTCCATCAACTACACGGGCCAGGGCAGCGGCCCGCGCCTGATCGTCACCGGTGCCGTGCACGGCAATGAAACCTGCGGCACCAAGGGCATCCACCGCGTGATGGCTGAACTCGACAGCGGCACCCTCTCCATCCTGGCCGGCAGCGTCACCTTCGTGCCCATCACCAATCCGCTGGCTTACGCCAAGGGCGTGCGCAGCGGCGACCGCAACCTGAACCGCAATCTGTTTCCGAACGACAATCCGCAGGATTTCGAAGACCGCATCGCCAACTGGCTGTGCCCGCTGTTGGGCCAGCACGACGTGCTGCTGGACTTGCACTCGTTTAATGCCGACAGCCAGCCCTTCGTCATGGTGGGGCCGCGCAATAACGATGGCCCGCTGCAACCGTTTCAACATGAAGACAAGGAACGCGCGCTGGCGCGCCGCCTGGGCGTGCGCCGCTTCGTCGATGGCTGGCTGCACGCTTACGGCCAGGGCGTACAGCGCCGCCTGGGCAATAGCGACCAGGTGGGCCTGGTCCTGCGCTATGGCGTGGGCACGACCGAATACATGCGCTCGACGGGCGGCTATGCCCTGACCCTGGAATGCGGCCAGCACGCGGACCCGGGAGCGCCGGATGTCGCCTACCGCGCCATCATGAACACACTCGCCTTCCTCGGCTTCATCGACGCACCGCAACCGGAAGCCATCGCCGACGCCGACATGGAAGCCCTGAACATGGTCGTCGTGCACGACAAGCTGCACGCGGACGACCGCTTCATCAAGACCTGGTCCAGCTTTGACAAGGTCAAACAGGGCGAGCAGATCGGCGTGCGCGCGGACGGCACGCCTGTGACGGCCGAATTCGACGCCTACATCCTGTTCCCGGACGTCAATGCGGCGGCGAATGCGGAGTGGTATTACCTGGCGCGGGTGGCCAGCAGTTTTTGATTAATGTCCGACGGACTTTGAAAACAAATTGATCACCAGCACGCCGGCAATGATCAGCCCCAGGCCGATCAAGGCCGGCGTATCCAGGCTCTGCTTGAACCAGAACCAGCCGACGGCGGAAATGAGCACGATGCCCACGCCCGACCAGATCGCATACACGATACCGGTAGGGATGACCTTCAAGGTCAGGGACAAGCACCAGAAGGCGATGCTGTAGCCGACCACGGTGATGACGCTGGGCAGCAAGCGGCTGAAGCCGTCGGACGCCTTCAAGGCGCTGGTCGCGATGACTTCGGCGATGATGGCGATGGCCAGGTAGAAATACGTCATGGCGAGACTCATTCTTGTATCCTTTAATGTGGGCTGAGCAGCTTCAAGCCCAGGATGCCGGACACGATCAAGGCGATGCAGGCGATGCGCGCGGCGCTGGCCGGTTCGCCCAGCACCATGATGCCGAAGATGGCCGTGCCGACGGTACCGATACCGGTCCAGATGGCATACGCCGTACCCAGCGGCAAGTTGCGCAGCGCCAGGCCCAGCATCACCACGCTGCCCAGCATGGAAATGGCCGTCAGCACGGACGGCACGAGGCGGGTAAAGCCGGCGCTATATTTGAGGCCGATGGCCCAGCCAATTTCCAGTAAACCTGCCAATACCAGGATGATCCACGCCATCACGTCTCCCGAGGCGGCAGGGTCGTCCCCGCCATGCAGCCCCCACATCGAGCGGGGTCGTCCCCACAGGAGCAAAAGGAAAAGTATACCATTGGGTGAAAAGTCTTGCCCCAAGCACACTCTCGCTAGTGCCACGGCTCTAAACGAAAGGTGCCAAAAAACAAGCACTTGGCAGCATAATTACCCTATCCATTCACTCTCGGGAACTATGATGCTGCTTCTGGCCCAAATCCTTACCGCCCTCATCCTGCTGCTGCACGTCTACATCGTGCTGCTGGAAACCGTGCTGTTCAATACACGCGGACGCAAGGTGTTTGGCCTGTCCAAGGAAAAAGCGGAAATCGTGCGGCCCGCCATGTCGAATCAGGGTTGCTATAACGGCTTTCTCGTCGCGGCGCTGGCGCTGGGCTTTTTTCACCCGGACGCGGCCATCGCGCATGCATTCACCGTCTTCGGCCTGGCCTGCATCGCCATGGCCGGCGCGTGGGGCGCGGCGACCGTCATGACGCGCATTCTCTACCTGCAAACCGTGCCTGCTGTCATCGCCTTACTGCTGTTCCACTTCGCTTGATTCCTGCCGGGGTGGCCAGCCGCCGCCCCGCTCCGCACTCCCTGCGCATACCCCAAATGGGTGATGTTTCCAAAAAGCATGCCCGATACAATTCCTTGTAGCAATAAAAAAGATACCACCAGACACATGGTGGCAAATCACAGTCCACAGGGGAAATCATGCAAGCATATCCAACCACCTTTGCTGTCACTTTGCTCGGCTGCTTCATGCTGTCCGCCTGCGGTGGTGGCGCCAGCGACGACAGTGGCTCGGGCAGCGGCTCCACCAGCGCCAGCGGCGGCAACTCGTCAACCTGCCAGTACAGCAATCTGATCAGCGATGCGGAACGCAAGCAGGCCAGCGCCTGCGGCATCCAGGTATCGGGCAACTACGCTCAGGCAGACTCGGGATACGATAGCCTCGTTGCCGCCTGCAAGCAGGGCGACAAAGCCAAGGCGGATGCCTACTACAGCGGCACGTACCAGAAAATGGTCGACTATGCGCGCAGCGTGAGCAAGGAACTCGGTTGCGGGCAAAACAATGGCCCCACCTTGCCCAACAACAGCACGGCAAGCAACTACAATTTCTGTGTCAAAAGTACCAGCGTCAATGGTAAGCTCAGCTATGAAGGCGCTTGCTACGGCCCCGTCAAATCCGGCGAAGGCGGCTGCGGCAGCGGTTATAACTATGTGAGTCAGTACGCTAGCCTCAGCGCGTGCACCTCCGGCGGGAAAAGCTGGCTGGAATCGCGCTAAGGAAGTCGGGCGGCCGCAGCGAAGGCCGCCCCAAGATGTGTCTTGTCCACCGCTTGCCGCCATGAGGATCGCCAATGACGCCATCGCTCGCCGTCGCCAGCCAGGCGCTGATTACCCTGATCTACGAAGCGGCCACGCGGCATGGCGCCTGGTCGCAATTCCTCTCCGCCTTTGCACAACAGCTGAAGTCGCACGCGGGCCTGATCTGGGCCAATGATTTCAGCAACCGCTCGGTCGACGTCCAGCTGCCCGGTAGCGGCCTGTCCGCCACCTATGGCTTCGAAGCGGATGCCATGGCCAGCTTTGCCAGTTATTACGGCGCGCGCAATGTCTGGCTGGAAGACGCCACCCTGCACCACGAAGGCGCCGTCGTCACCGGCTCCATGCTGTTTCCCGACCATTGCCTGAAGAAAACCGAATACTGGACGGACTGGCTGCGCCCGCAAGACATCTTTTATACGGCGGCGGCCATCGTCGAATTGCGCGCCGAGCGCTCCACCAACGTCACCGTGGTGCGCCGCGAACGGGCGGGCGCCTACGAAGCGGGCGAGCTGGCGCTGATCCGCAGCCTGATGCCGCACCTGCAAACGGCCTTTGCCCTGCAGCGTAAACTGCGCAGGCTGGAAGTGCTGTCCCAGAGTTCCACCCAGGTGCTGGAATTGCTGCCGTTCGGGGTGCTGTTGCTCGACGCCACGTCGCAATTGTTATACGCCAACGAGCGGGCGCTGGCCATGACGGCTTCGACACGGCTGCTGCAGTTGCGCGACGGCGCACCCCTGTATTGCCCGCGGGAAGCGGACAACGGCGCATTGCGGCGCATGCTGCAGGAAGCAGCTCAAACGGGCACGACGGCGGCAGGCGGTCCCGGCGGCGTATTGACCCTGAACGGATTGACGGGAGAACAACTGCGCCTGCGCGTCACGCCCCTGCCCTCCTGGCACAGTCCGTTCGGCTCGGCCAGCGCCATCGCCGTTTTCCTCAGCGACAGCAGCGACCTGATCACTTCCCTGGCGGCCACCCTGCGCAATTTCTATGGCATGACGGTGGCGGAGGCACGCCTGACGGAAGCGCTCGTCAACGGCTATTCCTTGCAGGAATATGCAGAACGCCAGCGCATTTCCATCCACACGGCGCGCACCCAGATCAAGAGCGCCACCGCAAAGGCCGGCGCCCAGCGCCAGGTGGATCTGGTCCGCATCGTGCTGACGGGCCCTGCCGTGCTACAGCGCAATCCCCTCCCCGCCTGAGCCTTCAAAAACGCACGCCGCCGGCACGCTTTTCATTTATATCGTAAGATGACGATATTAGAATTTGGAAAACACGATATATACATCGCTGAAAGGCGAATTGTATGTTCAGGAGAAACTACATGGATATCGACGCCATCCACAAGGCGCTAGCCAATCCGGTGCGCCGGCAGATTTTGCAATGGCTCAAGGAACCGCAGCAGTATTTCCAAGAGCAAGAGCACCCGCTGCACCTGGGCGTGTGCGCCGGCTTGATCGACCGCCGCCTGAACCTGTCGCAATCGACGGTCTCGGCGCACCTGGCCAGCTTGCAGAAAGCAGGCCTGATTTCGGCAACCAAGGTGGGGCAATGGAGTTTCTTCAGCCGCAACGAAGCCACCATTGCGGCCTTTCTCGACCACATGCAGCAAGGTTTATAAACAAGCACTACCGTCGCACTCCCTTCACATTGACGCCTGACCGGCACCCACAAGGACAATCATGACAACTTTATTCGACCCCATCACCATTGGCAGTCTGCAACTGAAAAACCGCATCATCATGGCGCCGCTGACGCGTTCGCGCGCCGGCAATCCGGGCCGCGTGCCCAACGCCCTGATGGCCGAGTACTACACGCAGCGCGCTTCGGCCGGCATGATCATCTCGGAAGCGACGGCCGTCACGCCGCAGGGCGTGGGCTATGCCGACACGCCGGGTATCTGGTCCGAGGAGCAGGTGGAAGGCTGGAAACACATCACCAAGGCCGTGCATGACGCGGGCGGCTTGATCGTGCTGCAACTGTGGCATGTGGGCCGCATTTCCGCACCCGTTTTTCTCGATGGCGACCTGCCAGTGGCGCCCAGCGCCGTCAAGCCGGCCGGCCATGTCAGCCTGCTGCGCCCGAAACAGGAATTCGTCACGCCGCGCGCGCTCGATACGGAAGAGATTCCCGGCATCGTGGCGGCTTACCGCCTGGGTGCCGAGAATGCGAAAAAAGCCGGTTTCGACGGCGTGGAAATCCACGGTGCAAATGGTTATTTGCTCGACCAGTTCCTGCAAGACAGCACTAACTTGCGCACCGACAACTACGGCGGCTCGATTGAAAACCGCGCCCGCCTGATGCTGGAAGTGACGGATGCGTGCATCGAGGTATGGGGCGCCGACAAGGTGGGCATGCATTTGGCACCGCGCCGCGATGCGCACGACATGGGCGATTCCGACCCGCGCGCCACCTTCGGCTATGTGGCACGCGAGCTGGGCAAGCGCGGCATCGCCTTCATCTGCGCGCGCGAAGCGCTCGGTGAAGACCGCCTGGGCCCGTACCTGAAACAGGAATTTGGCGGCGTCTACATTGCCAACGAAAAAATGGACAAGGCGGCGGCCGAAGCCTTGCTGGCCAAGGGCGAAGCCGATGCCGTGGCCTTCGGCCTGTGGTTCATCGCCAATCCCGACCTGCCTGTCCGCCTGCACAGCGACGCGCCATTGAATCCGCTGAACCCGGACACCCTGTACGCACCGGACTCTGCCGGCTACACGGATTACCCTGCACTGGCGGCACAGGTGTAAACAGCACCCTCAGCGCAGCCCCCTCAGCGGCATTGCGCTGCTCGTCCCCCGGCGGCGGACGCAACGATATCAACGCAGCTGACTGCGCAATGATCGTGGCGTCCGCCGTGTTACTTCCGCCGCAGTTCCCCCACCTTCAGCGCCATCGGCGCCGTGCCGGCCGGGCCGCGCGACGCGCGTGCACGCTGCTGAGCACACGGCGTATCACCTCGGCCGGCACCGCGTGCTCGCGCAAGTAGGCTGTCGCCACCGTCCGGCCCAGAGTGTGATGAAACGCCACGCCACGCTCAACGAGCTCGGCCATCACTTTGTCCGTTCGCTCATGCTCCCCAGGTACATCATCGATACTGTCTTTCATGCCATGGCTCCCTGTCGGGTGGATCAACGCTGCATCAAGTTTTGACCACATTGTGCGCATTTAGTGCCCGCCACCGTGGCAAAGCATCGTTAAAATAGCAGCGACAACAGCGCCGATGCCGCATGAATAGCGGCCTCGGCTGCTTGTCGCCACCGCCAGCCCCGTATAGAATGCCTGCGCAGAATTTTGCTTCAAGGAAAATGGCCACCAGCGCCATCCCATTAAGAACAGTGTCACTGAAGGGTATCAATGGACGATTTATTTGTACAAGCGGGCGACTTGCCGACCTGGCACCAGCGCTGCGCGTTGCGCGTGCTGCATCTGTTTGGCTGGCGCATGCGCTTCCGTCCCCTGCCGGGGCCGCGCGGCATCGTCGTCGTCTACCCGCACACGTCGAACTGGGATTTCATGGTGGGCCTGTTCGGCAAATGGGCGCTGTCGCTGCCGTTCCGCTGGCTGGCCAAGGATTCCTTGTTCCGCGGCCCGATGGGCAAGGTACTGCGCTACCTGGGCGGCGAACCCGTCGACCGCAGCACCACCAGCGGCACGATTCAACGCCAGGCCGAGCGCATGCTGGCCGCCGACTGGTACTGGCTGGCCATCACGCCGGAAGCGACGCGCAGCTACCGCCCGAACTGGAAAAGCGGCTTTTATCACCTGGCCCTGGCTGCCAGGGTGCCGCTGTTGCTGGTGTATATCGACTACCCGAACAAGGTGCTGGGCGTCGTTGACCATTTATACTTGACGGGCGATAAGGAGGCCGACATGGCCGCCATCGCCGCCGTGTATGCGGGCCATCAGGGCTTGCACCCGGAAAAGGCAGCGCCCATCGTACTGTCCGACAAGCGCCCCGGCGCTTAGTTCACTCCCATCAGCACCACGCCGGCGGCCGTCAAGGCCACGCCGGCGACGCGCAGCACGCGCCCGGCCGGCACCTGACCAAGGAAACGCCCGGCACACAGCAGCATGGCCGTAGCCAGCAGGAAGCCGCACGCGGCCGAGGCAGCCGGTAATTCCTGGCCATGCGCATTGCCATGCGCCAGCGCAAACATGCCCACAAGCCCCATGCCGAGCCAGTTCGGCAGCGCCAGCGCCAGCGCGATGGCCAGCCCCACCAGCGCCACCGTGGCGGCGATGCCCGTTTCCAGCCCAGGCACCGTCAAGCCCGCCATGCCGGCCAGCGCGCCGAGCAGCATCATGCCCAGGAAAGTGGCGGGCTGGGCCAGGCCGCGGCGCTGCTGGCCGCCCCAGATGCCCACGCCCAACATGGCCAGCAAATGGTCGATGCCCGTGAACGGATGGGCAAAACCGGCCAGGAAGCCGGCGCTCTCGCCATGGCCGGGATGCGCCATGGCGGGCAAGGCCAGCAGGCACAGTGCCGCCGCAGCGGCCGTTTTTGTCATCAGTCTTGCGCTCATTGCAGCTCCTTGCCTGGTTGGTCGAGCAAACCTTGCTCGCGGATAAAATCGATGACGACCTGCACGCCGTCGCCGCTGCGCAGGTTGGTCAACACGAAGGGGCGCTCGCCGCGCATGCGTTTCGCATCCTGCGCCATCACGTCCAGGTTGGCGCCCACGTACGGCGCCAGGTCCGTCTTGTTGATGATCAGCAAATCGGAGCGCGTGATGCCGGGCCCGCCCTTGCGCGGGATTTTTTCGCCGCCGGCCACGTCGATTACGTAAATCGTCAGGTCCGACAATTCCGGACTGAAGGTAGCGGCCAAATTGTCGCCGCCCGATTCGACGAGGATCAAGTCGAGATGCGGAAAATCTGCCTGCATGCGCGCGATGGCTTCCAGGTTGATCGAGGCATCTTCGCGGATGGCCGTGTGCGGACAGCCGCCCGTCTCCACGCCCATCAGGCGCTCGGCCGGCAAGGCATCCGCGCGCAACAGGATTTCCATGTCTTCCTTGGTGTAGATGTCATTCGTGATGACGGCCATGTCGTAGCGCTCGCGCATGCCCTTGCACAGCATTTCGCACAGGGCCGTCTTGCCCGAGCCGACGGGCCCGCCGATGCCTACGCGCAGGGGATTGGAGGTAGTCGATGTCATGTTGTAGTCTCTCGTTGTCGTGTTCAGGATCGGTACAAACGGCTGTACTGCACTTCGTGCCGCATCGACAGCAGCGACAGGCCGGGTGCCCAGTTGCCCATCTCGTCGTCCTGCAAGGTTTGCGCCATCAGCGCCGCCGCTTCCAGCTCCGGCCGCAGCGACAGCAGCAAACGCTGGCCCGCCACCTGCCCCAACGGCACGGATTTCACGCAGACGAGCACCTGGTTTTCCGCCCAGGCGAACAGCATGGCCAGCAGCGCCTCTTCACGCGGAATGGCCAGTGCCGCCACGGCGCAGGCATAGGCCGTCGGCAATGCCACTTCCGGCTGGCCCTGCAGCATGTCGATCAGCACGCCGTCGGCCACGCCCAGTTCGGCCAGCAGCTTGGTCAATGAATAGCCCATCTGGATGGTTTCGGCGCGAAACTCCGCCGTGTCGCGCGAAGCGATGAAGCGTTCGCTCCAGCGCTGCACGGCGCACACATCCTGCGCCTCGAACGCCAGCATCAAACGCCAGCACAGCGGCGCTTCCCAGCGCGCCACCACGTGCGTCAGATGCAGCGCGATCCAGTCGCGCGCCGTGGCCGCATCCGCCACCAGGCCGCACTCCAGTGCCGCTTCCAGCCCCTGCGAATAGCTGTAGGCACCAATCGGCAAAGCCGGGCTGGCGAACTGCAGCAAATGCAGCAGGGCCGAGGCCTGCATCAGACGGTACCCGGCGCATCGCCGGGGCGGTGGATCTTCTGCCGCAGCGGCACGGGCGCCAGCAAGTGCTGGCCGTGGCCGTCGTGGTGGCCATGGCCGCCGCCATACGCGCCCGCTTCCGGCTCGAATGGCGCGCTTTCTTCCGTCACAGTCGCCTGCAAGCCTTCCAGCATCTCCTTCAATACCACGTCCTTGCGGATGCGCAAAAAGCCGTCACCCACCTGCGCCTGCGTATGGCGGTTCCCCAGGTGGAAAGCACAGCGCAGCAGGGTGTGGGCATCCGCGCAGCACACCAGGTAAGTCGGTTCGCGCGCGGCGACGATCTGCACCACCTGCCCTTGCGGCCCTGTCATGCGCTCGCCGTCGCGCAGCACCGTGCCGCGCACGGTGAACACGGCCACCTCGTCGCCATTCGACAGCACGGCGCGCAGCCGGCATTTTTCGCGCTGGTCGTAGGGCAGCACAAGTTGAGCAACAACGGCGCGATTGTCGTCAGCCGCCAGTTTGGTATGCAATGTGAGCATGATGTCTCCTGCCTAGAATAGAAAATAGCGCTGCGCCATCGGCAGCACGGCGGCCGCCTCGCACACCAGCAGTTGGCCGTCGGCGCGCACAGCATAGGTTTCCGGGTCCACTTCCATGTGCGGCGTGGCGCTGTTATGGATCATGTCGTGCTTGCGCAAGCCGCGCATGTTCTTCACGGCGATGACGGATTTATTCAGTTTCAACTGGTGGCCGATATCGAGGTCGTAGGCCGCCTGCGAGACAAAGGTGAACGACTTTTTCAGGCCGCCGCCGAAGGCGCCGAACATCATGCGGCAATGCACGGGCTGGGGCGTGGGAATCGAGGCGTTCGGGTCGCCCATCTGCGCGGCGGCGATCATGCCGCCCTTTAATATCATCGATGGCTTGACGCCGAAGAAGGCCGGCTTCCACAACACGATGTCGGCGATCTTGCCCGCCTCGATGGAACCGACCACGTGCGCGATCCCATGCGTGATGGCCGGGTTGATCGTGTACTTGGCGATATAGCGCCTGGCGCGGAAATTGTCGCTGCGCGCCGTGTCGGTCGCCAGCGGTCCCCGCTGCACCTTCATCTTGTGCGCCGTCTGCCAGGTGCGCATGATTACTTCGCCCACGCGGCCCATGGCTTGCGAATCGGACGACATCATGGAAATGGCGCCGATATCGTGCAAAATGTCTTCGGCGGCGATGGTTTCGCGGCGGATGCGCGACTCGGCAAACGCCACATCTTCGGCAATCGCCGGGTCCAGGTGGTGGCACACCATCAGCATGTCCAGATGCTCGTCGAGCGTGTTGACGGTAAACGGGCGCGTCGGATTGGTCGATGACGGCAGCACGTTGGCCTGCCCCACGGCGGCGATGATGTCGGGCGCATGGCCGCCGCCCGCCCCTTCCGTGTGAAACGTATGGATGGTGCGGTCCTTGAAGGCGGCCAGGGTGTGCTCCAAAAAACCGCCCTCGTTGAGAGTGTCGCTGTGCAGCGCCACCTGCACGTCCATGCGGTCCGCGACGGACAGGCAGTTGTCGATGGCGGCCGGCGTGCTGCCCCAGTCTTCATGCAATTTGAGGCCGATGGCGCCCGCGCGTACCTGCTCTTCCAGCGGCAGCGGCAAACTCACATTGCCCTTGCCCATGAAGCCCAGGTTCATCGGGAAGGCGTCGGCGGCCCCCAGCATGGCGTGCAAATGCCATGGCCCCGGGGTGCAGGTAGTGGCGGCCGTGCCTACGGCCGGCCCCGTGCCACCGCCCAGCATGGTCGTCACGCCGCTCATCAGCGCTTCCTCGATCTGCTGCGGGCAGATGAAGTGGATATGCGTGTCGACGCCGCCTGCCGTGACGATCAGGCCTTCGCCGGCGATGATCTCGGTCGCGCCGCCGATGGGCAGGGTCACGCCGGGCTGGATGTCCGGGTTGCCCGCCTTGCCGATGCCGAAAATTAAACCGTTTTTCAGGCCGATATCGGCTTTCACGATGCCCCAGTGGTCGAGGATGACGGCATTCGTGATGACGGTATCCATCACCTCGGCCGCGCAGCGCTGCGACTGCCCCATGCCGTCGCGGATCACCTTGCCGCCGCCGAATTTCACTTCTTCGCCGTAGATCGCGTAGTCATGCTCGATCTCGATGAACAATTCCGTGTCGGCCAGGCGGATACGGTCGCCCTTGGTGGGGCCGAACATTTCGGCGTATGCGCTGCGGGCAATGCTGGCCATCTCAATCCTTTCCCGGTGGAGTGTCTTGCAGTTCGCCCATGACTTCACCATTGAAGCCGTAGACCTTGCGCTCCCCCGCCAGCGCCACCAGTTCCACCGTGCGCTGCTGGCCCGGTTCGAAACGCACGGCGGTGCCGGCCGTGATGTTCAAACGCATGCCGTAGGCGCGCCAGCGCTCGAAAGCCAGCGCCGGATTGACTTCAAAAAAGTGGAAGTGCGAGCCGACCTGTATCGGCCGGTCGCCCCGGTTGGCCACCACCACGGTGGCCGTGGCGCGCCCGGCATTGAGGCTGATTTCGCCTTCTTCCAATTTGTACTCGCCTGGGGTCATGATGGGACTCCTGTCAATATCGCATGGATGCTTACACTATCGGATGATGCACGGTCACCAGCTTGCTGCCATCGGGGAAGGTCGCTTCCACCTGGATGTCGGGAATCATCTCGGCGATGCCATCCATCACGTCGGCGCGCGAGAGTATTTTGGTACCGTCCGACATCAGCTGCGCCACCGACTTGCCATCGCGCGCGCCTTCCATGATGGCGGCGCTGATCAGGGCCACCGCTTCCGGATAATTCAATTTCAAGCCGCGCGCCAGGCGCCGTTCGGCCAGCAGCGCGGCAGTAAAAATGAGCAGCTTGTCTTTTTCGCGGGGCGTCAGATCCATGGTTTTCCTTGCGCTTCTTTCCTGATCAAGTGTTCCAGATGCGGGGCACGACGGCGTCGCGTCCCAGCATGGCGGGGCGCAGCAACTGCCAGGCGGCCAGCATGATCGTGCGCGCCGCCTCGCTGTCGCCGCACAGCAGGCGCACCACCACGAGAGATTTCATCTGCGTGGCGCCAAACACGGCGCCAGCCGGCACGGCGATCTCGCGCACGGCGGCCAGCACGGCGGCCAGCACGGCGGGGGAAACGGGTGTGCCAACGGCGATCAGGGTGGCGCACACCGTGTGGCCCCCCAGACCCAGTGGGCTGGCCATCAGCGCGCCGCCGGCGGCCAGCACACCCTGCTCCCACCACAGCAGCTTGTCGCCGCGGCGGATCTGCACCTGCTGGGCGATGCTGCCCGTGTTAAAAATTTCACCAGAGGCGCTGCGGCCCAGGCAGACGATGTCGCAGCCGATGTAGCTGGCGTCCGCCGCCAGTTCCACTTCGTGGTGCAGGCGCACGCAAGCCTGGTCGAAGAAAATGCTTTCCTGCGGCAGCCACTCGATGGCAGCGCCGCTACCGGCGCGCAGCACGATGTGCTGGCCCGAGACGTGGCCATTCGCGCGGTACCACTTGGCGGCGCCCGGCGACGTAAGAAACGCGTGCGCGCCATCGCCCACCGTGGCGTCGACGGCCAGCTGGTCGCCGCCCACCACGCCGCCGGGCGGATGGATGATGATGGCGTGGCAGACGGCATCGCCCTCCGGATACAGGGACTTTTGCACGCGCAAGGGGCCGCTATGCGTGCGCTCGACCAGGCGGCTGACGCCATCGTGCAGCGCAAAACCCAGGCGCAGGTGCGCCTGCCAGGCGCTGTGCGCGCTGGCCTCATTCGATGTAGCTGGACGGGTGCTGTCTGGCATGCGGGGCAATCGCGTAAATAAGCGATTACCTAAGCAGGATATGTGCCAGCGTCAAGGGATGGAACAGTGAGCATTGCGCACCACGCTGCAGCGGATGCACCGGCATGGTGCACCGGCCGCACCGTGGCGCTTAGGCCACCGCCACGGCCAGGGTGCGCCGTTCGCGCAGCAAGGCCGTAAAGGCTTCCGCAGCCAGGGGACGGCTGAAATAATAGCCCTGCATTTCGTCGCAGCCGTGCTCCGTCAGGAAGTCCACCTGCTCGCGCGTTTCCACGCCTTCGGCGATGACGCGCATGTCCAGGTTGTGCGCCAGCGAGATGACGGAACGCGCGATGGCCGCGTCGCTGCTGCTGGTGGTGACGTCGTCGACGAAGGATTTGTCGATCTTCAGCACGTCGATGGGAAAGCGCTTCAGGTAGCCCAGGCTGGAATAGCCTGTGCCGAAGTCGTCGAGCGAAATGCCGACGCCGATATCCTTCAGGCGCGTGAGAGCCGCCACTGCCTTGTCCGGGTCGCCCATCACCGTGCTTTCCGTGATCTCGATACCCAGGCAGGCCGGCGCGATGCCGTATTTGCGCAAGGTCGCCTCGACGAAAGGCACCGTGCGGTCCTGCGCGAACTGTTTGCCGGA
Organism: Janthinobacterium pasteuri; assembly: GCF_051380775.1. NCBI lineage: Bacteria > Pseudomonadati > Pseudomonadota > Betaproteobacteria > Burkholderiales > Oxalobacteraceae > Janthinobacterium > Janthinobacterium pasteuri. The sequence continues at coordinate 56,116 of NZ_JBNYXS010000009.1, read as the reverse complement.
CAGGTTGACGGCCACCTTGATGCTGCCCAGGCCCGCGTCGTGCCACGCGCGTATCTGCGCGCACACGCTTTCCAGCACCCATTCGCCGATGGCCGTGATCGAGCCGTATTCCTCGGCCAGCGCGATAAACAGGCCGGGCGGCACCTTGCCCAGCACCGGATTATCCCAGCGCAGCAGGGCTTCCGCTCCCAGCAAGGCACCCGTGCGCAAACACATCTGCGGCTGGTAATGCACGGCGAATTCATCACGGCCGATGGCGCCGCGCAACTGCTGCTGCATGGCCAGACGGGCGCGGATATCGCTGCCCATGCGTTCCGTGAAGAAGGCGTAATGGTCGCGCCCCATTTCCTTGGCGCGCACCAGGGCGGTGTCGGCGTGGCGCAGCACGTCGTCGAGGCTGTCGCCGTCGGCCGGGCACATGGCAATGCCGATGCTGGTGGTCAGCGCCAGGCGCTCGCCACCGACGTTGAGCTCTTCGCGCAAGCCGGCCAGGATGGTTTGCGCCAGCCCCAGCGTGCGGCCCAACAGGGCATCGTCCTGCAGCAGGATCTGGAATTCGTCGCCGCCCTGGCGTACCACGGTGTCGCCCTCGCGCACGCAGCCGGACAGGAAACGCGCCACCACTTGCAACGCCTTGTCGCCCACGGCCTGGCCGTGCGAATCGTTGATGTTCTTGAAGCGGTCCAGGTCCAGGCACATCAGCACTACCTGCTGGCCGTCGCGCAGGGCATTCACGCGCGCCTGTTCGAAGCGCTCGCGCAACAGCACGCGGTTCGGCAAGCCAGTCAGCGCGTCGTGGTAAGAGAGGAAGTCGATCAGATGTTGTTCGGCCTTGCGTTCGCTGATATCGAGGAAGACGCCGATGTAGTTAACGACGGCGCCGTCATCCCCGTGCACGGTGGAGGCGCTGAGCAGGCAGGGATAGGTATCGCCGCTCTTGCGCCGGGTCTGCACCTCGCCCGACCAGCGACCGCTGCTGCGCAAGCCCTGGCGCAAGGCCTGCAGCACCGCTTCGCCCGTGTGTCCGGCATGCAGGCGCATGATGTCCGTGCCCACCACTTCCTGCGCCGCGTAGCCGGTGATACGTGTAAAGGAGGGATTGGCCGTGACGATGACGCCGGCCGGATCGGTGATCAGGATGGCGTCCTGGGTGGCTTCGAAGACCTGGCCGGACAGGCGCAGCAATTCTTCATTGGCGCGACGGATCTGCACTTCGCGTGCCAGGGTGCTGGCCACCTGTTCCAGTTCGGCCGTGCGTTCGGCCACGCGCCGCTCCAGGTTGGCGCGCTCCTGCGCCAGCTGCAGCTGCGCCCGCGCCAGGCGCACGTGCGCATCAGTACGGGCGAGGATTTCCTCGGCCTGGAAGGGCTTGGCGATGAAATCGACGGCGCCCAGCGCAAAGCCGCGCACCTTGTCGTCCGTATCGTGCTGGGCCGACAGGAAGATCACCGGCACCTGGCGCAGGGACGGTATCTCCTTCAGGCGGCGGCAGACTTCAAAACCGTCGAGACCCGGCATGCGCACGTCGAGCAGGATCAGCTCCGGCGGGCGCGCCTGGGCCGTCCACAGGGCCAGTTCACCGTTCGGCGCCTGGCGCACCGCGTAGCCGGCGCCACCCAGCAAATCGCTCAACAACTTCAGCGAAGCCGGCGTATCTTCAACGATCAGTACTTCGCCCTTAGCATTCACTTCCAAAAAATCGCGGTGCATGTAGCAGTTCTCTCAGCTTTGGATGAGGCGCGGCGGTCGATTGCCACGCTGGACAAGACATTTCTTTGCGATGAACTACGTACTATCATCATAATCTTTATTGCAATTTAGCACCATCCATGCGCGGTACTTAGTCCGTCTTTTCATCGAAACCGATGTTGTCAGCCCACACTTTCAGGTAGGCGCCAGCGTCCCTTCGCTCTCCAGCAAGACACACAGCTGACGGTACTGATGCTGGTCGAGCATGGCCTGCAGCGGCGCCACCAACGGTGCCACCGATGCAGGCAGAGTGGCCAGCAGCTGTGCCACCCTGGCCAGGTTCAATTCGCGCAGCGCCACCAGCAAGGCGGCGCGCTCTTCCCCTGCCAGCAGCAGCAAGTCTTGCGCCTGCAGTGCCGGCAGCACTGCCGCCTGCGCCGGCATGGCCGGTGGCGCGGGAGCCTGCACTGGCGCCTGCGCCGCCTGCGCGGGTATGCTGAAACGGAAGGTGGCACCCTGCCCCGGCGTGGACTCCACCGTCAGTTCGCCTTTCATCAACTGCACGAATTCGCGCGAGATGGCCAGCCCCAGGCCCGTGCCATCCTTCGGCCCAGCGCTGTCGGCCTGCACAAAGGGTTCGAAGATGCGCTGCTGGTCCTCCGGGGCGATGCCAAAGCCCGTGTCGCTGACGGCGAACGACAGGCGCCACGTGGCCTCATCGCGCCGCTCGCCACGCACGCGCAAGGTGACCTCGCCGCTGCCGGCGAACTTGATAGCATTCGACATCAGGTTCAGCAGCACCTGGCGCAAGCGCGTCGCATCGAGCAGCACTGCCGCCGGCAAGTCCGCGCAATCGAGGCGCAGGGCCAGTCCCTGCTGCTCGGCGCGTATGCCCAGCATGTCCATCACCTCCTGCAACAGGGGTGCCAGCGCCACTACAGCCGTCTGCGCCTGCAAGCGTCCCGCCTCGCCCTTCGACAGTTCGAGGATTTCATTGATCAGGGTGAGCAAATGGTTGCCGGAGCGGTGGATGATGGCCAGGTTGCGCTTTTCATCGTCCTGCATGTTGGGCGAGGCGGCCATCAGGCGCGAAAAGCCAATCACGGAATTCAAGGGCGTGCGCAGTTCATGGCTCATGTTCGCCAGGAAGGTGCTCTTGGCGCGGTTCGCCGCCTGTGCCTGGCTGACGGCCACCGACAGGGCGCTCGTGCGCTCGGCCACCAGTTCTTCCAGGTGATGGCGGTGGCGCAGCAGTTCCAGTTCGGCCTCGCGGTGCGCCGTGATGTCGTAGTTCGACCCGACCAGGCGCATGGGCCGGCCCTTGCCGTCGCGGAAGATCACGGCATCGACCTTGATGTAGCGGATGGCGCCATCGGGCCACAGGATGCGGTATTCGTGCGTGAACGCCTGGCCGGCGGCCAGCGCGGCGCGCAGGGCCTCCTTGGCGGCCGGCACGTCGTCCGGCATCAGCGCCGCGCGCCATATCGCCGCCGGCGACAGGGTGCTGGCCGCATCGGCCTTGAACTGCGCGTACATCTGTTCATCCCATTGCAATGCGTCGCTGATGACGTTCCAGTCCCAGATACCGATGCTGGCCGCGCCGGTCGCCGTCTGCACGCGCTCCTCGCTGCGTTGCAGCGCGCGGTAGCGGCTGTCGAGCAGCGCCACCATGTCGCGGATGGAGCGGTACAGGGTACGCAGCTCGCCCAGGAACCACGCTTTCGGTGGCGTGCCGAACGCTTCGCCCTGCCCCGCCGTGACGCCTGCGGCATACTGGCCGATCGCCTTCAGGGGCTTGAGCATCAGACACCACATGAGTAGCCAGATGCTGGCCACCAGGATCACGTCGAGCGCCACGATCATGGCGCCGATGCCCAGCGCGCGCTGCCGCAGCTGCTCGTGCAGCAGGGCCGGCGTCGCATACACGGCAACGCTACCGATGACTTGTCCACCCATCGTCACAGGGCGCCGCTGCGCCAGCCAGCCGGGTTCGGCAGACAGCGCGGAAAGGCTGTCGATGGCGCCGTCCGCATTGCGGCGCAGGACCAGCGCCTCCTTACCGATGCCCGGCGTGAGGGAGCTGGCCACCAGGTCGCGCTTGCCCAGCATGCTGCGCATGATGGCCTGCATCTGCTTTTCGTCCAGGTTCCACAATGGCAGTTCGATGGCCACGGCCAGCTGGTCCGCACTGACTGCCAGGCTGCGATGCAGGTGCTGCCAGCGCTGCTCGCGTTCGGACTCGTAAAACAGCACGGCAAACACCAGCAACAGCGCAGTGACGACAAAGGTCAGCGCCACGCTGACGGCCAGCACGATGGATACGCTGCCCAGGCGGGCGTCTTTGGGTGCGTGAAAATTCATGCGTCTTCGCCCTGCGGTTCGCTGGCCAGCTGCGCCAGCAAGGCGCACAGCGGCTGGTACTGGTGCTGTTCCAGCATGGCGGCGATGTGCGCGGACAGCTGCGGCAGGCTGGTGGAGACACCGGCCAGCACGATGGCGCTGCGCCGCAAATCGAGGGCTTGCACGGATTCGAGCAGCGCCTGCCGTTCAGCTGCACCCAGTTGGCCCAGCGCCTGCTGCAAGTCAAAGGCCGCCGCCGGCACACGAGGCGGCGCTGCGGCGCTGCGCTGGAAACGCACGCCCAATTGCTGCTCCAGCATGGCGAACAGGTGTTCCTGCTCGATCGGCTTGCGCAAGAAGCCGTCGGCGCCGGCCGCCAGCGCCTCCTGCTTTTCTTCTTCGAAGGCGGAAGCGGTCATGATCACCAGGCGCGGCTGCACCAGCGCCGGCTGCGCGCGCAGCCAGCGCGTCAGCGCCAGGCCATCCACGTCCGGCATGCGCCAGTCACTCAGCACCATGTCATAGCGCTGCGCCGTCAGCATGGCTTGCGCCTGCGCGCCGCCCGCCGCCTCCTGCAGCTGGAAACCCAGCGGCGCCAGCAAGCCGGCCAGCAGCTTGCGGCAATTGTCGTCATCATCGACCAGCAGCACCATGCGCCCGCGCTGGCCCGGCGGCAGGCGCGCCACGCGGCCCGGTGCCAGCGCCGCGATGGCCGGCTGCTGCAGCACCGGTGCGCGCAAGTCGAAATGGAATACGGAGCCCGCTCCCAAGGTGGAATCGACGCGCAGCTCGCCCCCCATCAGGCGCACGAATTCGCGCGAAATGGTCAGCCCCAGTCCGGTGCCGGCCTGCGCCACGGCGCTGTCGGCCTGCACGAACGGTTCAAAGATGCGTTCCAGATCCGCTTCCGCGATGCCGCTGCCCGTATCGCGCACGGCAAACGCCAGCGCCACCTGCCCACCTTCTGCCGCCTGGCACGCCAGCGACAAGATCACGCTGCCGTGCTCGATGAATTTGAGCGCGTTCGACAACAAATTGAGCAGCACCTGGCGCAGCTTGGCGCCATCAAGGCGCACCAGCGGCGGCACGCCGGAACGTTCGATCTGCAGCGCGATGCCCTGGTCGCTCGAGCGCATGCGCACCATCTCGAGCACCTCGTCGAGCAAACCATTCAAGTCCACGGGCCCCGTTTGCAGCTGCATGCGGCCCGCTTCGATTTTCGACAATTCCAGGATATCGTTGATCAAGGTCAACAAGTGGTGGCCGGCGCGGTTGATGATGGCCAGGTTATGCTTTTCTTCCTCGAACATGCTGCTCGAATCGGCCATCATCTGCGAAAAACCGATCACGGAATTCAAGGGCGTGCGCAATTCGTGGCTCATGTTGGCCAGGAAGACGCTTTTCGCGCGATTCGCCGATTCGGCCTCGGTGACGGCCACCGACAGGGCGGCCGTACGCTGCTGCACCAGTTCTTCCAGGTGATCCCGGTAGCCGAGCAATTCCTGCTCGCTGTGCTTGCGCTCGGAAATGTCGACGATGCCGCTGCGCACCAGGCGCCGCCCTTCCATGGGCAATTTGACCAGCCGCACCTCGCAGGGAAAAATGCTGCCATCGGCACGCCGCACATTGCGCTCCACCAGGACAGGCTCGCCCAGCATGGCGCGGCGCAGATGCTCTTCCATCATCAGCCCCAGCGGCAGGCCATCGGGCTGCTTGCCGCTATACAGGTCGAACGGCCCGCGCGCCAGCAGCGCTTCGCGCGACAGGCCCAGCATGCACTGCGCGCTGCTGTTGGCGTCGACGAAGCGGTCCAGGTCCAGGTCATACACGAGGATGGCTTCCGGCGCATGCTCGACCAGGATGCGGAAGCGCTGCTCGCTCTCGCGCGCCTCGCTCTCGGCGCGCCGCAGGCACCGCCGCTGCAGCAGCAAGGCGCTCAGCAAGCCGGCCATCACGATGAAGACGCCGCCCACCAGCAGCACGGCAACGCGGTGTTCCTGCCACAGTTGCGGCGGCCGGTTGAAGAACAACGTGTGCGGCGGCAGGCGGCTGATGTCGGCATCCCAGCGCTGCAGTTGTTCCCAGTCATACATCGGCACCGGCCGGGCGGGCGGCAGCAAGGCGCCCGGCGCGGCAGGCGCCTTGCCCGCCAGCACGGCCAGCGACATCTGCGCCATTTGCTGCGCGGCCTGTTCGATGTGCAGGATGGAGCCGCCCACGATGCCCTTGCCCACCGTCGCGTTGTACATGCCAAAGGTGGGCACATTGGCCAGCCGAGCCAGCTGCACGGAAAACTGCACGGGCGTGGCGATGTTGCCGTCCACGTCGCGATTGACATTGCCCGCCACTAACACGCTATCGGCGGGCAAGTGCGCCACCGACGAGCGCATCTGGTCCAGGGTCAGGTTGTCGAGGTAGCGCATGGCCACCTTTCCCTGCCACGCCAGCGCCGCCTGCTGCATGTTGCGCTTCAAGAGCTGGTCGGCCTCGCTGGTGCCAACGGCCATGACGATGGTCTTGGTGTCTGGGAACAGCGACATGGCTTGCGCCAGAGTGCCGGGAAAATCGACATTCGCCTTTTGCTGCCAGATGGCAGCCGGGCTGCCGGCAGGCAAGGCCTTGCCCGAACTGTTAATCGCCAGTACGGGCACGCCGCGCGCCAGCGGCGCCAGGTCCGACAGCAAAAAATCGAGCGCCGGCTGCTGCATGGCGATGATCAAGTCGGCTTTGCGCCCCATCATCTGAGTGTATCTTAAAAGCAACAAATCACGCATCTCGTTGCGCAGCGCCGGGTCGCCCTGGGTATTCATGTTGAGGTGCTCGACCATGATGTCTTCGCTGGCCAGGCCCGCAGCCACCATGGCGGCCACATAGGTGCGCGTGTACGACTCCACGCCAGCGCGGCCATAATCGTAGGCGTTAAGGAAGAGCACGCGCTGGCCCTGGTGCGGCGGCGCAGCGGCGGGCGCCGATGCCGGCAAAGCGGCAGGGGCAGCGGCGACACAGAGCGCCAGAAGCAATGCGCGGCAGCAGCGGCGCACCGCTGCCCTGCCCATCCCGCCGCCAGGCCGCAAGCCGCCCGGCACATCACGCATCATTCGCCATGCCTATGCTCACTCCCGCCTGTCACCATGTTTCAACTATGCACTGACTGATCAGCCACCGACATTCACAAAAACATGATAACTTCAACTGCAGGGGCAAGTCTATTGCTTAGGGCAATCTTTTGACAATGCAGCCGCTCGCAACGCCAACCATCGTCACGCGGCGGTGCCGCTGATACCGAACAATTCGAGCTTCAGCCCTTTTATGCCTGACGGCACATAAATCGCAATCGCCTGAGCCTTGATCATGCTGTCATACAGACTGCCCTTGTTATCGATCGAAAAGTAATACGTATTGGGCCGCACCGGCACTTCAGCAGGAACCTGGGCCATATGGCGCAACTCGGCACCCGGAAGCGCCCGGCCCAGCAATAGTTCGATATTGTCCGGAGACGAAATTTTGAATTGCAACGGCACCGTGGCGACCAGTTCCAGCGCCGGCATATCGGCGCTTACCGCAAGACAGAGTTCGGTCTGACGGTCAATCCGCGTGGCATCGAGCAAACCGTGATAGTGGGTGTTTTGTTGCGTGTCGTTGGACAGCGCAATCGGGAAGTAACGCGACAGGAGCACGGTATCGATCAGGTCGCGAATGATGCCATCGAGCTTGCCGAAACCGGGAGCCGCATCATCGTGACAATAAGCCGGCAAGTCGCTCAGTGTGTATTTTTTAGAGAACGTCATCAAGCCACCAGCCAATGCCATCAATTTTTCAAATAAATACACGGGATGGTGGCGCCGGTAACTGGCGCAATGACTGAGCGTGGCGCTGGCCGTGCTCAATGTATTGAGCATCCAGAACGAGGAAACATCCGCGCCATGAAATTCCACCATATTGTTACCGGGCTGACGGTGGCGGCTGTACAGCGCCTCAATTTTCGCGCCCATGCGGTCAATCAGCGAATCGAGCATTTTCTGCAGCGAGGACTCGGCGCTGATGGTCAGGCCAGGCGGAATGAAGGAAGGATCTATTTCAAAGCTGCCATTGCCAGCCCGGTACAAACGGATCACCGGGATGGCAAGGTAATCATTCAAGGGGTCCAGTTGCGACAGCAGATACACGCGTTTCTTCAGGAAAGCCACGTCTATGCTGACTGCCTCGCTGTACAGATCCGGAGTCTCGATATCAGCCTGCACATAGCGCGCGCCTGCAGAGCTCACATTGCCGCCATGTGCCTGCAGCGCCGGTAGCGCGGCATAAAAAGTAAAACTATGTTCGCTCGAAGGCAGCTTGGACAGATCAACCGCACTGGGCAATACATCGCCAAGCGGCGCTTCAAACAGTTCTCCATCCTGAAACACGAGCGACATGCTGTCCGCCCGCAGGCTATTGTTGGCCAGTGCATCCGCATTCCAGCTGACGCCATGCACGCCCCACAAATGTGGATTAATCAACGAGGCCAGGCGTTGCAGGCGCGCTTCATGGTAGCGGTCCAGTTGCTGGAATTGCTGGGGACCGATGGCCAGGCCCTCGGACCAAAGTAATTTGGATGGCAATGTCATTGCGTTCTCCCATGTTGACCGTTGGAATCATGCTGCCTTGCCAGTCTGATGTTGCCAGCTTGGAAGTCCTTGATGTTGCGCAGCAACCCTGTTCAATTATTTGCGCAAACGCAATTTACCTCTGAGCAAACGCTCGGATACTGGCCACTCCGCAGCAAAGACACCAAGGAGGAAAATAGAGATGGAGGATTTGCTGCCGTATTTCGAGCGCGAATTGGTGATGCTGCGGCGACATAGCCGTGAGTTTGCCGAACGTTATCCGAGAATCGCCGGCAAGTTACACCTATCCGGAGAGTCTTGCGAAGATCCGCACGTCGAACACTTGATCGAATCGGTGGCCATGCTGGCGGCACGCATCTCAAAACGGCTCGATGACGACTATCCGCAATTTACCGAAGCCCTGTTCGAAGCCCTGTTCCCACATTATCTGCGTCCCTTTCCAGCGTGCAGCATCGTGCATCAGCCCGCCCCGGCGGCTGGAGCAGGCATATTGCACCTGCCGGCCGGCAGTGAAATGGATGCAACGCCTGTGCGCGGCGTGCGCTGCCGTTTCAAGACGGTCTACGATATAACGACAGGAACAACGGCGCTGGAAAGTGCGGTTTTCGATTCCATGATCAAGGCGCCGCCAGGCGTACGCCTGCCTGCATCAGGCACTTCCTCGCTGAACATCGGCATCCGGCATCTCGATGTGGCGCCCGCATCGCTGCGCGTTTTCATCGATGGCGAAGCTTCCTTTTCCGCCGCATTGCGCGATGCCTTGTTCATGCATACAGTCTGCGCGTTTGTGTCTATCGACGCGCTGCAATGGATGGCCTTGCCCGCCGTGCCTTTGACACCTGTCGGCTTCGCCGACACGGATGGCTTGCTACCTTTCGGTGCTCGTTCGCAGCCGGCCTACCGTATCCTGAGCGAGTATTTTGCGTATCCGGAAAAATTCAATTTCTTTGACCTCGATATCGCCGCGCTGAGTGCTGCCCTGCCGCCCGAGTGCCAGCGCTTTACCCTACATCTGTGCATGGCCGGTTTGCGACCCGATTCCGCTACGGCGCGCATGTTGTCCAGCATTTCCGACGAAAACTTGAGGCTGGGCTGCAGTCCGGCGGTCAACCTCTTCCGCCAGGAAGGCGTGCCGATCGCCGTCACCAGGCAGAAAACCGACTACTCCGTGCTGGCCCATGCTACCCATGCGCATGGCTACGAAGTCGTCTCAGTCGATGCGGTGCGTTTGCTGCGCCAACGGGGAGGCGAAAGCACGCTGACCGAATTTCGCCCGCTGTACAGCCTGCGCCATGGCGAAGGTGCTGCGCAACAAGGCCATTACTGGGTCGTACGCCACGATACGAATTTGGCCATCAAAAGTCCTGGCCACGAAAAGAAAATCACGCTGGTTGATGGCGACTTCAATCCCTTGATCCATGAAAAGGCCAGCTTATCGCTGTCGCTGACATGCAGTAACCGCGATCTTCCCCTTGCACTCAAATACGGCCAGCCGCAAGGAGACTTGCAACCGTGCGGCGGCGGACCGGCACTGCACATGCTGCGACGCCCCAGTCAGCCGCGATGCTTTTCACCGGGCGCAGGCCTGCACTGGCGCCTGATTTCGCACCTGGCGCTGAATCATCACGCGCTGGTCCAGGAAGGCCTGCCGGCGCTGCGCGAAATGCTCACGCTGTATGACCTGTCCCAATCGGCAAACTCGCAACGCCAGATCGGCGGCATCTCCGCGCTGGCGCACTCACCGACAACGACATGGCTGCGGCACAAGCGCGGCACCTCGTTGGCGCATGGCGTGGAGGTGCGTATCACGCTGGACGAGGAAGCGTTCGTCGGCAGCAGCATGCACCTGTTTGTGCAGGTTATCGATCACTTCCTGGGACTGTATGTGCAAATCAACAGTTTCATCGAACTGGTGGTGCTGTCAAGGCAAAGCGGAGAGGAGCTGATCCGATGCAAACCAAGAAGCGGACTGCAGAATCTGGTGTGATGCACCACTTGCTGGCCGAACCATACCGCTACCAGTTCATACAGGCAGTGCGTATTCTGCTGTGCTGGCTACGGCAGCAGAATGTATCCCATACGCAAGCCTTTAGCCAGGTGTTACGCTTCAAGAACAGCTTGTCGTTGAGTTTTCCCGCCAGCGAAATTGAGCAGCTCTCGCTCGACGACAATGAACAACTGACCCTGATACCAACGTTCATGCGTTTTCTGGGCGGCGGCGGTACCTTGCCCTTGCACCACTCGGAACGCATCGCCGCCTACCGCTTGTCGAGCAAAGACACTGGCGTCTCGGCCTTCCTTGATATCTTTTCGCACCGCATGGTCGTGCTGTATTACCAGGCGTGGGAAAAGTATCGACTGGAATCCACGCTCCAGACCCTGGCAAAAGATGCACAATTGCCTTTGATGCTGGCACTGGCCGGCGTGCGGCGCACTGCGCTGCCGTCGAGCGCCGAACCGGATGCCGTGACGCAGGACGTCGCGGCCTGGTACGCGGGTCAGCTGCGCTGCCGTCCCGTCTCCGCGCAAGCGATTGGCCGTGTGCTGACCGAGTACTGCGGCGTACCAGTCACCCTGCAACAATTTGTCGGTGGCTGGGACTATCTGGAAAAAAATCGGCGCAGCCTGCTAGCCAGCGTCAACTTTACCCTTGCGCGCGGCGCAACGCTTGGCCTGCGGCTTTGGCGCCAGGACCTGCGCGTCAGCCTGCATATCGGCCCGCTGGATCGCGCCGGCCTGCAACGTTTCCTGCCGCGCAGCGCAGGTGCGGCGGTGCTGGCAAAGATGCTGGCGCTGTTTGGCGTGCCGGACTTGCAGTACGAAGTGCGGCTGATATTGAGTCCGCCATGCATTACTCCCCTGCTCCTGAGCTCCCAACCTTCAGAAAGCCGGCGCCTTGGCTGGACGACTTTCTTGCAAACAGCACACGGCAAGGCAGGCGGCGCGGAAGTGCGCTATTTGCTGCACCTGGCTTGAGCAGTCATCCCTGGAAAGCGAGGCAAACATGAAACATGCGGGACGCGGCGTCATCCGGCTCGGAGACGCAACCGATCATGGCGGCAAGGTCACCAGCGCATCATCCGGCACCACCGTGATGGGAAAGACGGCGGCGCTGGCCGATGACACCACCTTCTGCCCCAAGTGCAAGGGCAGCTTTCCGATCACACCGGATGGCGCCGGCGCAAAACACATGGGCAAGGCGTACGCCTATGACGGCGATGCCACCGCCTGTGGCGCCCACCTGATCACATCGCTATAACGGAGGCAGGCCATGCATGCAAGTATTCAGGCGGCACTGTCGGCCTTCGACCTCGCCGCGCAAGAACGGCGCCTGCTGAAGATCGATTTTCCCCATGCAGATGGACCGGCCGGCGCCATCCTGCTGGTCAACTCGCTGACCGCCAGGGAAGAGGTGTCGCGCGACTTCCGTTTCGAGGCCGAATTGCTGTCCGATGACGCGCATATTGCGCTCAAGGCCATGATGGGCCGCATGGCGACCATTTCCATGCTGCGCGACGATGGCACGCTGCGCCACTTTAACGGCTATGTGGGCGAATTTTGCCTGCTGCGCGCCGATGGCGGCTTTGCCTGGTACCGCATGGTGCTGCAACCATGGCTGGCCTTCGCCCGGCTGCGCCAGGACAATGTCTCCTTTCATGGCCAAAGCGTGATGCAGCTGACCGAAACGACGTTTGCGCACTACGGGCAGCGCGACTGGAAAACCAGCATCCATGGCGACGATCCACAGATCACCTGCGCCAACCAGCACAATGAAACCGACTACAACCACCTGCACCGGCGCTGGGAGGCGCTGGGCTGGCATTACTGGTACGAGCACCGCGCCGATGGCCATACGCTTTGGCTGGCGGACAACAGCACCCTGGCGGACATGATCGCCACGGTATCCGGCGACGGCGCCATGCGTTTCCACTGCGAGTCGGGTTCCATGGAAGACGATGGCTTGCAACAGTGGCAAGCCGTGCGTCGCATCGGCTCCGGGCAGCTGACCTTGGCCAGTTTCGACTATAAAAATCCGCAGCCACGCCTCGCCAGCGGCTACTCCCTGAATCGCCAGGGTGATGTCTTTGCCCACGAACTATATGAAAACATTGGGGCCTACGGTTTTAAGAATGTCGATGCTGGGGAAGCTCTGGCACAACGCCGCATGGAGGAAAGCGACCATCTGCGCCAGTATTTCGAGGCGGGCGGCAATCATCGCGGCGCACAGCCTGGTCTTTGCTTCCGGCTCGATGGACATTTCAGCGCCGAAGAAAAACGCTACCAGCCTGGCCAGGAGCGCCCTGACAGTATCGCCGAACGCGACTACCTGATCCTGTCAGTGGAGCATAGCGCCAGCAATAATTATCAGGCTGGCCCCAGCGCACCATCCCACTATGTCAACAAGTTGCTGTGCGTGCGCCGGGATATCCGTTGGCGGCCGGGCCGTGACTACAACAGCACGCCATGCATCGTTGCCGGCGTGCAGACGGCGCTGGTCGTCGGGCCGGCCGGGGAGGAAATCCATACCGATGCCCTGGGACGCATCCGCCTGCAATTTCACTGGGACCGCCTGGGTACATTCGATGAACGCAGCTCGCCATGGATACGCGTCATGATGCCGATGGCGGGCCAGCAAATGGGGCAAATCGCCTTGCCGCGCGTGGGCCAGGAAGTCGTCGTGCAATTCCAGGACGGCAATATCGACCACCCCATCGTCATCGGCGTGGTCTATAACAGCGCCAATCCGCCGCCATGGCAATTGCCACAGCAGCGTGCCCTGTCCGGCTTGCGCAGCCGCGAACAGGGTGCCCGCAGCGCCAACCATCTCGTGCTCGACGATACCAAGGGGGCGATCCAGGCGCAGCTGCGCAGCGAGTACCAGGATAGCCGGCTGTCATTGGGCAACATCACCCGCATCGACGACAACGCAGGCCGCAAGGAAGCGCGCGGCGTGGGCTTTGAATTGGCCAGCAACGCCTGGGGTGCACTGCGCGCTGCCAAAGGCATGCTGATCACCACCGAAACATCAACAGGAACGGGATCAGTCAAACAGCTCGACGAAACACAAGCCCGCCTGGCGCAGGCACGCCAACTGCAAGAGGGACTGGGCGGCATGGCCGTCGACGCGGGTGCGCAAGACAGCGCCGCACAACAAGGTGCCGTCGCCGAGTCCATCCAACGGCAAAACGCTGCCATCAAAGGTGCCAGCGGCGATTTCCCGGAGCTGTCCGAAGCGCATCTGCTGCTGGCCAGCCCAGCCGGCATCGAACTGAGCACCGCCCAGTCCATCCACCTGGCCGCCAGCGAGCATGTGGCGCTCACCAGCAGCAAGCATATTGCACTCGCCAGCGGCGACAGCATGTTTGCCAGCATCGCCAAAAGCTTCAGCCTGTTCGTGCACAAGGCCGGCATGAAACTGATTGCGGCCAGCGGCAAGGTGTCCATCCAGGCGCACAGCGACGAGGTGGAAATCCTTGCCCGGAAAGTGCTGTCGCTGATCAGCGAAGCGGACTGGGTCAACATCAAGGGCAAAAAAGGCATCCGCCTGCACGGCGCCAACCACATGCTGGAAATCAGCGACAAGGTGCAGTTCTTCACCTCATCCCCCGTGCTCTTCAACGGCAACCTGGAAACCCTGGCGCCGAAGAGCGTGTCGCAGGAATTTAATGAGAGGCCCGTAACCCGTTTTGATCAGGCCGTCCGCTTGCTGGAAGTGGACGGAAAACCTGCACCCGATATCGCCTTTGAACTCATACGTGACGACGGCAACATTATTAGCGAAAAAAGCGGCGCTGACGGACTGACGTCATTACAAAAAGGAGATGGCATGGACAGCTATACGATACGTTACAAGGGAGAACTGCCATGAGTGATGATAACGACTTGAATGAACACGGCAATCACCAAGGTGAGTTTCGGCAGACTGTCGGTGGGTGGGCTGAATACACCGTTCATATGACGGAAATAGAAGATACGATTCGTCATGACGTCACGATTCCACCCAGAAAAATCATACCGATTATATTTTTACCCGGCGTTATGGGTAGCAATTTAAGAATGACAAAACAACGTCAAGACGATCTGAAGCGACCGGATAACAGATCATGGAGACCAGATGACATGGTCGACAAATCTGGTAATTTGGCGGTTGCAACCGGTAGTGGTTTAGGTGGTTGGTTTAGGGGAGCATCCCCCAGAGATCGACAATTGGTCTTTGATCCAAATGAAACTGAAGTTGAGTACTATCAATATTCTATTGAAAATGAGCGCTTCTTCCCTGATGGAGACGTAACCAAAGGATCTGACGCCCGTCATAACAACGTCCCTGACGATTTTCTTGGTGTTCCTCCATTGATTTCTGTTAGTCCTAAAAAAAATTCTCAGGTAGATGCAATTCAGAAACCTGGTGTAGCGGGAAAATTCATTCCCCGTGAAATACGTGAAACGCCAGCACATATTGCACGGTGGCGTGGATGGAGTGAAGTTCTTTTCGCCGGCGCGTATGGCGAAATGCTTCAAAAAACAGAATTTTTCATGAATAATATAACAAAAAAAGGGCAAGTTTTATCTCACTGGAAAATTGACCCGTCCGATCAATCCACTGGCAGATATTCATATGGCCAACAAGCCTATCCGTCTGTGGCCAAGCTTCTTATAAAAGATCCAAAAGAATTTGGTGGCTCCTCCGGAATACCAATTAACAATTCTGACATGGTCAAGATTTCCCCATGCTGGTATCCGGTCCATGCATTGGGATACAACTTTTTACAGAGCAATGCCATTAGCGCTATTATTATTGCCAAACGCATACGCGGCATAGTAATAGGCTATCAGAAATGCGGCTTCAAATGCAGTGAGGTCATTCTCGTCACACATAGCATGGGAGGTCTGCTCGCCCGAGCCTTAATGCATCCTAGATATGGAAATATGCTTAATGATAAAAGTGTAAAAATACTTGGGATATATCATAATGTGATGCCTACCCTAGGGGCTGCCAGTGCATACAAACGCATGCGTTTCGGCTTTAAGGAAAAGAGTGGCCCAATTAATACTCTCGAAGCCAAAATTTTTGGCATTGATGGTGAACACGCCACCGCAATTCTCGCAAATGCACCTGCACCATTAGAAATGTTGCCAAGCATGGCATATGGTCAAGAATGGATCAAGGTTGTTGATGCAACAGATAAATTACTTTGGAGCTGGCCACGAGGTAAGGATAGTGCGGTAGAAAGTATCTACTTACAACCTGCGAATGCTTGGTGGAGGATGATAAATCCTTCCTGGGTGAACCCTGCAAATATTCCGCCAAAAAAAGGGGGCGGCATCAACAATGTCATGCGACGATTGAAAGATGCATCAGAATTATTAAAAGAAATAGAACAAATATTTCATCCAAATACATATGCAAGCTATTGTGCCTCAAAAAAATTCTTAAGCTATGGAGAAATCACTTTCAAAGTTATCGAGGGTTTGGAAATTAAAAATTCATCCGACTCGGAAAGAATTATACCATCACCAAATAAGTGGCAGCTATTGACTGACGATGCAAAAGGCAACCTTACTGTACAAGCAGGAACACGTGTTTTGAAACTAAAATTACAACCACCAAATTCTACTGGCGATGAAACTGTCCCATCGGATCGCTCAGCAAAACACATACCTGGGGAAAAATTTTCCCATGGCGCTAAATCTGAAAATGGATATGAACATCAAAATAGCTACTCTCATCCACATGTCCTGGCATCTATGCTCTATTCAATTGTGCAAATTGCCAAAAAAGCAGAATGGAAATGAGTATGTTAAATTATAAAAAAATTCTCATTATTACGATAATTGCACTACCATCCGAAACAATGGCAAATGAAACAATGCCAAGTAAAAAACATGAGGATAATAAAATGCATACAAACACAATACAAATAAGAAGAATAGAAAATTTATTTCAAAAAACAAAAAAACTTTGCTTTGGAAGATATTTATTAAATCTACCAAACGAGGCAGAGTTAATAATCGGAAATTCTGAAGTTGAACTATTTAAAGGAGGACCTGAATCTTTAAAACACCAAGCAGAAATTGACTTAAGAAAAATACAATCTTTGAATATTTCTCCTGAAATTATTTATAATGGAAATGGACCAATAGAAAACAGTTGGCAACTTCGATATTACAATAGCAGATCAGCCAAAGAAGATAATTTCATAATTTATAGAACCTTAATCAACAAAGGGAATTTCATATTTGCCATAGGCGACGCAGTAGATAATGGCGACACCGAAAGAGCAACAGCGGAAAGACAATTCCTTCAAGCAAAAAGTCTACGTTTGCGTGCTACTGAAGAAATTCCGGTCACGCCAGGCCTTTGCGTAGAGCATGGATTCATAAGTGAAAATCAGTATAAATATCAAGAAATAGACGACGTAGGTATTTTTTTACCCAGCTTGCCAGATGTTACTTTCTCCATCAGTTCAAATAAGGATGCATACGGTGACTACCCGCCGACAGAATTTGAATCAAGGTTGCGTGGAGAATTATCACTACTCAAACGCATACAAGACGCAAAAAAAATGCAAGGCAATAACTATCCCAAGCGCACCTTGCTGCGCGAAGGCAAGCGCACTGTTCAGCACTGGAAAGGCGAAGAGTCGCTGATACGACGAACAGATGGCGTCCATGATTTTGAATGGGCACTGGTGGGCAAACCGAAAGACATCGCAAATCCATCTGTGCTGGAAGTCAAGATGTACACCAAAGTCGCCCACAACATGGTCGGCGCCGCCGAAGCCGCGTCGCTGACGGACGAAGAAGCCATCGCCTTGTGGGACAAGCTGCTGTCCGGCCTGAAATTCCGGGTGAAAGTGCCGGGTGCACCGCCGGGTTCGTACTACATCGATCCGGACAAGCCAGCGCCCTGATGACTGGGTAAACATGGAATGCAATCATGCTGGCGCGATGCAAGCCATTACGCTAGCATGAGCTTTTGCCTGGAAAGCTTCCATGCTCATCACCCTGCGCCGCGCCCTGCCCCTTGACATCGACGCCCTGTGGGCCCTGCGCACGGTGGCCGTGCGCGTCGGTTGTGCCACGCACTATGCGCCGGAACAGATCACCGTATGGACGGCTTCGCCCGTGCCGCCTGCGTATGCCACCATGCTCGCTGCGGGCGGCGGCATCGTGGCGATGCAGGGCGAGGCCCTTGCCGGCTACGCCATGCTGGATGCGGATAAACACGAAGTCGATGCCGTGTTTGTCGATCCCGCGTGCGCGGGCCTGGGCATCGGCAAGCGACTGCTGGCGGCGCTGGAGCTGTTGGCACGCGGGCGCGGCATGGCGCGCCTGCAACTGTCCG
The DNA here is from genome assembly GCF_051380775.1 of Janthinobacterium pasteuri. Lineage (NCBI taxonomy): Bacteria > Pseudomonadati > Pseudomonadota > Betaproteobacteria > Burkholderiales > Oxalobacteraceae > Janthinobacterium > Janthinobacterium pasteuri. The sequence goes on along the minus strand of NZ_JBNYXS010000009.1, from coordinate 38,134 downwards.
CGTCGCTCAATGCCGTGCCGTTTTACCGGGCCGCCGGTTTTGTTGCCTTGCGCGAGGAAGCGTATGCGCATCCGAGCGGCATCAGCCTGGCCAGCGTGGCGATGGAAAAGGCGCTGGCGGCCGCCTGAGCCGTCAGTCGTCTGTCGCAGCAACTTCGGACTCGGCCAGACAGTGCTGCAGTTTCGCGATCAGCGCGCGCACTTCGTCGTCGCCCAGGTCCTGCGGGTCGCCGTGCGCGCCGACGGCGATCAGGCAGATGGCCGAGCCGTCGTACCAGGCGTCCAGGCGTTCGTCCTGATTATTCATACTGCCTGGCTTCCTCTCGCAGGTCGGCAAGCAGATCGGCAGGCGCCGCGACGCTGGCGCTGCCTTGCGGCGCGGCAAACACGGAAGCCAGCTGGTCATTGCCCGCCATGCCAGGCAGCCACCTGGCCAGAAAATCGTCAAGCGCGATGGCGCGCGGCAGGAAATGCTCCCAGTCGCCGCTGGCGCACGCTTGCGCAAATGCCGCTTCCGGCCAGAACGGGACGGCGACCTTGCCGTGGGCTTGCGTCGTGGCCCAGCCTGCATGGAACAAGCCCCACACTTCTTGCGTATCGGCCACCTTGCGCACAAAATAGGCATGGCGTTCGGCCGATGGCAGCCCCGCCACCTGCTTGAACTTTTCAGGATGCACGGTTTCCCCTACCCTGTCCCATACTCGCAGCTGCGGCGTGCAACAAGCCGGTCAGCTGCGCCGCCGTCACGCCGCTGGCGTGGTAGCGCAGCAGGATGGCGCGCAGCTTCAATAAACCCGCCCTGGCGTCCAGCGCGGTCAGCAAGTCCCGGTCGATGTCGGCGATGATGGTTTGCGTGGTTTGCAGCATCTCAATCCGCCTCCCATGCGATGTTGGCCGGCCGCGCGCCGCCTGTTCTGAAAAACGCGACAAAGGCACGCTCGCAATGTTCCACGTCCACGCACCAGGCTTCGGGATACTCGTCCACCTGGCCGTTGGCCAGCAGGTAGCTGCAAACGCCGTCTGCCTCATCGTCGCCCAGTGTATGAAAACTCACGTCATCCTGCCCCGATAGATACATCAGCCAGGCATTGCCGCCATTGCGCAGCATGCACAGAGCCGGGCCCTGTTCCGCCTCCTTGGCCCTGGTCAGCCACAATTCGCATTGCGCCAGCGCACGTGCTTCCTGCAGTGCCTGTTGCAGTGCCAGCACGCTGTCAAGCACACGCGGCTCACCATGCAGATTCAATTCCATCGTCATGCCGGTTCTCCACTCTTTTTCCCGCTCAAATCGTTGGTCGCCAGCGCCGTACTCAGGTAGAGCTTGCCACTCAGGTCTTGCAGCAGGCTGCTCTGGCGCAGGCGGTCCATCACGGGACCCTTCACTTCGGCCAGGTTCAGGCTGATGCCACGCTTGATCAGCGCGCAGTTGAGCTCGATCAAGCCCAGCAAGGCCGTGCTGTCGATCTGGTTGACGGCCGACAGCACCAGCACCAGGTGGCGCGCCGTCGGGTGGCCGCGCAACTCGTCTTCCACGCGCTCCGTGACGGCTTCGACGTTGCCGAAGAACAGGCCCGCGTCGATGCGCAGCAGCAAGACGTCGGGCAAGGTTTGCGCCTCGTAGCGCTCCACATTGCGGAAGTGCTCGCTATTCGGGATACGCCCCAGCACCGCGATGTGCGGACGGCTGGCACGCCAGATCAGGGTGCCCATCGACAGCAGCACGCCGATCACCACGCCCGCCTCCACGCCCAGCACCAGCACGCCGGCAGTGGTCGCCAGCAGGGCCAGCGCATCGCTGCGGTCGTAGCGCCATGACAATTTCAAGGTATCCCAGTCAAGCAGGCTGGCCACGGCAAAGATGATGGTGGCCGCCAGCACGGGCAGCGGCAACAGGGCCAGCCAGCCCGTGGGCGCCACCAGCGCCAGCGCCAGCAAGCCCGCAGTGATGATGCTGGCCAGCGGCGTGTTGGCGCCCGCCTGGAAATTGACAGCCGAGCGCGAGATGGAACCGGTGACCGGAAAGCCGCCCGACAGTGCGCTGGCCACGTTGGCGGCACCCAGGCCCAGCAGTTCTCGGTTCGTGTGCAGTTTTTCGCCGCGCTTTTGCGCCAGCGTCTGGGCGGCGGACATGCTCATCAAAAAGATGATGAAGGCGATCAGCAGCGCCGGCGACAGCAGAGTGCGCCAATGGGCGCTGGAGGTGGCCAGGTTCAGGCCCGGCAAGCCGCTGGGCACGTGGCCCGTCGTCTGCACGCCCATCGCTTCCAGGCCGCCATAGGCGACGAGCGCGATGCCGGCCAGCACCAGCGCCATCGGCGCCAGGCGCGCGCCCACATCGGCCGCCACCTTGTTCAAGCCGCAGCGCTGCAGCAGGCGCGACGCGTAACGCCTGGCCAGCCACAGGAACAACAGGCCGGACAGCCCCAGCACGAGGCTGGGCGCATGCCAGTGGGGAATGCTGGCGCCCAGCAAGGGCGTGATTTGCCCCCAGATGATCAGGATCGCGGCGCCATTGCTGAAGCCGCTAATCACGGGGCGCGACAAAAAACTGGCCATGAAGCCCAGGCGCAGCACGCCGCACAACAGCAGGACCAGGCCGCTGATGAAGGCCAGCTGGGCGGCCAGCACGATATATAAGGAGGAACCGGGGTCGGCCAGCGGCGCCAGGGCGGCGGCCGTCATCAGCGAGACGATGGCCATGGGGCCCACCGATTGCGTCATGCTGCTGCCTAACAAGGCGTACAGCACGGGCGGCAAGATGCTGGCGTAGATGCCCACCACGGGCGGCAAGCCCGCCACCAGCGCGTAGGCCATGCCTTGCGGCACCATCATCATGGCGACAACGATACCGGCAGTGATGTCCCCGGCCAACAAAGGACGCCGGTATTGCCTGAGCCAGAGCAGCATGATGAAATCCCAAAATCTGAAAACCGAAGCCTATCATGCGACGAGGCCGGCTGACAGGGGGGGGGTACTTGGCTGCTGTGCTCAGTCTGGCAACAATTGCGCCTTCCCGGCATCGAGGATTTCCGCCGACAGGGCCTCGTCATCGACGGATCGGGCCAGCACCATGGCGCCCACCATGGCGGCAAACGTGGCAATCGCCTGCTGGCGCCGCCGCTCCTGCGTGCAACCAGGCGCGCCTTCGGGCAGCAAATCCTGCAGCAGCGCGCACTGCTGCTGCGTGGCTTGCGTAAACGCGGGACGCGCGCCAGGCGACATGCGTGCAGCATCGACACCCATGGCTGCCGGGCTGGTCGCGGTGTCTGGTGGTCAGATAGTTCTCGATAATGGCTGGCAGCGCCCGCTGCGGGTTGCTGGCGATCTTCGCCCGCCAGCCTTCCAGCGATTTGTTCAAGGCATGCTGGCACGCCTCGATCATCAAGTCTTCCTTGGACGCGAAGTGACCATAGAAGCCGCCATGCGTGAGGCCTGCGTTCTTCATCAGGTCGGCCACACCGATGCCGTCGTAGCCCTTGTCGCGGAATAATCTGGCCGCCACGTCGACGATACGCTGGCGGTTCAACGCCGCCTGTTCCCTGCTCACTCTGATGCTGGCCTCCCATTATGATGTCAATCATCATGTAACTTTACGCCTGTTTTCGCAACTCTGTTAGCAAGCGCACCGTTGGATGCTGGTGCCGCGCCGATACTGGATCTTCGTTTCCACGGAGGCCAGCATGAACGAGAACAAGGACCAGTGCGCCGGTAACTTACAGCGCAGCATCCAGCAGGAGCAGGATGCCCGCGATGCTGCCAAGCCCGCCGAGCAACAAGGCACGTCCCCCGTGCAAACGGGCAGCCGTAGCCAGCCTGCCCCTCCCCTGCCCGCCCAGCACCTGGCCAAACCCGGCATCGAAGCGCAGATGCAATTGAAACCCCGCTTCCTGGCACCCGACTACTGCGGCAGCGGCAAGCTGGCCGGCATGGTGGCCATCATCACGGGCGGCGATTCGGGCATCGGCCGCGCCGTGGCCGTGCTGTACGCGCGCGAAGGGGCTGATGTCGCCATCATTTACCTGAACGAGCACGCCGACGCCAACGAAACGCGCCGCTACGTGGAAGCGGAAGGCCAAAGCTGCCTCCTGATCCCCGGCGACGTGCGCGACCAGGGCTTTTGCCAGCAAGCCGTCAGCCAGGTGATGGACAAGTTCACGCATATCGACATACTGGTGAATAACGCCGCCTTCCAGGAGCACGCCGAATCGCTGCTCGACCTGAGCGAGGAACGCTTCGACCTCACCATGAAAACCAATGTCTACGGTTACTTTCACATGGCCAAGGCCGTGCTGCCCCACTTGCAGCGCGGTGCGTCCATCATCAACACGGGCTCCGTGACGGGCTTGCAAGGCTCGAAGCACTTGCTCGACTATTCCACCACCAAGGGCGCCATCCATGCATTCACCATGGCGCTGGCCGGCAACTTGCTCGACAAGGGCATCCGCGTCAACGCCATCGCGCCCGGTCCCGTGTGGACGCCCCTCAACCCGGCCGACAAGACGCCAGAGGAAATCGCGAAATTCGGCGCGGACACGGACATGCGCCGCCCGGCCCAGCCCGAGGAATTGTCGCCTGCCTACGTCTTTCTGGCCTCGCCCGCCTGTTCCAGCTACATCACGGGCATCATCCTGCCCGTCACCGGCAGCGTGGGGAACTAGGCCATGGCGCCGCCCGCGCCCGAGCCCGAAGAAGAGCACGGCAGCAATGTGATCGACCTGGTCGCCCTGCTGCAGCAAAGCCTGGGCAAGAAGACGCCCGCAGCACGGGCCGCCAGGGCCTCACGCGCGTCCGGCGTGGCAGCCTGTGCTTGCCATGTCCCCTGATCCCAGATGATGACCTTGCCCACGTCAAACTGTTTTTCGGGGAGCGTGCCTTCAAAACTGGCGTAGGCCAGCGGATGGTCTTCCACCTGTACGGCCATGCACTTGTCGTGCGGATCGTAGCTGGGCCCTTTCGGCACGACCCAGCTTTTCAGCGTGCCATCGCGTTCCAGGAGAAAAGCATTGTGCAAACGGCTGGCCCAGTGCTTCTGGATGACGAAGGTGCGCCCGTCGCTGGCGTCCTCGCCGCCGCCTGCAGGCTCGGGCGTGACGGTGAAATTGCGCTTGGCTTGATAGGTTTTCAGGGCGGCTTTCATGGCGGACCCATGCGGTGACGATGGCATCGAGTCCAGGCCGCCGCTTGGCGTAGCGCGGTACGCCAGCTAACAGAGTGCGTCGACGCATGCAGACCAGGCGGCAAGGCACTTACGCAGCAAGTGTAAGTATTTGTAATGGTGTGTCAACGCAATTGCCACACCGCGCGTTTTTGGCTCAGTGACAGGGGAAATGCATCTCCTGAACTACAACCCACTTCTCGAGGAACTGCACCATGAAAAAAGTAATCGCTACTCTGATCGCCGGCTTGTTCGCTACCGCAGCCTTCGCTCAAACGCCAGCCGTGCCTGCCAAGGCCGAAGCCAAGCACACCAAGGAAGTGGCTAAAGCAGAAGCGAAAGAAACCAAGGCCGTCGTGAAAGCCGATGCCAAAGAAGCCGCCGTCGCAGCCGATGCGAAAGCCGATGTCGCCAGCGCCAAGGCCGATGCCAGCGCCACCAAGGCGAAAGCCCATAAAAAAGCGAAAAAAGCCAAGGCCAAGGCTGACGAAGCCAAAACTGAAGCGACCGCAGCAGCAGCCAAGTAATCAGTTCCGCGCGTTTTTAGCGCCACATAAAAAGACAGCTTCGGCTGTCTTTTTTCTTTTTCATGGCCACATCACACAGCAACATCTTTTAAAACACCTGATTGTAAGAAAGTGTAAACAAGGTCAACGACAACCTTCCGGGGCGCGTTTTATGCTCAGTGACACGGGAATCATCCCACCACCAACAGACATACCAGACAAACCACCACTGAGGACTGCACCATGAAAAACGTAATCGCTACCCTGATCGCCGGCCTGTTCGCTACCGCTGCCTTTGCTCAAACGCCAGCGGCTCCTGCCACCCCGGCAGCCTCGGTTCCTGCCAAAGTGGAAGCGGCCCACACCAAGGCTGTCGTGAAAGCCGACGCCAAGGAAGCGCAAGCCGTTGTGAAAGCCGATGCCAAAGAAGCGAAAGCCGTCGTCGCCGCGAAAACGGAAGTGGCCAGCGCCAAAGCGGAAGCAACCGCCGCCAAGGCAAAGGCGCATCACAAGGCCAAGCACACCAAGGCCAAGGCCGACGCAAAAATGGCTTCGGCCACCGCTGAAGCAGCGCCAGCAGCAGCCAAGTAATCATCGACACACCATCGCTCACCACTCGCCAGGAAAACAAAATGAAAAAAGTTATCGCCACCCTCGTCGCCAGCCTGTTCGCTACCGCAGCCTTCGCTCAAACCCCAGCTGCCCCGGCAGCGCCTGCCAAGGCGGAAGCGGCCCACACGAAAGCCGTGGTCAAGGCCGAAGCCAAGGAGACCAAGGCTGTCGTGAAAGCCGATGCCAAGGAAGCGGTCGTCGTCGCCGATGCGAAAGCCGATGTCGCCAGCGCCAAGGCCGATGCCAAAGCCACCAAGGCCAAGGCCCATCACAAGGCAAGCAAAGCCAAAGTGAAAGCGGATGCAGCGAAAGCGGCAGAAACCGTTCCAGCAACGCCAGCACCAACGAAGTAATCGCGAACACAGCCACGGGAGCGCGTCCGCCGGGTCTGCGCTAGCGTGGCCACTTTGCCTGCAAAAGGGACAGCTTCGGCTGTCCCTTTTGCATGGTGCCGCGCCACATGGCGCCCCTTCCGCCGCGCCTTCATGCGAACTTCATCGAACAGGCCAGCTTGCGCGCGACAAAGCGCCACACATGAGCGAAACTGGCACTCCGTCCATCGCCACGAAAGCTGTCCATGCGCCGCCTGCCCCTGTCATTCCTCGCTACCCTCCTCCTGTCCTGCGCCGCCCTGGCGCAGGACAGCGCCCCCGCCACCATCGCGCAAGTCCTGCAAGCCCAGGACGGCGACAGCCATGGCGACTTGCGCGCCGTCGTCGTGCTGCGCGACGGCGCCATCGTGGCCGAACGCTATTACAACGGCGAGACGGCCGACACCCTGCACGACATCCGCTCGGCCGGCAAAAGCATCACCGCGCTGCTGGTGGGCGCGGCCGTGGAACGTGGCCAACTGGCGACAACAAAAACGGCGGGCGACTACTGGCCGGGAGTGGCAGGCAGCCCGGCAGGCAGAATCGTCCTCGACGACTTGCTCACCATGCGTTCGGGCCTGGCCGCCTTTGACGAAGACGAACACTCGCCGGGCAATGAAGACAAGCTCGATGAAGCGCCCGACCCGGACGCCTTTGTGCGCGGCGTGCCGGCCGCCGCGGCGCCGGGCAGCATCTACCGCTACAACTCGCTGGGCTCGTATATTGCCGGGCGCGTGGTGGAAAGCGCCAGCGGCGCCGACCTGGAAGACTATGCCGCCAAGGTCCTGTTCGCGCCGCTGGGCATCACCCGCTGGAACTGGGGCCGCGACGTCGCCAAGCACCCGAAAGGACAGGGCAATCTGTCGCTGCGCGCGCGCGACACGGCGAAAATCGGCCAGATGGTGCTGGACAAGGGCATGCTCGATGGCCGACCGGTCATCGACGCCGCCTGGCTGCAAGCCGCGCTGGCGCCGCGTGTAGCCATCGGCGCCGTGGACCGCTACGCCGACAGCTACGGCTATTTCTGGTACGCGAAAACGCAGGACATCGGGGGAAAAAAGATCGCCGTGCATTTCGCCTCGGGCAATGGCGGCAACAAGATCTATGTGATCCCCGCGCGCCGCATGGTGGTGAGCATCGCCTCGAGCGCGTATGGAAAGGGCTATGGGCAGCGCCGTTCGGAAGACATCCTGCAGGCCATCCTGAAGGCGGATGCAACGCAGATGTAAGCGTTTGTAATGACCGTCAACGCAAGCGTCCGGGGGCGCGTTTTATGCTCAGTGACACGGGAATGATCCCTGCACCAACAGACACACCAGACAAACCACCACTGAGGACTGCACCATGAAAAACGTAATCGCCACCCTGATCGCCGGCCTGTTCGCTACTGCTGCCTTTGCTCAAACGCCTGCAGCTCCTGCCACCCCGGCAGCGCCCGCGAAAGTGGAAGCGGCACACACCAAGGCCGTCGTGAAAGCGGACGCCAAGGAAGCGCAAGCCGTCGTGAAAGCAGATGCCAAGGAAGCCAAGGCAGTCGTCGCCGCGAAAACAGATGTGGCCAGCGCCAAAGCGGAAGCGGCCACCACGAAAGCCAAAGCGCACCACACTGCGAAAAAAACCAAAGCCAAGGCAGATGCGAAACTGGCATCGGCCACCGCCGAAGCGGCTCCGGCGAAGTAATTCCTTCTCACTGCATCACCCCGAAAAAACACCAAGGATTTCATCATGAAAAAAGTCATCGCCACCCTGATCGCCAGCCTGTTCGCCACCGCCGCTTTCGCCCAGACGCCTGCCGTCGCGCCAGTCGCTCCAGTAGCACCGATTCCTGTCGTCGCCCCTGTCGCCAAGGCCGAAGCGCCGGCAGCCGCAGTCAAGCCAGCGGCGCACAAGAAAGCCAAGCATCACAAGGCGAAAAAAGCCGCAGCGGCAGCTTCCGCACCGGCAGCAGCGCCAGCCAAGTAATCGCGGCGGCACCAAGCAAAAAGACAGGGTTTTTCCCTGTCTTTTTTTTCGTCTGCTTATTCGTCCATTTATTTCGGCATCAGCACCGTGTCGATGACATTGATCACGCCATTCGACTGGTACACATCATAAGTGCTGATGTTGGCGCTATTGCCGCCCTCATCCATCACCACGATGTTGTGCATGCCGTTCATGGCGAACATCAGCTTGCCGCCGCTGGCCGTGGGCAGGATCGCTTTGCCGTCGTGCATCTTGATTTCCTTGGCCAGCGCCTTGAAGTCATATTTGCCGGGCACCACGTGGTAGGTGAGGATTTTGGTCAGCGTCGCCTTGCTTTCCGGTTTGACCAGGGTCTCGACAGTGCCGGCTGGCAGCTTGCCGAAGGCTGCATTCGTCGGCGCGAACACGGTGAACGGGCCCTTGCCTTTTAAGGTATCGACCAGGCCTGCCGCCTTGACGGCAGCCACCAGGGTCGTGTGGTCGGCCGAATTGACGGCGTTATCGACGATGTCCTTGGACGGATACATACTCTGGCCACCCACCATGGTCGTCATGTCGGCGGCAAACGGGGCGCTGGCGGCCAGCATGGAAGTGATGAACAGTGCTGCGGGAACGAAGGTGCGCATGGTGATATCTCCTGGATGACTGCGTTTGCGTGATTGCAGGAGTATTTACGCGCCCTTTGCGCAAACGGATTCAACTGACTGAAAACAAAAAAACGGCACCGTGCAAGCGCACGACGCCGTTCCCGATATGCATCCCTTGCCGCGGGCCGGACACTCCAGCCCGCGGTGCCGGGAAACTAGTTGGCCGCCACCTGCGGCTCGACATCTCCCCAGCCGCCGCCCAGGGCGCGGATCAGCGCCACCGTGGTAACGGCGCGGTTGCCGCGCAACTGCACGGCGTTGCGCTCGATGGACGCCAGGTTGCGCTGCGCGTCGAGCAGGTCCAGGTAGCTGGAACGGCCCGCGTCGTACAGCTTTCGCGCCAGGTCGGCCGAACGGCGCGCCGAGACAACGGCTTCGTCGATCTGCTGCGTCTGGCCCGACAGGATGCGCAGGCCGGCCAGGTTGTCTTCGACCTCGGCGAAGGCCACCAGCACGCTCTGGCGATACGTCGCCACCGACTCTTCCAGCTGCGCTTCGCTACGGCTCACGGCAGCTTTATTGCGTCCGCCGTCGATGATGGGCATCGACATCAGGGCGCCCAGCAACCAGGAGCGGCTGCTCCACTTGAAGATATCCGAGAAGGTATCGGACGCGCCGCCGCCGGAGGCGTTCAGGCTCAAGGCCGGGAACATGGCCGATTTCGCCACGCCGATGCGCGCATTCGACGCTTCCATGGTGCGCTGCGCCGACGCGATGTCGGGACGGCGCTCCAGCAGGGACGATGGCATGCCGGCCGGGATCACGGGCAGGAAGCCGCTGTCCTGCAGCGGGTTGACGCCCGCCGTGAAACTGGCAGCCGGTTTACCCAGCAGGACAGCCAGCGCATGTTCGCTGGTGGCGCGCTGGCGCTGCAGGCCGATGGCTTCGGCGCGCGTCGTCGACAGCTCCGTGCGGGCACGCGACAGGTCGAATTCGCCGATGTCGCCCAGGTCATAGCGGCGCTGGTTCACATGCACGCTTTCCTCGCGCAGGCGCACCGTCTGTTCCAGGGTCGCCAGTTCGGCGTCCGTGGCGCGCAGCTGGAAGTAGGTCTGCGCCACGTCGGCCTGCAGCGACAGCAGCACCGAGCGGTAAGTCGCTTCCACGGCCAGCGCATCGCTGCGCGAGGCGCTGACGTTAGCCGCCACTCTGCCGAACAAATCGACTTCGTAGCTGGCCGTCAGGTTGGCCTGGTAGACATTCGTGGCCGCCACCGGCGCGCCGTTCGGCAAGCCGAGCGACACGGCGGAGGCGCGGTTGCGCTGGCCGCCCACGTTGACGCCCACTTGCGGGATGCGGTCCGCTTCGGCGATACCGGCAATCGCCCTCGCCTGCTTGACGCGGGCGGCGGCGACAGCCAGGTTGGCATTCGCCTGCGTGGCTTCGTTGATCAGGCTGGTCAACGCCGGATCGTTAAACGCCAGCCACCATTCGCCGCGCGCCTGGCGCTCGGCTGGCACGCCCTGCTTCCAGCGCGTGCCGTCGGCCGCCGTCTGCACGGCCGGCAAGGTCTGCGCTTCCTTGAACGCCGCCGGCGTCTCGATCTGCGGCTGCTTGAATTCCGGCGCCGCGCAGGCGGCCAGCAGCACGGCGGCTGCCATGGCGGTCAGCACGGGCTTGACGCGCCCGACGATTTCCTTGGTTTTCAATATATATCTCCTTCCAGGTCCAGCGCTGGCGCGGCGGCAGGCTTGGCGGCAACGGCGGCTGGTTTTTTCTCAAAACGCTGCGCCAGGGTGCGCAGCAGTACGTAGAACACGGGCGTCAGGAACAGGCCGAAGAAAGTCACGCCCAGCATGCCGGCGAATACCGCCACGCCCATGGCATGGCGCATTTCCGAACCGGCGCCGTGCGAGAACACCAGGGGCACCACGCCCATGATGAAGGCGATCGACGTCATCAAAATCGGACGCAGACGCAAACGGCACGCTTCCAGCGCCGCTTGCACGACGGTGCGGCCATGCTCTTCCAGTTCGCGGGCAAATTCCACGATCAGAATCGCATTCTTCGACGCCAGTCCCACCAGCACGAACAGCGCGATCTGGGTGAACACATTGTTGTCGCCACCGGTCAGCTTTACGCCAAGGAGCGCGCAGAGGATCGACATCGGCACGATCAGGATCACGGCCAGCGGCAGGGTCCAGCTTTCGTACTGGGCAGCGAGCACCAGGAACACCAGCAGCACGCACAGCGGGAACACATAGATCATCGTATTGCCGGACAAGATATCCTGATAGGTCAGCTCCGTCCATTCATACGAAATCCCCTGCGGCAGCACTTCCTTGGCGATGCGTTCCAGCGCGACTTGCGCCTGACCACTCGACACGCCAGGCGCGGCGCCGCCGTTGAAATCAGCTGCGGCGTAGGCGTTGTAGCGCTGCACGCGGTCCGGACCATAGCTATCCTTGACGCGCATCAACGACGACAGCGGGATCATTTCGCCCTTGTTATTACGGACCTTCAGCTGCGCGATATCCTGCGCATGCGAACGGAACTCGGCATCGGCTTGCACGCGCACCTGGTAGGTGCGGCCAAACTGGTTAAAGTCGTTCACGTACAGCGAACCAAGGTTGATCTGCAAGGTCTGGTAGATCGTTTGCAGTTGCACGCCCATCTGCTTGGCTTTCACGCGGTCGACGTCGGCAAACAGCTGCGGTACGTTGATCTGGTAGCCCGAGAACACGCCCGCCAGTTCCGGCGTCTGGTACGCCTTGGCGGCCAGCGCCTGCGTGGCGTTGTACAGCGCGTCGTAACCGAGGTTGCCGCGGTCTTCGATCATCATCTTGAAGCCGCCGATGGTGCCCAGGCCGTTGACCGGCGGTGGCGGAAAGACCATGATGAAGGCGTCCTGGATGCCGCCCAGGCGCTTGTTGATCTCGGCCGCGATGGCGCCGCCGGACAGCTCCTTGGTGGTGCGCTCGTCGAACGGCTTCAGCGTAGCGAACACGATGCCGGCGTTCGGCGCATTGGTAAAGTCGTTGATCGACAGGCCGGGGAAGGCGATGGTCGATTCGACGCCAGGCACCGACTTGATGACGTCGGACATGCGGCGCACGACATCTTCCGTGCGGTCCAGCGAAGCGGCGTCAGGCAATTGCGCAAAGCCCACCAGGTATTGCTTGTCCTGCGCTGGCACGAAGCCGGCCGGCACGGACTTGAAGGTGAAGATGGCGGCAACGACCAGCAGTGCATACACGCCCAGCGAGGCGCTCTTGCGGCCCAATACACCTTTCACGCCCGCTTCGTAGCGGTGCGAAGCGCGGCCGAAGAAGCGGTTGAACCAGGCGAAGAAGCGGCCGAAGACCATGTCCATGCCGCGCGTCAGCGCATCTTTCGGCGCATCGTGCGGCCTCAAGAGCGCGGCCGACAGGGCTGGCGCCAGGGTCAGCGAGCTGAAAGCGGAGATCACGGTCGAAATGGCGATGGTCAGCGCGAACTGGCGGTAGAACTCACCCGACAGGCCAGGCACGAAAGCGATCGGCACGAACACGGCGCACAGCACCAGGGCGATGGCGACGATAGGACCGCTGACCTCTTTCATGGCCTGGATGGTGGCGTCGCGTGGCGACAAGCCTTCCTCGATGTTGCGCTCGACGTTTTCCACCACCACGATGGCGTCATCGACGACGATACCGATGGCCAGCACGAGGCCGAACAGCGACAGGGTGTTGATCGAGAAGCCAAAGCCCAGCATCACGGCAAAGGTACCGACAATCGACACGGGAACAGCCAGCAGCGGAATGATGGACGCGCGCCAGGTTTGCAGGAAGATGATCACCACCAGCACCACCAGGGCAATCGCCTCGAGCAGGGTATGGATCACGGCTTCGATGGACGAGCGCACGAACTGCGTGGGGTCGTACTCGATGCGGTATTCCACGCCCTGCGGGAAGTCTTTTTTCAGCTCGTCCATCTTGGCGCGCACGTCGGACGACAGTTGCAGCGCGTTGGCACTCGGCGCCTCGAAAATACCCATGCCGACGGCCGGATTATTATTCAGCAGCGAACGCAGCGAGTAGCTGTTGGCGCCCATTTCCACGCGCGCCACATCTTTGAGGTGCGTCACGGCGCCGTCGGCATTCGTGCGCACGATGATGGCGCCGAATTCCTCGGGCGTCTGCAGACGGCCCTGGGTGTTGACGGTCAGCTGGAAATCCGAATTCTTCGCTGGCGAGGCGCCGATCACACCGGCGGCCACCTGCACGTTCTGCTCGCGAATCGCGTCGACGACGTCATTGGCCGTCATGCCGCGCGCCGCTACCTTTTGCGGGTCGAGCCAGATGCGCATGGCGTAGTCGCCCGCGCCAAATATCTGGATGTCGCCCATGCCGGGCAGACGGGCCAGCTGGTCCTTGACGTTCAGCACCGCGTAGTTCCGCAGATACATGTCGTCATAGCGCTTGTTCGGCGAAACCAGATGCACCACCATGGTCAGATTGGGCGAGGACTTGACGGTCGTCACGCCGATCTGGCGCACTTCCTCGGGCAGGCGCGGCAAGGCGCGCTGCACGCGGTTTTGCACCTGCGTCTCGGCCTGTTCGACGTTGGTGCCGATCTTGAAGGTCACGGTCAGCATCATGGCGCCATCGGAGGTGTTTTGCGAGGACATGTAGAGCATGTTCTCGACGCCGTTGATCTGCTCTTCGAGCGGCGCGGCCACGGTTTCGGCGATCACTTTCGGGTTGGCGCCCGGGTACTGCGCGCGCACCACCACGGATGGCGGCACGACGTCGGGATACTCGGAGATGGGCAGGCCGAAAATCGACAGCAACCCGGCCACGAATATGACAATCGACAGCACCGCCGCAAAAATCGGCTTGTCGATGAAAAAGCGGGAAAAATTCATGTTTATTCCTTGGAAGTCGATGCTGCTTTCGCGGCGATCTTGGCGTCTTTTACTTCAGGTTTCGCAGGGGCGACCGGCGCAGTCGGGTCGAAATCCATGGCCACCATCTGCGGCGTCACGGGCGCGCCGGGGCGCACGCGCTGCAAGCCGTTGACGACGATTTTTTCGCCCGCCTTCAAGCCTTCGCGCACCACGCGCAAGCCGTCCGAGTTCGGGCCCAGCTTGACGGCGCGGTATTCAGCCTTGTTGTCTGCACCCACCACGTAGACGTATTTGCGGCTTTGATCCGTGCCGACGGCGCGATCGGAGATCAAGAGCGCCGTGCTTTGCGCGTGCGGGCCATTGCCGCCATCGAGCAAGATGCGCGCGAACAGGCCCGGCACCAGCTGGCGCTCGGCATTGGCGAAGGTGGCGCGCATGCGCACGCTGCCCGTGGCCGGGTCGAGCTGGTTGTCGACGAATTCCAGCTTGCCTTCATGCGGGAAGCCCGTTTCGTTGGCCAGGCCCACCTTGACGGTGACGGGCGTGCCCTTTTGCGCCGTGCCGGCCACGCGCAGATACGTATCTTCATCGCCGTCGAAGCTGGCATAGATGCGGTCCGTCGAGACCACGGAGGTGAGGATGGCGGAAGCGTCGATCAGGTTGCCGACGGTGATTTCGGCCTTGCTGACACGGCCGCTGATCGGCGCCTGCACCTGCGTGTACGACAGGTTCAGTTTGGCCGCTTCATACGCGGCTTGCGCCGAGCGGGCGTTCGCGTCCAGCTCTTTCAAGCCCGAAGCCTTTTCATCGAATTCGCGCTGGGCGATGGCTTTTTCAGCCAGCAGCTTTTCAGCACGCGACAGTTCCAGCTTGGCCAGTTCCGCCTTGGCGCGTGCCGAAGCGGCCGTACCTTCGGCGCGTGACACTTCGGCCTGGAAGGGGCGTGGATCGATGACGAACAACACATCGCCCTTTTTCACTTCGCTGCCCGGCTTGAAGTTGACGGCGGTGATGAAGCCGCCGACGCGCGAGCGGATTTCCACGCGCTCGATCGCTTCCAGGCGGCCCGAGAATTCCTGCGTTTCCGTGATCTGTTTTTCAATGACGGCAGCGGCCGAGATGGGCGGGCCGCCGGCCGCTGGCGCGTCGGGCACCTTGCTATTGGCCGTATCGCAACCGGCCAGGCTCACGGCCACCAGTCCCGCCAGCGCGAGCGAGGCAGCCAGCGGCTTGAGTAAGGTACCCAAGGTGGAAAATTCTTGAACGTTTTTCATTTTATTTCCCTGTTTTATGAAAATTTCTAATGGTATAGGCGGCAGAAAGCAACCCAGCTAAAAGTGGAAACTGCAGCGTATGGTGGTGCCATGGCGCCCGACGGCGCTCGATCAAAGATAAACAGGCCGCCAGCTGCGTAAAAGCGGACGGGGACGACGAAGCTGGCTGTGCGAACGCACAACGCAGACATGAAGGGAACTACACTGCATAGTGTAGCAACCAAAACTCAAAAAGTAAACTGATTAGTGTAAGTTTTTTTGCAGTGCCGCAGATGGCGGCTTTATGACTCGGGCTCCTGCCCCAGTCCAGCGACAAAGCTGGCGATTTCACTCAATACCTGCACCTTGCACGCGCACTCATTGCGGGCGGTAGCGTCTTGCAGCGGCGCGGCGGCCATGCGCCGCACGGTGGTCTTGATGCCGCAGGCGATCAATTTGCTGCCGTATTGTTCAGCCTCGTCGCGCAATGGGTCGTCTTCGCTGGACAATATCAAGGCTGGCGGCAGGTTCTTCAGGCGGCTCGACTGCAATGGCGACGCGTACGGGTGGGTACGGTCAGCGGCATTCGGCAGGTAGCCACGGTAGGCGGCGGCGCATTGATCGGCCACTTCCGCCAGATCGGGACAGCTCGGCAAGGATCGCATCGAGCAGGTCGACAGGCCGGGGTCGAGCATGGGCATGATCAGTACCTGGCCCGCGAGGGGCGGTCCGCCCCGGTCGCGCGACATCATGGCGCACACGGCAGCCAGGTTGGCGCCAGCTTCGATGCCCGACACTACCATCTGCTTGCCGGTCCAGCCCAGCTTGGACTTGTTCTTTTTCGCCCACAGCAGCACGGCATGCGCGTCTTCCACGGCGGCGGGGAATGGCCGCACCTTCGCCAGCGTGTAGTTCGCGGCCAGCACCACATGGTCGGGATTGCTCAGTACGAGGCAGCGCAGGAAGTCGTCCGCATCGTCCAGGTCGCCGGCGACAAAGCCGCCGCCATGGAAGAAGACGATCAGGCTGGACAGCTTGGCGCCCGGCACGCCGGCCGTGTAGACGCGCGCGGCGAGCGCATCCTGCGCGCCCTGCACCTGAATGTCGCGTATCTTCAGCGCCTGGCCAGGTGCCAGTTCGGCCGCAGTCTCGGCAAAGCTCATTGCGCTACCACCGGCTGCAGCGCAACATCGCGTACCGCGTCGTTCAGGCACAACAGGGCGACGCCGCCCACTTCATGGGTCAGGGCGCTATACGCACTGGCTTCGCTTTGCGCGGCCAACGAGTATGCATCCGTCGATACCATCGCGGCCAGAGCGAGCGAGCTCATAGCGAGAGCAAGCACTGCAAAGATTCCATTCCGATGACCCATGATATTTCTCCTGTGAACTTCTCGCAGCAATCAATTTATGCTGCAGTACAGCAACTATAGACTTGATCTACAATCTGATAAAGAGTGCAATGACGAATTGATTGTTCAGGATTCTGAATAATCGCGCATAACGTGATAGGAAATCAAGTGAACAAGCTGCAAGCCATGGAAGTTTTCATCCAAGTCGTCGATGCGGGCGGCTTTACGCGCGCGGCGGAAAACATGCAGCTGCCGAAAGCCACCGTGTCGACCCTGATCCAGTCGCTGGAAGCGAGCCTGTCGGTCAAGTTGCTCAACCGCACCACGCGCCATGTCAGCATCACCTCCGACGGTGCCGCGTATTACGAACGTTGCGTGCGCATCCTGTCGGACGTGCGCGAGGCGGAGGAATCGCTGTCGCGCACGCGCTTGAGCCCCAGCGGGCGGCTGCGCGTGGATGCCCCCACGGCCCTGGCCAGCGAACTGATCATCCCCGCCCTGCCCGACTTTTTCGCCCGCTACCCCGACATCTCGCTGGAGCTCGGTTGCAGCGACCGCCCCGTCGACCTGATCGAGGAAGGCGTCGACTGCGCCGTGCGCGGCGGCGAGCTGGGCGACCTGAACCTGATCGCGCGCCGGGTCGGCGTGCTGCATTTCATCACTTGCGCCGCGCCCGGCTACCTGGCACGGTATGGCACGCCGCTGCACCCGAACGACCTGGCGCAGCACCGTGGCGTCAATTTTTTCTCCGCCAAGACAGGCAAGACGTTTGAGTGGGATTTCACGCGCGCCGGCGAACGCATCCAGATGTCCATGCCCAGCCATATCGCCCTGAACGACTCGAACGCCTATGCGGCAGCCGGCATGGCGGGCCTCGGCATCGTGCAAATGACGCATTTCATGCTTGCGCCGCTGATAGAACAGGGCAAAATGGTGGAATTGCTCGATGAGTGGGAATCCGACCCGCTGCCCATCCACGTGATCTATCCGCCCAACCGCCATCTGTCCGCCAAGGTGCGCGTGTTTGTCGAATGGGTCGCCGACATGTTTAGCAACCACCCGGCCACGCAACTGAAGGGCAAGAGCAGTCTTCCCAGCGCGCGCGCCAACCAGACCGAGGCCCAGCCATGACCGCAGCAAGCACATCTCCGCACCCCCACCGCATCGTCTTTCTCGACCGCGACAGCCTGATCGCCACCGTGCGCCCGCCCGCCTTCGACCACAGTTGGGCAGAGTATGCGCATACCAAGGGCAGCGCGCAGACGGTTTCCCGTCTGCAAGGCGCCAGCATCGCCATCACGAATAAAGTGCCGCTGCGCGCAGCCGAACTGGCCCAGTTGCCAGACTTGAAAATGATCGCCGTGGCTGCCACCGGCACGGATATTCTCGACCTGGCCGCCTGTCACGAACGGGGCATCGTGGTGGCGAATATCCGCGACTATGCGCGCGCCACCGTGCCCGAGCATACGCTGGCACTGATGCTGGCCCTGCGCCGCCAGCTGCTTGCCTACCGCGCCGACGTGGACGCGGGCCTGTGGCAGGCGTCGGAGCGCTTTTGCCTGTTCGGCCACCCGATCCGCGACCTGGCCGGCAGCCGCCTGGGTTTGCTCGGTTACGGCGCGCTGGGCAAGGCCGTGGCGCAGCTGGGACGCGCCTTCGGCATGCACGTTATCGTGCACAAGCGCTCGCCCATCGAGGACGACGGCGTGACGCAAGTGACGTTCGACGAGCTGCTGGCCACGTCCGACGTGCTCAGCCTGCACCTACCGCTGACGGACAAGACGCGCAACATCATCGGTGCGCAAGAACTGGCGCGCATGCAGCCGACAGCCCTTTTGATCAACACGGCGCGGGGCGGCCTGGTCGACGAGGCGGCGCTGGCCACAGCATTGACGAACGGCGTGATCGCCGGCGCCGGTGTCGACGTGTTATCGACGGAGCCGCCGCTGCCCGACAATCCGCTGCTCAATTTGCGCCTGCCCAACTTCATCCTCACCCCGCACACGGCCTGGGCCAGCGGGGAAGCCATGCAAAAACTGGCTGACATCTTGATCGGCAACGTGGAAGCGTTTGAACGGGGCGTCCCAACGAACGTCGTGGCATGAGGGTATTGCAGGAGCTCGATGAACTGCTGTGCAGCGACGACGAATACGACCGCCTCGACCTGTTTCTCGAAGCGGCCGAGCTGATCGGGCAACTGTGGACGGCTGACGTGCCTGCGCTACTGGCCCTGTGGCAGCAGCGCACCCCGTGCTGGCAGCAACGTTTCACGCAAGCGAGCAGCAACATCGACGGCGCCTTGCTGCGTGCCCTGCTGGCCGGCTTGCTGCAGATCAAGGACGCCGGCAAGGGCATCTTCGCGCTGATGACGCGTTTGCCCCCCAGTGCGGATTCTTCGCCGCTCAGCGAAGCGCTGCTCGATTACGCGCAGCAAGCCTGGCATGCGGACGCCGAGCAGCACCGGCAAATCCAGATGAGCTGCTGGAGTTGCGGGCTGTCGGGCCGGCTGCTGAAGCGCTTGGGGTTGGTATCCTGGAAGGAAGCGGGGCTGTAGGCACTAAGGCGCGGCGGGCCGCTCGAAGCTGAACCCCGGCGCATAGGCATGATAGCCGTCGAAATCGCCCTTGCCGATGGCCGCGCCGCCGCTGCGGGCGATCGCATAGGCCATGCTGAAGTGAAAATAGAAATTCGGCAGGATGTACAAGTTCAGATATTCGTCGGCAGGCAGCGCGATATCGGCGAAGCCGGCGCGGTCGCGGCAGATGCGGCCGGGCGGCCCGTCAAAACGTTCCGCAGGAATCGCCATGAGGTAGCACATGGTTTGCGCGATCTGTTCCTGCAAGCTGGCGGCGGCGCTGAAATCGGCCACGTCCAGCCCCACCAGCGGGCAGCAGCCGCGCAGGGAAAAACTCGCGGCCGCACGCACCTGCTGGGCGAACGGCAGCATATCCGGGTGCAAGCGCGCCGCCAGCAGTTGCGGTGCGGTGCCGCTCTTGTCGAGCATGGCGGAAAGCTGCGCCAGCGAGCGGCAAAAGATGGGGGCGGGATTGGTCCGCATCAGCTCCGTCATGACTGGCCCTCCTGTGTGGCCACCTTCTTCAGCACGCGGATCAGCCGGCGTTCATGGCGACCCACGGCATCCCAGTGCCAGGCGTCGGTCGGGCCGAATGCCGGGTAATGGGCTTGCCATTTTTCCGCGCGCTGCTGCGAATTGGCACTCACGTTCGAGTCCAGGCCCTTGCCGCTGGACAAGCGCAGGTAGACGCGGATGACGCCCCAGCCTTCGCACACATAGCGGTAGGTGAGACCATCGCACTTGGCCGGGTTCAGCGCGATACGGGTCGGGGCAAACTGCCCGCCCATGTCCGGGTAATGCACGGCCAAAAGAACCTCGCTGGCGCCTTCGGCCTCCAGCCTGGCCGCATACGCACACAGTTCCGTGGCCGAATGAAAATGCAGCGTTTCATGTTCCGCCTCCGAATACGCTTCTGCCACGGCTGCGCCGGGCTTGGCGAAGATTGCCTCGGCCAAGGCCGCGATACCTGCCTCTGACATTGCCACCGTGCTACCCCTCCCCCTGATTTGCCGCATAGCACTGCAGCGATGGCCGCCATCCTAGCATGGCGTCAACGCCGATGACGGCTGAAAAATGCCCACATCACCTCATTCGCATCGATGGCGCGCGTGGTCTTGCCAATGCACGGTGGGCAGCAGGCGCGCCGGTGGCGCGGCTCCTTCGAGGCGGTTTTGCTTGCGCCAGTGGGCAAAGGCATCCTCGGCGGATAGATAGCCGCCATCGTTGCCCCCATACAAGACCACCTTGTCGGCCGCAAACTGCTGCGGCAGCTCCTGCCCGCCCAGCGGCTGCGCATGGGTGAGAGCCAGTACGCCAGCAGCAGGACCAGGGCCTGCCGTATCGGCGAAGACGGCTCGGCCGATGCGTAGTCATCGAAATTGGCCTGCAGATCGTCGACGCAACGCAAGTCCCAGCTCGTGTATTGCACGACGGCGGGATCGGCCAGGTAAGCATATCAGGCGCACGCATCGTCGCGCACGAGGTGGCGGAACGTTACCAGTGGATGATCGCAACTTGGCAAATCTTCTGGCGTCATCGCTATACCCCCTCCTCAGTCAACGGGGCAATCATCGGCCAGCCAGGCCGCGAAATTATCGGAGGTCAGTTCGAAATCCTCGCGCTGCATCGAGCCATGGCCCACCAGGTACACAGCCGTTGAGGCACCATCGAGCGCCAGCATGACGGCGCGCCCGCCGCTGTCATCGCCGATGGTGAAATAGCCGGGACAGGCTTGCTGCGTGTCATACGTTTCGTTACGTTCCCGCAAGCTGTCCAGGCCGTACAACATGATTTGTTCGCCGCGCATGCCCTCTTGCCAGTCCGCGAGAAAATGCAGGTAGTGCGCCGGCAAGGCGTGACCCAGCCAACGCTGGACGGCGTCGATGTCTTGCCCGCTCACGCCGCGCCCTTGCGCCGCGCTTCCCATTCGCGCCGCAGCAAGCCGTACAGGGCCGAATCGCTGACCTGGCCGCCCACGATCCAGCGTTCGCGCAAAAAGCCTTCCTTGTTGAAACCCTGGCGTGCCAGGGCGCTGGCCGAACCGGCATTGAGCGGGTCGATATCGGCTTCCAGGCGGTTCAGGTCGCGCTCGATGAAGGCGAATTCCAGCAGTGCCGACAGCGCTTCGTGCATATAGCCGTTGCCCCAGAATGGGCGACCCAGTGCATAGCCGATTTCGGCGCGGCGGTTCTGCCGGTGCTCGGAAAACAGGCTGCAGCTGCCCAGGTATTCACCCGTCGCCTTCAGCTCGACGGCAAAGCGGAAGAATTCTTCTTTCTCGAAAGCGGCAATGTCTTCGGCAATCTGGCGTGCCGCCCGGCCGGCATCGGTCCACGGCGGTTCGCTGAAATAGCGCATCACTTCGGGGTCCGCATGCATGGCGAATTGCGCCGCTTCATCGGATGGCTGCGGCTTGCGCAGAATCAATCGTTCAGTAGTGATGGTCTTGCTGTAGGTCATGGCGCTCCAGTCTGGCGGAAAACGGACGACTTCTTATTATTCCATGCAACTATAACGATGTGGCAATTTTGTGACGATGCTTTTAATGTACTATGGCAATATTTTTCACCATATCATTGATGCAACTTCATGCTCCGCTTATGTAAGCAGTAATCGACGCAGCCAACACCGAAGCCAACCATGTCCATCCCTAGAATCCACCTCACCATGCCGCTCGCCGTCGGCGCACTGGCCGTCTGGCTGTGCTTGAGCCTGGGCGGCCGCTGGCTGGAATCCGCCGGCTACGCCTTGCCGGGCGCAGCCGTCACCGGCCGTATCGGCCTGTCGTGGGCGCTGGCCGCACTGTTCGCGCTGGCGCTGCTGCTGGCCTCAAGCCGGCGCCGCGCGTCGGGCCTGGGTGCGCCGCAGCCATTCAAAACGCTGTGGCTGGTCTGGCCTCCGCTGCTGTATGCGCTGCTGATGCTGTTGCTGGCCTGGGCGGGCGGCTGGCCGCAGCCGCGCGTGCTGCTGATCGTGGCCTGCAATGCGGCGCTGGTGGCCATCTCGGAAGAACTGATGTTCCGCGCCATTTTGTTACAGGGCATGCTGGACCGGTATGCCGTCTGGCCAGCCGTTCTGATGTCCTCGGCACTGTTCGGCCTGGCCCATACGGCCAACGGCCTGGCCACGGGCGACGTCAGCGGCGCCCTGTGGCAAGCCGTCGCCGCCACCTTGCAGGGCATCGGCTATGCGGCCATCCGCCTGCGCACCCGTTCGGTATGGCCCATGGTGCTCGTGCATGGACTGTGGGACTACGCGCTGGTGACAGCCACCTTGCCGAACCCTGCCGAGTATGGCGTGTCCATCCTGCCATATATCGCCCTGCTGGCCGTGCTGCCCTTGTGCCTGTATGGCGTCTACCTGCTGCGCCCCAGCCAGCGCGCCGCCATGTCGCAACCACAATTATAATATTGCGACACGATTGACTATCCATTGACTGAGGCATCGCATGGCGTTTTTTTCACGTGATTATGAAGTATTCCTGCTGCTGGCCGCGCCCGATGCAGCGCCGCTGTGGGAGGCGGCGCAATGGGCGCCGTTTGCCGCCAGCCTCGATGGCGTCGTGGCGCAAGCGCGGGGCAAGGCCAGCGTGCGCTGCCATCAATACAATCCCAAGGGCAAGTCGATTCCCTTTGGCCGCCTGGGCTGGGACGCCAAATCGCACGCGAAATGGACGCACACGCCGGCCACGTCGGAAGCCCGTTTCATGAGCCTGGAAGCGTGGGCGCCCACCTGGACCATTTGCGAAAAAGACGACCAGGCGCCCGATTTGTTCCTCTCCCTGGCCAATGAATCGCTGCTGGGACTGGCAGGCAAAACCTTGCAGTTCAGCCAGCGCCTGGTGTGTGCCATCGCCACGGACATGGGCCCGGAAGCGGCCGCGACCTTGCGCCTATCCCTGGCGCAACTGGCCGCGCAGCAAAACGCCGTCGTCTTCGCCCATACGCAGCGCCAGTGGGGCCGCGCCGCGTACGGCGGTTTCACGGACGCCATCCAGGATATGCTGATCGGAGGCCTGTTCCAGCACGACGACCCGCATGCGCGGCCGCTCGATGCAGCAGCGTTTTGCGAGCCATGGACGCGCATGGAGCAAGCTTGACAGTGCGAGCCATCGCACGGCATCGTTCAGCCATGCAATCGCCATTCCCGCCCCTGTCATCGGTTATTGCCACCATTCGAACCAGGGTGGCCAGGCAGGAATGACATAGACCAAGCCGCCCGCAAGGCGGCTTGGCTTCATCTGGCGTCTCGCAGGCTTGGTATCCCCGAGCCGAGCGAGCGGCCATGCTCCCTTTACAGCGTCACCGTTAGCCCCACCCTGCACCTCGTGCGCGGCAAGACTGCTTCCGAAAACGCCACCTTGACCACCCGGCTGGCCAGCGTGCCGGACGGCGGCCAGCAGTGCACGGCAGCCAGGCAGGCATGGGCAGCGAGCACAGCAACATGAAAAAATTGCGCTATGGGAATAATGACTGCCCAACTAAAATACTGGCGCCGTTTCTGCCCTGCCTGCAACGCCAGCTTGCTCCACCCACTCGGCGCCCCCCGTCGGCTAGCTGTCGCGCCTGGCTGCGTTGACGCATCCCAGCAAACTATTCGCTGAGGTAGTGCCATCAGCAACAGCCGGCCTGAGGACGGGTGATGCGCTCTGCCATTTTTCCGCCATCGAGCTGAGAAAGCAGAAAACCGTGGTGCGCCGGGGCAAAAATACGCTTTTTTCAACTTTTATCCATCTGGGAGTACTGTATTTTGAACCTTAAAAACCCCGTTTCGACCGCGCTGTGCAGCATCGTCATCGCCTTGGCCGCCGCAGGCCTGAGCACCAGCGCCATGGCCAAGCCATTCGTGCTGGCCTATACCGACGGGCAGAATCCCCAGTCCTTCAGCAACCTGCGCAACTTTTATACCAACCTCGATGCGGTCGGCCTGGGTTCGCGCTATGCCCTGAAGGCAAACGGCAGCGTCCTCGACGAAGGCAAAAATACGACCAATGATGATATCGTCCGATTTGCCAATGAAAAACGGCTGCCGGTGTATCCCACGGTGTCCGACTGGAGCAACGAGAAATCTGAATTCGACCGCGTGGTCAGCGACACCATACTCAGCAGCGAGGCCAATCGCACGAACGCCATCGCCAATCTGCTCAGCCTGACGATCAACGGGAACTACGCCGGCATCAACATCGATCTGGAAGCGGTGCAGCCGCCCATGAAGGCGCACTTGTCGACCTTCATTGCCGCGCTGTCGAACGCCCTGCATGCCAAAGGCAAGAAGCTGATCATCAGTGTTCCGCCCATGAGCGGCGACGGTGCGCCTTCGTATATGGCCGGCTACGACTACAAGGCGCTCGGCGCGGCGGTCGACTACTTCCAGGTGATGACCTACGATGAGGCAGGCCCAGGCTGGTCGTCGTCGAGCTCGGGCACCTGGCCCGGTCCGCAAGCTGGACTGGACTGGATGAACGCCAAGCTGAGCTATGCTGTGTCGCGCGTACCGGCCAACAAGGTCTTGCAAGGCTTGCCGACCTACGGCTACGATTACAGCACCGGCAAGATCTCGTACTGGAAAGGATCGAATGGCGTACTTGGCTATAACGACATCCTCAAAGCCCACCCCACCGCCAAGCCATCGCGCGACAGCGCCGCGGCCACCCCGTATGCGGCCTGGGGCACAGTCAAGCAACAAACCAGCGGCGTCGAATGGAGCAATAGCACGAAGCAGCCAGTCCTCTGGTACGACGACGTGCAAAGCATCACCGCCAAAACCGCGTTGGTCAATACCTACAAACTGGGCGGCACCAGCATCTGGGCAATGGGCTATGAAGATGCCGCCTTCTGGGACGCAGTATCGGCCGGCTTGGGTGTGCAGCCGCCTGCCCCACCCGAGAGTCCGGACGGCAACATCGCCGTGGCCGGCAAGGGTTATATCTGGAATGCCAATGCCAGCGCCACCGCCAACACCAATAGCGCGCTTGCGCCGGCGGTGAACGACGGCAACCTCAGCACCACCTTGATGTTGAACAACAACGGCGAAGGGGGCGCGCAGAAATGGCAAGCCGCTGGCGTGATGTTCTCGTCTGCAAAAAGCGTGACGTCGGCAGTGTTCGTGAATGGCGCTCTGGACAGCTACGGCAACGGCTATTTCGAGTCCGGCCTGAGCCTGCAATACACGCTGAATGGCAGCACATGGGTGGAATCGGGCTGGAGCGTCACTCCGGCCTATCCGAACAATGCATCTGCCAGCAGCGTTGCCTACACCTTCAGTGGCAAGACCATCAGCGGCGTGGTTGGCGTGCGGGTATCGGGACGCGCCGGTCCTTCGTCGTGGAGCGGTTCGTTCAAAGAAGTCAAAGTCTTCGGCAAATAAGTCGCTGATGCATTACCCCTCCCGGCGCCAGCAATAGTGCGCTGGGAGGGGCTAGTCTATTCCTTATGCAAACATTTTTCGCCCTGCATTTCTGTTCAGCTTCAGCCAGTTTCGTGCGCACGCAGCGACAAGGGCTGGCGTGACGCGCCCGGCCCTTGCGCGCGGCATGTCACTCGTCGAAATGATGGTGGCCGTGCTGCTGTTGACATTGATGAGCGTCCTCGGATGGCGTGCTCTTGATGGCATTTTGCGCGCGCGCGCGACGCTGCATGAGCAACTGCAGCAGTCACGCAGCGCGCAACTGGCGTTCGCGCAGATCGAGGTCGATTGCCGTCACCTGGTGCGCAGCGCCGACTTCAACGGGCAAGCCACCCTATCCACGGCCAACGGGCAACTTGCCTTGCTGCGCAGCGTGGCCCTTGAGGGGCACAGCGATCAACTGCAAATCGTCGTCTACCGCAACGAAGAAGGCGTACTGCGGCGCCATACCTCGCCTGCCGGCAGCGATCTCAAGGTACTGGCGGCTGCCTGGCAAGCCACACTCCAAGGCCAGGACCATTTCGACGGCGTGACGCTGCTCACGCACGGGGGCAGCTTTGAACTCAGTCTGTGGCGCAATGGCAGCGGCTGGCAATCAGGCGGAAACCCTGGCGCACCGCTCAGACTGCGCACCCGACGGATAGTGCATGCGCCGCAGCCAGACCCTGCGGCGCTGCAAGTTCTGCTGGGCGCCGGCAGCCCTGCCGGGACGCTGACCCACCTGTTCCTGCTGGAGGCGCACTGATGCCCGCGCGCGCGGGGCGCTACTGTCGGCATGGTCAGGCTCAGCGAGGGGTGGCGATCATTACGGCACTGCTGCTGACCACGCTGGCCGTCACCGCCGTCACAAGCCTGTTCTGGATGCAGCAGGTGCAGGTGCGAGGAATGGAAAACCAGCGCCAACGCGTACAGACGCAATGGATATGGCAGGCAAACCTGGACTCGGCGCAACTGATCCTGCGCCAGGATGGCGCAAGCCGTCCGGCATACACAACATTCGACGGAGCATGGAATGCACCGATGGCAGACATCCGTCTGGATCACTATGTCGAGCATGAACTTGCCGCAGACGAGCGCTCGCAAGCGCACATCGGCAGCCGCATGATAGACGCCCAGTCGCGTTACAACGTGAGTAACCTTGCCACGCTGCGCACACCGGATCCCGCTGAAATACGCGTTTTCGAACGCCTGCTGGCCAATCTGCACCTGAATCCGGGCCTGGCCTTGCCCACCGCCCTCGCCATCGCCGCTACCCGGCAAGCCGAGGCAGGCGCGACAGGCGCAGACCGCCCTGCATTGAAACGGATGGATGAGCTGCTCGGCATTGCTGGCTATACGCCGCAGATAGTGCTGCTGCTAAGCGAATACGCGGTGCTGCTGCCACATCCGACGGCTGTGAATGTGAATACGGCGGCGCCAGAAGTGCTGGCGGCCGCCATCAATCTTTCCATGCCGGAGGGACGCCAGCTGGCGGCGCGCCGGCAACACGCTTATTTCAGAACGATGGACGAATTCAACGCGGCGCTGCGCGGCCAACGCTTGCCCGATGCGCTGCGCATCGATATCAGAAGCGATTACTTTCTACTGCAAAGCGCGGTGCGCGTGGGCCGCAGCGCGCTCGACGCAACGGCCTTGATTCATCGCCAGCGCAGCGCTGCCCCCACCACCAGCGTCGTGTGGACGCATCAGGACTAAGCTGTCAGCGAGCGCAGGGCGCGGGCAAGATTAAAACGTTCCCGGCAGCAGGATTTTCTTGTCCACATGCTGCAGGTCGCGCAAGCCGCAAAAGGCCATCGTCAAGTCCAGTTCGTTGCGGATGATGTCCAGGCATTTGGTGACGCCCGGCCCGCCCATGGCGCCCAGGCCGTACAGGAAGGGGCGGCCGATGTACACGCCTTTCGCGCCCAGGGCCACGGCCTTGAGCACGTCCTGGCCCGAGCGGATGCCGCCATCCATGTGCACTTCGATCTGGCTGCCGACGGCGTCGACGATGGCGGGCAAGGCTTCGATCGACGATTGCGCGCCGTCGAGCTGGCGCCCGCCGTGATTCGAAACGATCAGCGCGTCGGCGCCACTGTTCACGGCGAGGCGCGCGTCTTCCGCATCCATGATGCCCTTGATGATGAGTTTGCCGCCCCAGCGCTGCTTGATCCATTCCACATCCGCCCACGACAGGCTCAGGTCGAACTGCTGCTGCGTCCAGGCCGACAGGGACGACATGTCGGAGACGGACGTGGCGTGACCGACGATATTGCCGAAGCCGCGCCGCTTCGTGCCCAGCATGCCCGCCACCCAGCGCGGCTTGGTGGCCATGTTGATGATGTTGGGAATCGTCAATTTCGGTGGCGCCGACAGGCCGTTGCGCAAATCCTTGTGGCGCTGGCCCAGCACCTGCAAGTCAAGGGTCAGCACCAGCGCGGCGCACTTGGCCGCCTTGGCGCGGTCGATCAGGCGGTTGATGAATTCGCGGTCTTTCATCACGTACAGCTGGAACCAGAACGGTTTCGTCGTGTTCGCCGCCACGTCCTCGATCGAGCAAATGCTCATGGTCGACAGGGTGAACGGCACGCCGAATTTTTCAGCTGCCTGGGCCGCGAGGATTTCGCCATCCGCATGCTGCATGCCCGTCAAGCCCGTGGGCGACAGGGCCACCGGCATCGACACGTGCTGGCCCACCATGGTCGAGGCCAGGCTGCGATTTTCCAGGTTGACGGCCACGCGCTGGCGAAATTTGATTTTGGCAAAATCGCTGTTGTTGGCGCGGTACGTGGATTCTGTCCAGGAGCCGGAATCGGCGTAGTCGTAAAACATGCGCGGCACCCGTTTCTGGGCCAGCACGCGCAAGTCTTCGATGCAGGTGATGATACTCATGCGTTTCCTCGGTCGATGACAAGTCGGACCATGATCGTGCATTTGCTGGCAATTGTCTATCCGGCAGGCAATGCCACCGGCCGTCGCGCCACACTTACCAGTCGCGCGCGCCGAGTATCTTCTCGCCCAGCGCAGTCAAGCGCGCCTGCGGATAGCGCAGCTTTTCCTTTTCCTCGGGGTCGCCGGGGAATGCATAACCCTGCGGCGCGCTGCGCTCGCGCCAGCTTTGCACGCGCCAGTCACGCAAAGTTTGATTGTCTTCCTGGGCTGGCGTAAAGGAAATGTATTGTGCCAGGCGCACCTGGTCGGTCGACGTGTTCGGGCGGATGCCGTGCGCCAGCAGGCTGTTGAAGATCAACAGCTCGCCTTTCTTCATGGCGATGAATTCCATCGGGTATGGCACCGTCTCCAAGTCCGGCTGCCATGGGTTGCGATCGAGTGGCACGGTCTTGCGCCACGCCAGCAAGTTGTTGAACAGTTCCGGATAGCATTGAAAACCGCCGCTCTCGGGCGTGGTGTCGGACAGGGCCAGCACGCCCTGCACATTGACGGGCAGCGGGTCGAGCGTGGTATCGGCGTCCCAGTGAATGAAGCCGCCAAACTTGCGCTTGCCATTGTTCGGCGTGTTCAGGTTGGCGCGGTCGATGGTCACCCACAAATCCTGACGGTCCCAGATGTCGACGAAGGCGTCATATACCCGTTGGGTCTGGCGGTTATCCCACAGGGTCTGGTTATGATAGGCCTCGACCATGCCGGAGCCGTTGAGTTCCTTCATCGCATGGTCGCGCAGCTGGTCACGGTTCCAGGTGGCAGAATCGTGCTGGTCCAGTCCTTGAAACTCCCACAGGAAATCCGTGGTGCGCCGCACTTGCTCGGGCGACACCGCATCCTTGACGATGACGTAGCCATAAGTTTGCCAGTGCAAAAAATCGCTGTCGGACAGCACGCGCAGGGGCAGCTGTTTCTGGATGTCGCGCAACTGGGTCTGTTCCGTGTAGGCCACGGACGGGTTGCCGGGACGGTCTTCGCCGTATTGATATTTGTCTTGCATCGCTGTCTCCTGTGTTGGTGTGAGACAGATTGTGCGATGGCACGGCGCCATGAAATGCGCGCTGAGCGGCCAATACTGATACGATCCTGACTATTCAATCCCTCAAAACGTCACAATGACGCCTTTATTCGAACAAGTCACCATCCCCACGGGCCACTCCTGGGGCTTGCTGTGGCGCGAACTCGACGCCATCCCTTTCATCTGGCATTACCACCCGCAATTCGAGCTGACCCTCACCATCAATGCACGGGGACAACGCTATATCGGCGACCACCTGGGCGACTTCGAGCCGGGCGACCTGGTGCTGCTGGGGCCGAATTTGCCCCACACCTGGTCAGCCAGCGAGCGCATCGACGGCGCGCAGCCCATGCTGGCCGTCGTCGTGTGGTTTTCATTGGAATGGGTGGAGCAGCTGGCGGCCTGTTTTCCCGAGTTGCACAGCTTGCGGCAACTGGCGGCCCGCGCCGGCCGTGCCCTGCATTTTTCAGCGGACAGGAGCGCGCGCAGCGCAGATAAACTGCTGCAACTGAATGCCCTGCCCGTGCCGCAGCGCTTGCCGCTGCTGCTCGACGTGTTGCTGGATCTGGCGGGAGATACGGGGGCGCAGCCGCTGGCCTCGATGGCGCAGGCGCCGCTGCCCGATGGCCAGCAAAAGCGCATGGCCAGTGTGTTTGATTTCATGCACGCGCATTTCCGGGAAGAGATCGCACTGGAGACGTTGGCGCGGCAGGCCGCCCTGTCGCTGGGCGCCTTCCACCGCTGCTTCAAGCGCCACGCGCATTGCACGCCGGGCGAATACCTGGCGCGGCTGCGCATCGGCCGCGCCTGCCAACAGCTGATCGAGAGCAATCTCGCCATCGCCGTCATCGCGCAAGAGGCGGGCTACCGCAACCTCGCGCATTTCAACCGCCAGTTTCGCGCCGCCCGGCATGTCACGCCGCGCGCATTCCGCCTGCAATACCGGCGCGGCGCCGAACGCGCATCATAAATCTATTCGGAAACGAAAAAGGGGATCAGATTTTACAATCTGACCCCCAATATTCTGGTGCGGCTGGCAGGAATTGAACCCACGACCCCTTGGTTCGTAGCCAAGTACTCTATCCAGCTGAGCTACAGCCGCCTAAGACAAGATTATAGCAGGGCTTTGCAGAATGGCAAAGGGCGCCGTGCGGAAATTTCACAATTGCCCAGGCCGCCAGCATGACCGCTGCCTGCCCGCCGCGAGAACGAAAAAAAACCCGGAAAGCGAACTTTCCGGGTTTTTTCACTACTGCTGATACTGGTGCGGCTGGCAGGAATTGAACCCACGACCCCTTGGTTCGTAGCCAAGTACTCTATCCAGCTGAGCTACAGCCGCAAACTCTGACACACTTCGCCGGACTGCGCGAAGCTTGAAACTTTCATCAAAACGCAGCGAACTGCGTTTTAGTAATACTGGTGCGGCTGGCAGGAATTGAACCCACGACCCCTTGGTTCGTAGCCAAGTACTCTATCCAGCTGAGCTACAGCCGCAAAACTTTTACAACAGTCCATCAACAACATGGATTTGAAACTTTTTACAACAAAACCAGGCTAAGTCTGATTTTCAGTATTCTGGTGCGGCTGGCAGGAATTGAACCCACGACCCCTTGGTTCGTAGCCAAGTACTCTATCCAGCTGAGCTACAGCCGCGCAGGCAAACATTATAGCGTATTCATTTCGCTTTGAAAAGTTCGATTTTTCAATCGCTTAGCTGATTTTGCAGAATACCGCCCCGCAACATCAAGCATCTTTTCACTGCCGAAAAGCCTACGCCTTTCATCGATGGACACACTTGCTTTCACAGTAGCATCCAGCGCATCGAGAAGTTGCTGTCTCGAAAGAAGCGGGATTATAGGGACTGCATTCCCACCTGTCCAGTGCTATCTGCAGGCGGCACGCAAGCGTGCGGTGCCGGCACGCCGCTTGGGGCTACAATACTTGCCAGACAGGGGCGCTTGTGCTTCCTCTCATGCATGACGGCAGGCAGTTCCATGAGGCCCCACTCACTGAGCTTAGCGATGGCGGCCCGGAGGGGCAACAGCCTGTGCGGCAGACTCACCGTTGCAGGATTTCCGATGGCTAAGCATGACCGCAAGAAATATCTGCCCCCCCCATCAGCGCCGCTGAGCTTGTCAAACGAGCGCCTGGCCACCTTGCTGGAGAGCATCACCGACGGCTTCTGCCTGCTCGACCGCGACTGGACCATCCGCTACATCAATACGCGTGGCGCCGACATGCTCGCACCGCAGCGCCCGCCCGGCAGCCAGCTGGCAGGCAGCAGCCTGTGGCAAGCCTGCCCCGACTTGCAGGGCACAGAACTGGAAGTACAGTACCGGCGCGCCATGACGCAGCAGCACAGCGGCAGTGTCGAACTGCCGTATCCATCACTGGGGCGATGGCTGGAAGTGCGCATCTTCCCGTCCAGCGAAGGCTTGACCACGTATATCCAGGACATCAGCCATCGCAAGACGGCCGAAGAAAGCTTGCGCCGCAGCGACGAGGACTTGCGCGCGCTGGCCAATTCCATCCCGCAATTGGCCTGGATCGCCAGCGTCGACGGCACCATTGCCTGGTACAACCAGCGCTGGCACGACTATACGGGCACCAGCGCGGAACAGATGGCGGGCGAGGGCTGGAGCATCGCCTATGACGCGCGGCACCTGCCTCTCATGTTGCAAGGCTGGAAGGCTGCGTTGCGCGATGGCACGCCCTTCGAAATGGAATTTCCCATCCGTGGCACCGACGGCCAGTACCGCTGGTTCCTGACGCGCGCCAACCCCGTGCGCGACCGGGGCGGCGAGCTGCTGCGCTGGTTTGGCACGAGCACCGACGTCGACCAGGTCAGGCGCGCGCAGCAAGCCTTGCGCGACGAGACGCGCATACTGGAATTGCTCAATAACACGGGCGCGGCCCTGGCCGGCACGCTCGACTTGCCTGCCCTGCTGCAGGAAACCGTCGATGCGGCCACGCGCATCAGCGGCGCGCGCTTTGGCGCCTTTTACTATGACGATGCGGGAGATATCCTCGACAGCCCGGGCGCCCCGCCCGCGGCGCGCGCCGTCAACGGCATCAGCCTGCACCAGGCCGATGCCATTGCCGTGCAACTGCGCCAGGGACCGGCCATGCGCCAGAACGACTTGCAGACCGCGCCCGACGCCAGCGCCGACGGCGCGCCGCCGCTGCACAGCTGCCTGAGCCTGCCCGTCAGCTCTCGCTCGGGCATGTTGCTGGGGCGCTTGCTGCTGGGCCATCCGCAGACGGGCATATTCAGCGCGCGCAGCCAACGCATCGTCTCGGCCATCGCGGCCCAGGCCGCCGTCGCGCTCGACAATACACGCCTGTACGCAGCCGCCACGCGCGCCGCCGACGAGCGCAAGGTGCTACTTGACAGCGAACGCGAGGCGCGCGCCGAGGCCGAGCGCACGAATCAGCTGAAAGATGATTTTCTCGCCACCGTGTCGCACGAACTGCGCACGCCGCTGTCGGCCATCCTGGGCTGGGCCCAGGTACTGCGGCGCGGCACGCGGGACCAGGCCGACCTGCACCGTGGCCTGCAAAGCATCGAACGCAATGCGCGCGCGCAGGCGCAACTGATCGAAGACTTGCTCGACATGAGCCGCATCACCTCCGACAAGGTGCTGCTCGAGCTGCAAACCATCGCGCCCGCCAGCGCCATTGCCTCGGCCATCGAAACCCTGCGCCCGGCGGCCGACGCCAAGCACATCGCCATCCACTGCAACATCGCCAGCGATGCGGGCAGCATCACGGCCGACCCCGGCCGTATCCAGCAAGTGATCTGGAACCTGCTGTCGAATGCCCTGAAGTTCACGCCACAAGGGGGGCGGGTCGATATCGGCGTGCGCCGCGAGAGCACCCGTCTGGCCATCACGGTGGCCGACAACGGCGTAGGCATCAAGAAAGACTTCCTGCCCCACGTATTCGACCGCTTCCGCCAGGCCGACGCCTCTACCACGCGCCGGCATGGCGGCCTGGGACTGGGGCTGGCGATCGTCAAGCACCTGGTGGAACAGCATGGCGGCACGGTCACGGCCAGCAGCGCCGGCGACATGCAGGGCGCCAGTTTCACCGTGCGCCTGCCTCTGGACACGCCGGCCGCTGCCGCGCGCCCGGCGGGCAGCACCCCCGTCCGCCAGGCCTGACTTGCGCGGCGTCAGGGTGCTGCTGGTCGGTGACGAGGCCGATGCGCGCGAACTGACGGAACGCATCCTGCGCGACAGCCATGCCGAAGGGCATGGCGCCGCCAGCGTGGCGCAAGCGCTGCAACTGCTGGAGCAGGTGCAGCCCCATGTGCTGGTGAGCGACATCGGCATGCCCGATACAGACGGATTCGCCTTGCTGGCGCACATCCGCGCGCACGCTTCCCCATATGCCGCCCGGCTGCCCGCGCTGGCGCTGACGGCGTTTGCGCAACCACAGGATCGCCAGCGGGCGCTGACCAGCGGCTTCCAGGGCTGGGTCTCGAAACCGCTGGACCCGGGCGAACTGGTGGCGGCCGTGGCGCAACTGGCGGCGACGCGCGTTACGGCACCACCCTTAAAAAGATGATGCAAAGAAATACATAGTGCAGAACATAATAGCTATTTTTGTGGGTTGGCCTTCCTACTTTCAGACGCGGCACTGTCCTACAAGCAACTAAGCTGAAGTTTGCTACACTGAAATCCAGAAGCGCACCTGTATGGCGGGCAGGAAACAGGCAGCCTTGGCTGCTATCAGTGGCAGAAGCGAGTTCAAGCGCTGTTGTGCGCCCTATCTTGTTGCAAGGCGCTACTATCTTTCCCACCGCCGCCAGCCGATCATCAGCGGTAGACGCCAGCGTTGCATAGACCGTATTAACCGAGACCCACCATGCCCAGCCAAGATGAGATTTTGAAAGCCAAAATTTTGGTCGTCGACGATTCGCCCGACAATGTCGACCTGATGCTGGAAATCCTGCGCGATGCCGGCTATACCAATGTCACGGCCACCATGCGTCCGGCCCAGGTCTGCCCCCTGCACCGGGAACATTGCTACGACTTGATCTTGCTGGATCTGCAAATGCCGGAGCTGAATGGCTTCCAGGTCATGAAAGGCTTGAAGGAGATCGAGCATGGCGGCTACCTGCCCGTGCTGGCTCTGACGGCACAACCGAGTTTCAAGATCGCCGCCCTGGAAGCGGGTGCGCGCGACTTCATCAGCAAACCGTTCGACCTGATGGAAGTGCACAAGCGCATCCACAACATGCTGGAAGTGCGCCTGCTGTACAAGGAACTGGCGCAATACAGCAAGCAGCAGCAGGAACTGGCGCTGCACGACCCCCTGACGGGCTTGCCGAACCGGCGCCTGCTGGAAGACCGCATCGAGCACACCCTGCAGCAATCGGCCCGCAGCCGCAGCAAGTCGGCCATCCTGTACCTGGACCTGGACGGCTTCAAGGCCATCAACGACAGTTACGGTCACGGCTATGGCGATGAGATCCTGAAAATGGTGGCGGCACGACTCGTGGGCGCGTCGCGCAAGGAAGATACGGTGGCGCGCATCGGCGGCGACGAATTCGTCATCGTGCTGGGCAACCTGGCCGGCAAGGGCGACGCGCGCGAACCGGCCGCCAAGCTGATCGAAGTCATTTCCGAACCGTATTTCATCAATGACCTGACCTTGCGCCTGTCGACCAGCATCGGTATCGCCATCTACCCGGACGACGCCAGTACCGTCGAGTCCCTGCTGGGCGCAGCCGACACGGCCCTGTATGAAGCCAAGCGCTCCGGCAAGAACCGCTTTTGCTGCTCGCCCCACGACGTGATGGTGTCGCAGGTCAACATGCAGAAAAGCAGCATCCCCTCGATCGCCTGAATTTTACTGCGCGCGGCGCGTAAAAAACCGGCTGGCCATCATCACGGCCAGCCGGTTTTTTATTGTAGCGACACTTTATTTCTTGCCAGCCGTCACTTCATGCTGACCCGCATGCTGGTGGTCCGTTTGCGCATTCACGGTGTCCGGCGCCACTTCGATGCGCGTGATGCCGGCATCGACGGAAATCGGGTCGCTGGCGGGGAAGGTCATTTCCACGGCGTCGTCGAGCAGTTCTTCCTTGGCCCGTTCTTCGCCGCTCATGCCCTCTTCATCGGCCAGGATGGCCAGCGCACTGGCCCATTTGACGAAATTGAGGTTGGACAGTTCGCGCACGGTGTGCACGCCAAATGCCTGCTGCAAGGCTTTGGCGTCCTTCGCGCTGACGCCGCGCAGGGCGCTGATGGGGGCATTGACGATGTCACGGAAGCTTTTGTCGAGGTATTCCTGGTCGACGATGGTATCGATATTCATGGCATATCCTTTCGTTTCGGTAA
Source organism: Janthinobacterium pasteuri (assembly GCF_051380775.1). NCBI lineage: Bacteria > Pseudomonadati > Pseudomonadota > Betaproteobacteria > Burkholderiales > Oxalobacteraceae > Janthinobacterium > Janthinobacterium pasteuri. The sequence goes on along the minus strand of NZ_JBNYXS010000009.1, from coordinate 2,183 downwards.
ACGGGCCGGTGCTGCGCCCTGCGCCGCATGGCGGCTATGCTGCATGGGGAGAATGCATGACCCCACTATGGCAGCGCGCAGCGTCCCGGTATGTGCGCAGCCGTACGAAACGACGGGAACAATTCCACCTGGCGAAAACGATAATCTTGCCTATGATATAAAAATGATGGGAGGAGATTAAAATTGCCGAAAAGACAGAAATTTTCCATCCATGCGCCCTGCGATGAAATCATCATGTATGATCCACCACTTGAATTTGGTCCACCTTTCACCATTCACGGGGCGCTATGTCCGCACAAACAAATCCGAACAAGGAAGCGGCCCAGGCCGATGCGGAACGCGCCGCCGACCTCAGCGAGTTGCTGGGTCATGTCAACACCAGCTGGGACAATGAACGGCGCGCCCTGTCGCGCCAGTTGCACGACAGCCTCGGTTCATCGCTGACGGCGCTGACCATGCACCTGTCGCTGCTGACGCAAAAAATGCCACAGGAAGCGGCCTTGCTCGACCGTGCGGCGACCATGAAGCAATTGCTGCTGAATGTGATTGAAACCAATCGGCAAATGCAGATGAAGTTGTGGAACGACAAGCTGGAGTTTCTCGGCGTGAACGTAGCGCTGGGCGAGCTGGCCGCGCAATTTGCCGAACAGCACAAAATTACCGTGCGCTGCAGCCTGCCCGACGATGAACTGATTTGCCCGCGTAACGTGGGCGTGGCCCTGCTGCGCACTCTGGAAGAAGCGCTCAGCAACATCGCCACGCACGCCAACGCCACAGAAGTAGACATCATCATCGATGACAATGATGAAGCGCTGATGATGACCGTCAAGGATAACGGCAGCGGCCTGCCGGCGAGGGAACCCGTGGAAATGAGCAAGCACGGCCTGCGCTCCGTGCGCGAACGCGTGCACTACCTGGGAGGCAGCCTGAGCCTGACAACCATCCCGCAAGGCGGCACGGCCCTGACCGTCGTCTTGCCGCGCATTAATCCGAAAGAATAGTCCTTGCCAGGCCGCATCGGGCCAGAACACTGCCGGGGCACCCCGAACCGAAAAACGATTCGATGAAAGGAGACCGCATGCAACGATGCATCCCCACCCTGCTGGCAGCGCTGCTGGCCATGAGTACCGCCCAGGCTACGGAAAAAGCCGTGCGGCCGCCGGAAACGGTGGACAAGCTGGCCTGGCTGGCCGGCTGCTGGAATGTCGATGGCGCCGAACCCGGTTCCGGGGAACAATGGAGCACGGCCGCCGGCGGCACCCTGCTCGGCGCCAGCCGCACCGTCAAGGGCGGCAAGACGACGGCCTTTGAATTCGTGCAGATCCGCCTCACCGAGCCGGGCCAGCTGGCCTACATCGTCCAGCCGTCGGGCCAGCCGCCCGTGATCTTCAATCTGCTGCGCCAGGACAAACCGAATGAATTCATCTTCGCTAACCTGGACAATGACTTCCCCAGCCGCATCATCTACCGCCACGACAGCGAGCGCATCTTGCACGCCAGCATCACCGGCACCTTGAAGGGCAAGCTCACCACCATCGACTTTCCCATGACGCGGGGCCACTGCGAAGCTGCGCCCATCGCACGCGGCAAATAAAAAGGGGCCGCAATGAACTGACCCCGTAAAGTTGGACGGTTAAGTTTGTTAGGTAGCCAAGGGCTGGGTTCTGTATTGCACAGGACTCAGCCCTTTTAGTTTCATCTTGATGCGGTCGTGATTGTAATATCGGATGTACTTCTTGATGCCAGCTTGCAGCTCGTCGACGCTGCCGAATTTGTTCAAGTAAAAGAACTCCGACTTCAACACGGCAAAGAAACTCTCCATTGCTGCGTTGTCGAGGCAATTGCCCTTGCGCGACATGCTTTGTACAACCTGTTTCTGTCGCAGTGCGCGCTGGTAGGCCGGCATGCGATATTGCCAGCCCTGATCGGAATGCAGTACCAGACGATCACTGGCCTTTAGCTTAGCCAATGCCTTCTTGAGCATCGATCCCACCAACTCAAATGCTGGCCGTTTCGCCGTCTCGAAGGCGATGATTTCGCCGTTATACAAATCCATCACCGGCGAGAGATACAGCTTTTCGCCAGCGACATTAAATTCGGTCACATCCGTTACCCATTTCTGGTTGGCACCAGTGGCCTCGAATTGGCGCTTCAGCACATTCGGGGCGGCCTGGCCCACCTCG
>NZ_JBNYXS010000008.1:0-216162 GCF_051380775.1 Janthinobacterium pasteuri | reverse complement strand
CCTGCCGAATTATCTGGGGTGGCGCTGGATACTCGACGCCGGACGCATCCGCTCCCCAGAAACATTGTTGAAGGCAACCATGGGAGAGTTCCCACACCTTACGGTGACATAGCCTAATAAAACGCTGTGCGCGCGCCTGTGCCACGGTGAGCGCCGCCGCATAGCCGTCCACGGCGCGCAGCAGCAGGCGCACCTCATCTTCCTCCGGGGTGCCCGCCGCCTTCAAGACATCGACCAGCAGCGGTCCGCGCAGGGCATGTGCCTTGCCATCGTACTCCAGCGTGGGGTGGATGGTGCGCGCCGGCAAGTTCGTCAGCGCCGCAAAGTCGAATGCGTGCGCCCGCTCAAAACTGATCTTTTGCTTGTGCATCATCTGGTCGCGCAGGGCGTCGAACGGGCCCCGGTTAGGCTTGGCTATGCTGCCTGTGATGGTCAGCAGGGCCGGACCGCGCAGGCCGGCGGGCGCCGCCCGGGCGATGGCGGGCAGGGCCGCGACGGCCATACCGGCGGCGAGAAAATGGCGTTTGTGCATGCACCTCTCTTTTTGACCGAAAATCGCTAATGCTCTTAAGTCTATCTTAAGTTCGCTCAAAATTGCTTATTTTGACGTTATTGTCAGTTTGCAATGTCGGCTTACATCTTGTCACAGTTCTTACGGAATGGAGAAAGACGTAGCTTTTTTCGGCTGTTATTGTGTAGTCATCGCACTTCGCTGAACTGCGAATTCAGGCACGTCAACTATTTGAGAGAGAACACGATGAAAAAGAAAATCCTGTTTGCAATGATCGCTTCCGTTACCGCACTGACCGGCATGAGCGCCGCGCACGCTGAAGGCGCCTATGTGGGTGCCGGCATCACGGGTAACCGCTACAATTTTGACATTCCTGGCGCCACCAGCGCCGATAATCACAGCGGCTACAAGGCAGGCGCCAAGGTTTTCGCCGGTTACGATTTCGACAAAACCTGGGCGGTCGAGGGCGGTTACGCCGATTTCGGCAGCAAGGATTACAGTTATGTCACCAGCGCTGGCAACGGTTCCGTGAAAAGCGATTCGCACGGCTACTACCTGGCCGGCAAGGCCAGCATGCCGGTGAGCGATAAAGTGGGCGTGTTCGGTAAGCTCGGTGTGGCCAAGGTCAACAATAGCTTGAGCGGTACGGGCCTGTCGACCGGCATCAGCGGCAACGACAAGACGGGCGTGTACGCTTCCGTCGGTGCCCAGTACGCGATCAACGAGAAAGTCTCGCTGACGGCGGAAGTGGAACACTTCGGCAAGAGTGCCGACCAGGGCCGCAAGGCCACGGGCCTCGCTTTAGGCGCACGCTACAACTTCTAATGGTTTAGAAGTTTGCTGAAAAAAAAGGCAGTTACCGCGAGGTAACTGCCTTTTTGCATGGCCAGACGTAAAACTTAGGTCGTCAATGGCTTGTAGCGGATACGTTTCGGCTTGGCGCCTTCTTCACCCAGGCGTTTTTTCTTGTCGGCTTCATATTCCTGATAGTTGCCGTCAAAGAAGGTGACTTGCGAATTGCCTTCGAAGGCCAGGATGTGCGTGGCGATACGGTCGAGGAACCAGCGATCATGCGAAATGACCATGACGCTGCCGGCAAATTCCAGCAAGGCATCTTCCAGCGCGCGCAAGGTTTCCACGTCCAGATCGTTTGACGGTTCATCAAGCAGCAGGACGTTGCCGCCCATCAGCAGGGTTTTGGCCAGGTGCAGACGTCCCCGTTCACCGCCGGACAGATTGCCGACCATTTTCTGCTGGTCCGAACCCTTGAAGTTAAAGCGGCCCAGATAGGCGCGCGACGGCATTTCGAAGCGGCCCACGGTCAGCATGTCGGCGCCGCCGGACACATCTTCAAAGACGGACTTGTTGTCGGCCAGCGAATCGCGGTTCTGGTCGACGATGGACACGCGCGCGGTCTGGCCGATGGCCACTTCGCCGCTGTCGGGCTGTTCCTTGCCTGTAATCATCTTAAACAGGGTCGACTTACCGGCGCCGTTGGGGCCGATGATGCCGACGATGGCGCCTGGCGGCACGGTGAAGCTCAGATTGTCGATCAGCAAACGGTCGCCGAACGCTTTCGACACGTTCTTGAACTCGATGACGTCATTGCCCAGGCGTTCGGCCACGGGAATGAAGATCTCCTGCGTTTCGTTGCGTTTCTGGTATTCGTGCTCGGACAGTTCGTTGAAGCGGGCCAGGCGGGCCTTGGACTTGGCCTGGCGCGCTTTCGGGTTTTGGCGCGACCATTCCAATTCCTTCTGCAGCGCCTTCTGGCGTGCCGATTCGGTCGATTCCTCCTGCTTCAGGCGGGCTTGCTTCTGCTCCAGCCAGGTCGAGTAATTGCCTTTCCATGGAATGCCGCTGCCGCGGTCCAGCTCCAGGATCCACTCGGCCGCGTTGTCGAGGAAGTAGCGGTCATGGGTGATGGCCACCACGGTGCCAGGGAAGCGCAACAGGAATTGTTCCAGCCAGTCCACCGATTCCGCATCCAGATGGTTGGTCGGCTCGTCGAGCAGCAGCATGTCGGGCTTGGACAGCAACAGCTTGCACAGCGCCACGCGGCGCTTTTCACCGCCGGACAGCACGCCGATCTGGGCGTCCCATGGCGGCAGGCGCAGCGCGTCGGCGGCCATTTCCAGCTGCAAATTCAAATTGCCGCCGTCCGAAGTGGAGATGATCGCTTCCAGGCGTGCCTGTTCCGTGGCCAGGGCGTCGAAATCGGCGTCTTCCTCGGCATACGCGGCGTACACGGCTTCCAGCTTGGCTTGCGCTTCAAACACTTCGCCCAGGCCCGATTCGACTTCCTGGCGCACGGTTTTTTCCGGGTCCAGCTGCGGTTCCTGCGGCAGGTAGCCGATGTTCAGGCCTGGCATCGGCACGGCTTCGCCCTGGATGTCGGTATCGATGCCTGCCATGATTTTCAACAGGGTCGATTTGCCGGAACCGTTCAGGCCCAGCACGCCGATCTTCGCGCCTGGGAAGAAGGAGAGGGAAATATCTTTCAGAATCTGGCGCTTGGGCGGGACGATTTTGCCCACGCGATTCATGGTGTAGACGTAATTTGCCATTAGAAATCTCGGGTGATATACAAAGACGAACAGGATACGGTAAACGCCCGCTTCCGGCCAGCGCTGCGCGCTGCGAAAACGGACGCCAGGGGCAAAGCTAGGCGCTGGCGCGTGCCTTGCGGGCTGTCCACAGTCCCTCGGCCGCGTACAGGGCCAGCGCCGCCCAGATGACGAGGAAGCCCAGCATGCGCTCGGGCGTGAACGATTCGTGGAAGACCCATACGCCGATCAGCAGCTGTCCTGTGGGGGCAATATATTGCAGCAAACCCAGTACGGCCAGTGGCAGGCGGCGCGCGCCGGCGGCAAACAGCAGCAGGGGAATGGCCGTGATGGGGCCGGACGCCAGCAGCAGGGCGCGGGTGGCGGACGAGTCAGTATTGACGAAGCCGCTCTGGCCATGCCAGCCCAGCCACAGCATGTAGGCCAGCGCCAGGGGGAACAGAATCAATGTTTCAAACGACAGGCCTTCCAGGGCACCGAGCGCAGCCGTCTTGCGCAGCAAGCCATAGCCGCCAAAGGTGGCTGCCAGCAGCAGGGCGATCCAGGGCACTTGCCCCGCCTGCCAAGTGAGCCAGGCCACACCGCAGGCGGCCAGGCCGATGGCCAGCCACTGCAGGCGGCGCAGGCGCTCGTGCAGCAGCAAGAAGCCCAGCATGACATTAATCAGGGGCGTAATAAAGTAGCCGAGGCTGGCGTCGACCACGTGGCCGTTGTTGACGGCCCAGATATAAATGAACCAGTTGGCGGACAGCAAAAAGGCACTGGCGACGAAGCTGGCCACGACCCTGGGCTGCGCTTTCAGGCTGCCCAGCCAGCGCCACTGCCGGCGCACGGTCAGCACGATGCCAAGGAACAACAGTGACCATACCATGCGGTGCGCCAGGATTTCCTGCGGTGCGATCTCAACGATGGCATGGAAATACAGGGGAAACAGGCCCCAGCACAGGAAGGCGAGGGAGGCGTACAACATGCCTGGATTCATGGTGGGCTTCGATGGAGAGTAGACAGTCTGTCATTATGGCTGAAAACATCTTGGGCTGCCCGGCGCCGCTGACGAGGCGTAGAATGGCAACAAATCAATTGCCGCAAGCCCGCGCAGCAAGGCGGAGCGGCACAAAACCACGACCTTGGGGCAGCTGCGGAACCATGCAAAAATACTCTTGCTATTTGCTAATACCTATCATATTGTGCGATGCAACAAAACAAAAACGGGTGCAATCTTGACGTCGGAACACAAAAAAAGCAGCCTGGTCGGCTTGACACTGGCTGCCGTCGGCATCGTTTACGGCGATATCGGCACCAGTCCGCTGTATACCCTGAAGACGGTCTTCGATCCTGCCCACGGCCTGGCGGTCACGCATAACAACCTGCTGGGCATCGTCTCGCTGATCTTCTGGGGCCTGACCCTGATTGTCTCGCTCAAGTACGTGACCCTGGTGCTGCGTGCCGACAACCGCGGCGAGGGCGGCATCATGGCCCTGATGGCGCTGGTGTTGTCATCGGTCAGCAAGTCGTCGCGCTGGCATGTGCCGCTGATGGTGATCGGTGTCTTTGGCGCCACCCTGTTCTATGGCGACAGCGTGATCACGCCGGCCATTTCCGTGCTGTCGGCCATCGAAGGCCTGGAAGTGGCTACGCCTGCGTTCAGCCCGTATGTGGTGTGGCTGACGATTGCCGTGCTGGTGGCACTGTATTCGGTGCAGTCGCATGGTACGGCCGGCATCGGCCGCTTCTTCGCTCCCATCATGCTGATATGGTTTATCGCGCTCGCCTGCATGGGGGTGGTCAATATCATCAAGTCGCCAGGCATCCTGGCCGCCGTCAATCCCCTGCACGCGGTAGCTTTCCTGCTGGACAATGGCCGTATCGCCTTCCTGTCGCTGGGCGCCGTGGTGCTGGCATTGACGGGCGCCGAGGCGCTGTACGCCGACATGGGCCACTTCGGCAAGAAGCCAATCCGCATGGCCTGGTTCCTGATCGCCTTTCCCGCGCTGGCGCTGAATTACCTGGGCCAGGGCGGGCTGCTGCTGGCGCACCCGGAAGCCATTTCGAATCCGTTTTACCAGCAGCTGGGCGCCTGGAGCGTGTACCCGCTGGTGATTTTGTCGACCATGGCCACCGTGATCGCCTCGCAGGCAACCATTTCCGGCACCTTCTCGATGACCAAGCAAGCCATCGCGCTGGGCTTCTTGCCGCGCATGCGCGTGCGCCACACGTCGGAAAGCGAAATCGGCCAGATTTACATTCCTGCCGTCAACTGGCTGCAGCTGGCCGTCGTGCTGATGGCCGTAGTCGGTTTTGGTTCGTCGGAAAAGCTGGCCGCCGCCTACGGCATCGCCGTCACGGCCACCATGCTGGCCACCACCATCCTGACCTTCTTCGTCATCCGCTATCGCTGGAAGATGAATTTGCTGCTGTGCTGGGCTGCCACGGGCTTCTTCCTGATCATCGATGTGAACTTGTTCGCAGCCAGCTCCCTGAAGCTGTTCCACGGCGGCTGGTTCCCGCTGCTGCTGGGCGCCATTCTGTTCACCATCATGCTGACCTGGAAACGGGGTCGCCAGCTGGTGTTCCAGAACCTGGAAAAACACGCGATCCCGCTCAACGAGTTCCTTTCGTCGCTGTTCATCGCGCCGCCGCTGCGCGTGCCCGGCACGGCCATCTTCCTGCGCGGCGAAACGGATGGCGTGCCGCATGCGCTGTTGCATAACTTGCTGCACAACAAGGTGCTGCATGAGCGTGTCATTTTCCTCACCGTCTACATGCATGAAGAGCCGTGGGTGGCGCCGTCCGAGCAGGTGCGCGTGGTGGACCTGGGCCACCAGTGCTTCCAGGTGAACGTGCATTACGGCTTCAAGGATGAACCGGACATTCCGGAGGCCCTGGCCCGCTGCGCCGACCAGGGGCTCGATTTCGAAATGATGGAAACGTCGTTCTTCATCGCGCGCCAGACCATCATCTCGACGCCGGGTGCCGGCATGATGCCGTGGCGCGAGCACCTGTTCGTCACCATGTCGCGCAATGCACGCACGGCGGCCGATTACTATCAGATCCCGAGCAACCGGGTGATCGAATTGGGCACGCAGGTGGAAATCTGAACAATGTGATAATTGTGGCAATGTTGCGTTGACGCATAAATTTCACGGCTTGCTTACGACTGCTTACAAATTGGGCGGGCGACTCCTGTTAAACTGCAGCCCGTACCGGTCCGCACCGTACGGGCCTCAGTCACACACCAATATTTAAAGGGAAACGATGAAATCGGTATTTCAATTGATCGCCACGCTTGCTTGCGCCGTGGCCCTGACCGCTTGCGGCGCCGCTGCCAACACCGAAAAACCGGTCGTGCTCGACCCGAATACGCAGGTGAAGGAACTCACCTTCCCCGACGTGGTGGTTGGCACCGGCACAACGGCGGCCGCGGGCGATACCCTGACCGTGCTTTACACGGGCTGGCTGTATGACGCAAGCAAGCCGGGCAACAAGGGCAAGCAGTTCGATGCGAATCAGACGGGCGCAGGCTTCCCTTTCCCTCTCGGTGTCGGCCAGGTCATCCTGGGCTGGGACCGCGGCCTGGTCGGCATGAAGGTTGGCGGCACCCGCATCCTGTCCATTCCGTATGACCAGGGCTATGGCAAGGCGGGCAAGCCGCCGGCGATTCCCGGCTACGCGGGCTTGCTGTTTGAAGTCAAGCTGATCGGCGTGGAGAAAAAAAAGTAGGCACACGCAGGGCAGCTACTACCAAGGGCGATTCCACGGAATCGCCCTTTTTGCTTTGCGGGCCCTGTCCCCTTCAGGCTGGCGCCAGTTCCTGGAAGTAATACGTGGCGCCGCCCAGATCGGCCGGTGCGTCATATTGCAGCACCTGCGTGCGGCGCAGCGCCACGGGGGCGCTGAAGGCGGGACCGTCGTAGACGAAGGTGTGAAATTCGCCGTTTTCGCCGCAGGCGTCGACGCCAGGCGGCAGGTCGGCGAGGAAAGAAGAGTCGAACTCGCGCCCGCAAAATTCGCGTGGCAGGTGCCGGCCATTGATGCAGACGACGATGGCCTTGAAGCCGGCGGCGAGAAATTCGTCGACCAGCGCGCGTCGTGCTTCGCCCCACAAGGGCAGATGGGCCGTCAGGCCGGCTGTGGCGCAGACTTTTTCTTCCCAGTCGCGGTGCGGCTGCAGGTCGATGTCGCCAAACAGGGCGTGGTCTATGCCCTCGTCCTTCGCCGCGCGCAGCATGGCGATGAATTTCTCTTCGTAGCTAGCCCAGCTGGCGTGATAGCGCTGCAGGCGCGCCCCCAGGCTGGCTGCCTGCGCTTCGAGCAGTTCCGGCGGCACGCCGTGCGAGCGCGACTTGCGGCCATCTTCATCCATGGCCGTGATCAGCAGCGGCACGCGCATGCCGGCGTTGCGTGCGCGCCACAGGGCCAGGCAGGAATCCTTGCCGCCGCTCCAGGAGATGAGCGCCGTCGTCATGCTGCCGCTCCCGGCTGCGCCGCGCGCAGCATGTCGATGTGCTGTATGCCGTCTTCGTCGTAGGGGGCGCTGACGGTGACAAAACCGAACGACTGGTAGAAGCGCTCCAGGTACTGCTGCGCACCGATGCGAATGGCGTGGCCAGGGTGCTGGCGTTCGGCGCGCGCGATGCCTTCCGCCAGCAGCTGCTTGCCGGCACCCGTGGTGCGCGCTTCGGGCGCCGTCAGCACGCGGCCCAGCGACATTTCCACGTATTTGGCGCCGGGTGCCAGCACGCGCAGGTAGGCGCCCAGCCGGCGCTGGCCATCGACCGTCTGCCAGCCCAGCAAGTGCATGGCTTGCTGGTCATGGCCATCCAGGTCCGGGTAAATACATTGCTGTTCGATGACGAACACGCGCTGGCGCAAGGCCAGCACCTGGTACAAATCGTGGGGGCCGAGTTCATCGAACGTGTTCCATTGCCAGGCGATCATGCGTACTCCGGAAAAATCAGGAAAAGAGCGCCATTCTAAAGGTACACGTGAAAAAAAACCGCACTGCCTTCAAGGCAGTGCGGTTTTGATGGCGATGCGCAGTCGCTTATGTCAGGCGCGATCAGACGATCGTCAGGGTGACGTCGATGTTGCCGCGCGTGGCGTTCGAGTAAGGGCACACGATGTGGGCGGCGGCGACCAGCGCTTCGGCGGCGGCGCGTTCCATGCCCGGCAGCGAAATTGTCAGTTCCACTTCGATGCCGAAGCCCGTGTCGATGGCGCCGATGCCGACCTTGCCTTCGATGGACAGGTCTGCCGGCAGGGCGATCTTGTCGCGGCCGCCGACGAATTTCATGGCGCCGATGAAGCAGGCCGAGTAGCCGGCGGCGAACAGTTGTTCCGGATTGGTGCCGGTGGCGCCATTGCCGCCCAGTTCTTTTGGCGTGGTCAGCTTGACGTCCAGCACATTGTCGGACGACACGGCACGGCCTTCGCGGCCTCCGGTGGCGGTAGCTACAGCGCGGTACAGGACTTGTTTGATCGACATGATGGTTTCCTTTAGATAGATAAATAGGTGACTACTAAATAGTGTACTACTTGTTTCGTGGGCTGGTGCCCCAGGATGCCCGTCTGAAGAAGCGATTGCCGGCGTCCATGTGTTCAATATATATCGTGCGCTATTTAATTGCAAGCGATTTTATTTCGAATCGACGCCCATTTGTGCTTTATTTTCTTGCCTTTGTCGCCAGTATTGCCCTTCCATCGCATAATGGCCACCGTCGCCGAGGGCTATGGTTATGCTGGGCCCACTTCAATACCAAGGAAAAATCATGACCAGCCTCTTTTTTATTTTCCGCCTCACCCTGGCCACGATGCTCACCTACATCATCGCCACCTCCCTCCTGGTCGAGACCTTTCTGCGCCACATTTTCGGACACACGGAAGGCTTCTTTGTCATCGTCGGTGCGCTGCTGGCCAGCGCCGTCATCACGAATGCGTTTTCGCACGTGCGCCGCGTGCGTCTGATCGCCGACGCCGTCAATGCCAGCACCCTGTCGAGCCGCCAGCGGCGCCAGATCGAGATCCCGTTCGAGGCGGGCGAGGTGTTCGACATGATCGACGCGGCCATCCGCGAACTGCCGGGCAGCGAAGTGGTCGAAAGCGCGCGCGACAGCCTGCAGGTGCAGGCCCGCGTGCGCCGCGCCGCGCCCTACACGCACACGGGCTTGCCCCGCATGCGCCTGCTGGGTTTCCTTGAGCCGCGTCCGAACCAGATCCTTGCCACCGTCACGCCGAATGGCGAGGCGGGCAGCGTGACCCTGATCTGCGAGCCGGCGCGCAATGCCTGGACCGACTGGTTCCTCGTCGACCATGGCAGCAACCTGGAAAATGCGGAAGCGGTGACGCGGGCGATGACGCGCCGGGTGGCGCAGCGCCGGCGCGGCGAGCAGGCCGAGGCGCGCCAGACGGTGACGGAAAAGGAACTCACGGTGGCCAAACTGAGCCTGCTGCATGCGCAGGTCGAGCCGCACTTCCTGTACAACACCCTGGCCAGCGCGCAGTTGCTCACGCGCAGCGATCCCGTGCGCGCCGACGAGATGCTGGGCAACCTGATTTTATATCTGCGCCATTCGCTGCCGCGCACGGAGCAAGCGATGTCGACCCTGGGCACGGAGCTGGAACGTGCGCGCGCCTACCTCGATATCCTGAAAATCCGCATGGGTAACCGCCTGAACCTGCAGATCGAAGTGCCGCAATACCTGCGCCAGGTGGAGCTGCCGCCGATGATGCTGCAAACCCTGGTGGAAAACGCCATCAAGCATGGCCTGGAGCCGAAGAGCGGCGGCGGCACCATCTGGATCATGGCGCGCAGCGGCAACGGCACGGTGATCGTCACGGTGGCCGACGACGGCAAGGGTTTCAGCGACGACGGTGCCGGCACGGGCATCGGCCTGCGCAATGTGCGCGAACGCCTGCGCCTGACCTACGGCAATACCGCCGCGTTTGCCATTGTCGCCAATTTTCCCGATGGCGTGACGGCCACTATCACGGTGCCCGACAGCACGGCGCAAGGAGTCTCGTATGCATCAGCCTGAGATGACTTGCGTCATCGCTGAAGACGAAACCCTGCTGCGCGATGCGCTGGTGGCCTTGCTGGCCGAAGAGTGGCCGGCACTGCGCATCGTCGCCGCCTGCGACGATGGCGGTACGGCGCTCGACGCCATCGCCACGCACAAGCCCGATATCGCCTTCCTGGATATCCGCATGCCGGGCCTGACAGGGCTGGAAGTGGCGGCCGGCGCGCGCGATGCGAGTCCCGGCACCCAGGTGGTGTTCGTCACCGCCTACGACCAGTACGCGATCGATGCCTTCGACAAGGGCGCCGTCGACTATTTATTAAAACCCATCGCCCGCGAGCGCCTGCAAGCGACCTTGCAACGCGTGCAGGCGCGCGCCGGCAAGGCCCAGGCGGGCGACGGCGCGCTGGCCGGACTGCTGCAGCAATTAAGCCGCACCTTGCCGGCGGTGGCCAAGTCGCCGCCGCTGGTGTGGCTGACGGCCAGCAGCGGCAAGGATACGCGGCTGATCATGGTGGAAGACATCGCCTATTTTCAGTCCGACACCAAGTACACGGCCGTCATGACGGCAGACGGCGAGGCGCTGCTGCGCAAGCCGATCCGCGAATTGCTCGACGTGCTCGACCCGGCGATTTTCAAGCAGATCCACCGCTCCACCATCGTCAACATGAAGATGGTGGCATCCGTCACGCGCGACGAGGTGGGACGCGGCGCCTTGCGTCTGAAAACGCGGCCGGAAACCCTGGCCGTGAGCCAGCCGTTCATGGCATTGTTCCGCAATATGTAGCCGCTATTGCCCCGTTTCAAAACCGTAGCGCAGGCTTTTTCATACTTTCTTCGCCCATCGTTCATTGTCATATTTATATTTAATTATGATAATATTAACGTGACGGCATGCCGTCAGATGTGATTGGCATATCTACCTGAAGCGCCTTTATGGCGCTTTGCAAAAATATGAGGAAACCATGAAAAAGAACCTGTTGTGCGCCATGCTACTTGTCGCTGGAATATCTGCTGCCCATGCGCAGCCGACGACGTGGGAATTTACCTATCAAGGCTTTGTCAACGCGGCTACTGGCGTATTCGATTCCGATGCGACTTTCCACGGTAGCTTTAGCGGGGAGGACAGAAATGCGGACAGCGTGATTACAGTTGATGAGCTGAGCTATTTCCTCACCCTGGGTCAACTGTTGTTGCCTATCCGGAAAGGCGATTATGGATGCAATACTTCCTCCTTCCTCCGGTGTGAAATCAAAAATTTCAGTTATACGCTGGACGGTGAACTGAATTATGCAACCAAGACTTATGGCTATGATGGTCCGCACTCCTGGTATAGCCAGGCCGTTATCGGCAGTTACTTCCTCAGAGGTGGGAGTAGGCCGGGAACACGATGGGAAAATCGTTATGACTGGTCCGACCAGACGACCTTTACGATTTCCCCGGCACCCGTTCCTGAGCCAACGGTCGCGTTGATGCTGCCCGCCGGCCTGGCACTCATGTGCCTTGCGCGGTTACGCCGCCGTAAGACTTCTGCTGAAGCAGGGCTTGCCGGTTTGAGCGTCGCCTCTATTCAGCCGTCTCGAAACCTTCGAGGACGTTCACCACATTGATGCCGATTTCCTTCACCGCATAGCCGCCTTCGAGGATGAAGGCGGTGGGCAAATTCAAATGCGCGAGGCGCTCGCCCACGCGCAGGTAGTCGCCGCTTTGCAGGGAGAAGTGCGACAGCGGGTCGCCGGCGAAAGTATCCACACCGAGCGAGACCACCAGCGCGTCGGGCGCGTACATATTGATGCGCAGGCAGGCCGTTTCCAGCGCGGCGAACCAGCTGGCTGTGGACGTGCCGGCCGGCAGCGGCAGGTTGACGTTGTAGCCGAGCCCCGCACCGCTGCCCGTTTCATCGGCGTGGCCGAGGTAAAACGGATATTCGCTGCGCGGGTCGGCGTGCAGGGAGGCGAACAGCACGTCGTCGCGCGCATAGAAAATGCTTTGCGTGCCGTTGCCGTGGTGGTAATCGATATCGAGGATGGCGACCTTGCGGGCGCCGTCGTCGAGCAGATGCTGCGCGGCCAGGGCAGCGTTGTTGAGAAAACAGTAGCCGCCAAAGAAATCGCTGCCCGCGTGGTGACCCGGAGGGCGCGTCAGGGCAAACGTGGCCCGCTCTCCCAGGCGCAGCGCGTGGGCTGCGTTGACGGCGCAGTCGGCGCCCGTCTTGGCCGCCGTCCACGTGCCGGCCGTCAGCGGCGTGCCATTGTCCATCGAGTACAGGCCCAGCTTGGCCGTGAAGTCGTCCGGTTCGATATCGCTGCGCAAGGTGCGCACGGGCCACACGGATGGCAGTGCGTCCTTGCCCGCATTGGCGGGGTCGAGCGCCAGCCAGTCTTGCCAGGCGTGGCGCAAAAAATGCAGGTAGCGCGGCGTGTGGATGCGTTCCAGCGACGTCAGCGGCACGCCGTGCGGCGTGACGATGCGGCCCAGGTTGCGCCGCCCCAGTTCGGCCACCACCATGTCGGCCCGTTCGGGCGTCTCGAAGCAGGGCACCATGGTGCCGCGAAACATCTCGAAGCGCCCCCGGTGCTGGCTGTGCAATTCATTGTAGAAGGTCAGCATCGGGGCGTTTGCGCAAGGTCAGGTGTGCGAACACAGGGTGCTGGCGCGATAGGCGGCGACGAAATCGTCGAAACTGCCGGCGGGCGCCGCTTCCATGGCGCGCTGCTCGGCCAGCGAGCTGGCGGCCATCTCGTCGAAATACGCGCTTTGTTCCTTTGTTGCCGGCTGCGCGCGGAAGTAGGCGGCGTGGCGCTCGCTCTGGCGCAGGCCGAAGGCGGCAAACGAGCCGCCGTTGGCGCGCAGCTCGGCCAGGACCTTTGCCGATGGTGTCGCGTCAGGGTCGGCCAGCTTGATGGCTTGCGCCGCCAGGCTGTCCGCATGCGACGTGCCGCCCTGGCGCGCGTCGAGCAAGGCCGCCACGGGGGCGATACGGGCCAGCAATTGCTCGCCCCACGCCTGCAGGGTGATTTCCTCGCCGTCGCGGCGCAGGGTCAGGCCCGGCGTGCGGCCTTCCTTGACGGTGCGCGCAAAATTGTTCGTGTAGCAGGCGCTTTGCTCGGCCGAGATGGGCGCGCTGTCGTCGAGCGCGCAGAACAGCAAAAACGCATCGAGGAAACGGCCCGTTTCCAGGCTGATGCCGACCGGTTCGAACGGGTCGACATCCATGCAGCGCACTTCGATGTATTGCACGCCGCGCAGGCACAGGGCCTGGATCGGGCGTTCGCCCGTGCGGATCACGCGCTTCGGGCGGATGGTCGAATAGTATTCATTTTCGATCTGCAGCACGTTGGTGGACAATTGAATCCACTCGCCATCTTTTTTTGTGCCCAGCGCCGCATACGGCGGATACGGGTCGTTGACGGCATGCGTGAGGGCGTTGACGTAATCATCGAGGCTGTTTTCGTGCGGGCGCAAGCCGGACTGGGCATCGTTCTGGTAACCGAGGTCGCTCATGCGCAAGCTGGTAGCGTACGGCAGGAACAGCGTGTCGTCGGACAAGGTATCGAGCTTGTGCGCGCGGCCGCGCAGGAAACCGGCGGACAGGGCCGGCGAGGCGCCGAACAGATACATCAGCAGCCAGCTGTAGCGGCGGAAATTGCGGATCGTCGCCAGATAGCTTTCCGACTGCACGTCTTTCGGCGTGGCAGCTGTCTGCGTGGCGCTGGTGTCCGGATGGCTGGCCAGCACTTGCCATAGCTGCTCGTCGAGCGAGTAGTTGTAATGGATGCCGGCGATGCATTGCATGGCCTTGCCATAGCGCAAGGCCAGGCCGCGCCGGTAGACGTGCTTGAGCATGCCCATGTTCGACGTGCCGTAGTTGGCGATTTCGATGTCCGCTTCGGGCGGTAGCTGGCAGGGCATCGACTGGCTCCACAGCAACTCGTCACCGAGGCGGCTGTAGGCGTGGCGGTGCACGGTATCGAGCTTGTCGAGCGTGACGGCGATGTCGCTTTCAGCCGGGGTGATGAATTCGAGCAGCGCTTCGGCGTAGTCGGTGGTAATTTCAGGGTGCGTCAGCGCCGAGCCCAGGGCGGCGGGGTGGGGCGTGGAAGCCAGATGGCCGGCATGGTCGACGCGCAGGGTTTCACGCTCGATGCCGCGCAAGCCGCCCAGCAGCGCGCGGTTGGCATCTTCGGTCAGCAATGCCAGGCGGCGAGTCAACAGGTTGGGCAATTTGAGCTTCCTTTCTTGTGCAGCATATAAATAATTTGTGCTGAGATTAACCGAATTTTGGCAAATGCGTCGGCGCCGGCCTAAAAAACGCCGCGTCGCCAGCGTCCGCCCCAGGGAATGGGGACGGCGCTTCGGTCAGGAATTCGCTTGATATTTTAACAAACTGCGGGGGGATCTGGCGCGCGCCGGGTCAAGCTTTGCGCAGTCAGCCGAGGCGGGCGCCGCTGACTCTTTCGATACCGGCCAGGTCGCGCCAGCTTTGCACTTTGCTGTAGCCGGCAGCGGCCAGCAGCTCGCGCACCTGGGCCGCCTGGTCATAGCCGTGTTCCATCAGCAGCCAGGCGCCTGACGCCAGGTGGCGCGCGGCGCCGGAGACGATGGTGCGCAGGGCCGACAGGCCATCCGCATGGTCGGTCAGCGCGCCCGTCGGTTCAAAGCGCAAATCGCCTTCGGCCAGGTGGCGGTCGCCGCTGGCGATGTAGGGGGGATTGGAGACGATCAGGTCAAACTTTTCCGTGCCCAGCGCTTCGAACCAGTCACTGGCCATGAAGGTGATGTTGACGCCGTTGGCGCTGGCGTTGCGGCGCGCCACGGCCAGGGCCGCGCTGCTCACATCCAGGGCCGTGACGACGGCATCGGGCCGTGTGTACGCCAGTGCGACGGCGATGGCGCCGCTGCCCGTGCCCATGTCGAGCACCCGTCCGCCGGGCGGCAGGCGCTCGAGCGCCAGTTCCACCAGCACTTCCGTGTCGGGACGGGGAATCAGCACGGCGTCGTTCACTTCGAACGGCAGGCCGAAAAATTCGCGCTGGCCGACGATATAGGCGATCGGCTCGCCTTGCAGGCGGCGCGCCAGCAAGGCGGACAAACGCTCGGCTTCGTCGTTGGTGAGCACGCGCTCCGATTGTGTGATCAGGCTCACGCGCGACAGGCCCAGCGCGTGGCTCAGCAGGATGCGGTTGTCGAGCGGGTCGAGCAGCGGACGGATTTGCAGGGCGCCGACAGTGCTGCCGGCGGGGATCAGTGTTTCTGGCATAGTGCTTTCAATTATTTCTGACGGCGCAGCAAGGTCCACAGCAGGCCTACGGTAAAAATGGCGAACCAGATGAACGCCCATTGCGGGATCGACAGGCCGAAAAACGGCTCGCCGGCGTTTTCGCAGGCGCCATACGATTCAAACATGAAGGGCATGACTTGCGCCGTGAAAATCTTGTTCAGCGCCGTTTCCACCGGGTCGATGCCGCACGAGAAGCCGGGATGGGCCAGCACGTACAAATGCTTGGCGCCCACGCCCAGGCCGCCCAGGGCCGCCAGAACGCCGATGCCGGCGCCGATTTTCGGCTGGTTGGCCGCTGCGCCGGCCAGGCAGGCGATGCCGATGGCGAGGAACAGATAGCGCTGGATCACGCACAGCGGGCACGGCGCCATGTTCATGGCATGCTGCAAATACATGGCCACGCCCAGCATCAGGAAACACAGGGCGGCGATCAACAGGAGGACGATGCGTGAATTTTTCATGGGCTACACGGTGAGGTGGATGGAATCGAGCTAGGCATTCTCGCACAAGGGCCGATTTTTATTGCTTAGCCGCTACTTAAACCCTTGATCTGGCTGGGCGCTTTAAAAAGTGTTCAGGGCAAGGCGCAGCGCCGCAGGCAGTACGAATGTACGGCCAGGCGATGCAACGCCGCCATGGACGCTTTTTAATCGCCCAGCGCGGCAAGCAGCTCTGCCTGGTGTTCTGCCGCCAGCGCATTCGTCAAATCCGTCAAATCCCCGTCCATGATGAAGTCCAGCTTATACAGGGTCAGATTGATGCGGTGATCCGTCAGGCGGCCTTGCGGGAAATTATAAGTACGGATGCGCTCGCTGCGGTCGCCTGAGCCGATCAGGCTCTTGCGCGTGGCCGCTTCCTTCGACTGCTGTTCGCGCAGCTGCACGTCCTTGATGCGGGCGGCCAGCACCTTCATCGCTTGTGCCTTGTTCTTGTGCTGGCTGCGGTCATCCTGGCATTCGACGACGATGCCGGTCGGCAAGTGGGTGATGCGCACGGCCGAATCCGTCTTGTTGATGTGCTGTCCGCCCGCGCCCGAAGCGCGGTAGGTATCGATGCGCAGGTCGGCCGGGTTGATGTTGACGTCTTCCACTTCGTCCGCTTCCGGCATCACGGCCACCGTGCAGGCGGACGTGTGGATGCGGCCCTGGGTTTCCGTGGCCGGCACGCGCTGCACGCGGTGGCCGCCCGACTCGAATTTCAGCTTCGAATACGCGCCATTGCCGACCACGCGCACGATCACTTCGCGGTAGCCGCCCAGGTCGGAGTCGGACGACGACACCAGCTCCACTTGCCAGCGGTTGCGCTCGGCAAAGCGCGAGTACATGCGCAGCAGGTCGCCGGCGAACAGGGCGGACTCATCGCCGCCCGTGCCGGCGCGAATTTCCAGGAAGATATTGCGCTCGTCATTGACATCCTTCGGCAGCAGCATGGTTTGCAATTCGCGTTCCAGGCGCGCCATGGTGGCTTTCGCCGCCTCGATTTCTTCCTGGGCGAATTCCTTCATGTCCGGGTCGCCCAGCATCTCTTGCGCCGTGGCGATATCGTTGCCCGCTTCCTGGTAGGAATGGTACAGGGCCACCAGCGGCCCCAGTTCGGCATGCTCGCGCGTCATCTTGCGGTAGCTGTCCATGTTCGACGTGGCGTCCGGGTGCATCAACAGTTCGTCAAGTTCGACCAGGCGGTTCGCCAGTTGATCGAGTTTGCCCAGCATGGATGGTTTCATAGCGATTCGCGGTAAAAGAGTGTAAGGATGGTGCGGGTCCGGCAAGCCCGGCAGGCGGGCAGGGGGCGGCCGCGCGGGCGGCCAGCGGGGCTGCGCTAACGGCGGGGGCGGAACAGTTTCGGCAGCAGGGTGACCAGTTGCTTGCGCTCGTCGCCTTGCGCATGGTGCAGCGCCTGTTGCGGACCGTGCAGGAACTTGGCCGTCAAGCCTTTCGACAGCGCTTCCAGCACGGCATCGATGTCGGCGCCCTTGGCCAGCATCTTGCGCGCCCGTTCCACTTCCATCAGGCGCAGCGCTTCGCTGTTTTCATGTAAATGCTGGATGACGGGCACCATGGCGCGGTCATCGACCCAGCTCATGAACGATTGCACGCGCGTCTCGATGATGGCCTCGGCTTGCGCCACTGCCGCTTGCCGGCTTTCCAGGCCCGTCTGCACGACCTTGCCCAGGTCGTCGACCGTGTACAGGAAGACGTCGTTCAGGCGGCCCACTTCCGATTCGATGTCGCGCGGCACGGCCAGGTCGACCATGAACATGGGCTTGTGGCGGCGTGCCTTGATGGCGCGTTCGACCAGGCCCAGGCCCAGCAGCGGCAAGGACGACGCCGTGCACGAGATGACGATGTCGAACTGGTGCAGTTGCTCCGGCAGGTCGGCCAGGCGGATGGCCTTGCCATTGAAGCGGTGCGCCAGTTCCTCGCCCCGTTCCATGGTGCGGTTGGCAATGGTGATGCTTTTCGGATTTTGCGCGGCAAAGTGCGTGGCGCACAATTCGATCATTTCGCCGGCGCCGATGAACAGCACGTTTTGCTCGGCAATCTTGTCGAAGATGCGCTGCGACAGGCGCACGGCGGCGGCCGCCATGGAAACGCTGTGGGCGCCGATTTCCGTGCTGCTGCGCACTTCCTTGGCGACGGAAAAACTGCGCTGGAACAACTGGTGCAGATACGTACCCAGACCGCCGGCCTCGTCGGCCGTGCGGATGGCATCCTTGATCTGCCCCAGGATCTGCGTTTCGCCCAGCACCATCGAGTCCAGCCCGGAGGCGACGCGGAAGGTGTGGCGCACGGCATCGTGCTGCGGCAGCATATATAAGTGCGGGCGCAGCTCGCTGTAGTTGAGCTTGTGATAATCGGCCAGGAAATGCGCGCCCGCGTCGAGCGGGTTCGGCACATGGCTGGCCGCATACAGCTCGGTGCGGTTGCACGTCGAGAGGATGGCCGCTTCGTCATTGTCGCGCAGGTCGATGCGCTGGAACCAGGTGCGCGCCGCCATCACCGCCGAACCCAGATGCTCAGGCGCAAACGCCAGCTGTTCGCGGAGCGACACTGGGGCGGTGGTATGGTTGAGGCCGACGGCGAGCAGTTGCATTTCAGAGCTGTTGGGATGACTTATGCCGACATTATAGCGCCTTGTGCCCGCGCTTTGAGCAGGTCAGCCGTTTGCTTCCGTTCAGCCACCCAGTTTTTCCAGGCGATAACCATAACTGTAGACGGGCACCAGGCGGTAGCCGTGTTCGGGTTTCAGCTGCAGCTTGTTGCGCACGCGCGAGACGTGGGTATCCATGGTGCGCGAGGGCAGGGCCGTGTCGCGCTGCCACACGGCTTCATGGATGTAGGCGCGCGACAGGGGACGGCCCAGGTTGCGGAAAAAGAGTAGCGCCAGGGCGAATTCCTTGTGCGTCACGTCCAGCACTTCGCCATCCTTCAGCAGGCGGCCGGGGCGGGTTTCAAACGTGTAATGACCGAATTGCAAGTACTCGGCGCCATTCTGCGCCGGGTAGGCCACGCGCAGCAGCGCCTGGGTGCGCAAGGTCAGTTCACTGCGCCGCAAGGGCTTGATCATGTAGTCGTCGGCGCCCGCCGTCATGCCGGCCACCACATCGTCTTCGCCCGAGCTGTTGGTCATAAACAACACGGGCGCCTTCGGCGCCAGTTTTTCCCGGGCACGGCGCAATACTTCCGCACCATCCAGATCGCTCACATGCCAGTCGAGGATGAGCATGTCGCAACTGTCCTTGCGCAATTGCCCCAGCATTTCCTTGCCACTCTGAAACTCGTGGCAAGCGTGGCCGGCGGCGGTGAGCACCTGGCAGATCAGTTCTGCCTGACTATGATCGCTATCGAGTACGGCAATTCGCATAATGGGCTGGAATGTGTAGCAACAAACAGACGGTCCGCTCTGCTTATCGTAATGTTAAGGAATGCTCAAGTGAAATATAACAGAGATTGCAACTGTGTCCAGTGAAATCAGCGGCGACATTCTTTACGTTACACTTGTTCATCTACCCCTACTAGTGGAGAAACGCGCATGGCAGACAAGAGCAGCACCGATTGGACCCTGATACCGGCCAGTCATGCCGACATCGAGCGAGTGCGTGAGCGTTGCCGTCGCCTGGTGCAGCGGCGTGCCATGATGTCGGCGGGCGCCTCGGCCATTCCCATTCCCGGCATCGACCTGATGTCCGACGTGGGCCTGTTTTCCATGCTGATCAATGATATCAACCACGAATTCGGCCTCACGCCCGAGCAGATCGAGCGCCTCAATCCGCAGTTCAAGATGATGGCCTACCGCGCGGCGGTGGGCATGGGCGGCATGTTGGTGGGGAAATTGGTGTCGCGCGAACTGATCCTCCACCTGCTCAAGCGCAGTGGCGTCAAGATTGCCACCAAGCAGGTGGCGCGCTTCGTGCCGTTTGCCGGCCAGGCGGTGGCGGCAGCCATCGGCTACGCCGTGTTCCGCCAGATCGGCAACCAGCACGTGAATGCCTGCGCCGCGGTGGCGCAGGAATTGCTCACGGTGAGGCCGGATTAAAGACTTTAAGCGTCCGGCAGCACCACGTTGACGTCGAGCACTTCCAGGTTGCCCTGGCGGTCCAGCGAGATTTTGATGTCATCGGCATTGACCTTGGTGTACTTGGAAATGACGGCGATCAATTCCTTGTGCAGGGCGGGCAGGAAGTCCGGACCATCGCGTCCGTTGCGTTCGCGGGCGATGATGATCTGCAGGCGTTCCTTGGCCGCGGTGGCCGTCTTCGGCTTGGGGGGGAACAGGAAAGAAAGCAAGGCCATATCACTTCGCCCCAAAAATGCGCTGGAGTAATCCAGGCTTTTCATAGTTGGTAAAGCGCAACTCGACCTCTTCGCCGAGGAAACGCGAGACCACGTCTTCATAGGCTTGCGCCACGTCCGTCCCCTTGAAATGGATGGCGGGATTGCCCTGGTTCGAGGCGGCC
Organism: Janthinobacterium pasteuri; assembly: GCF_051380775.1. Lineage (NCBI taxonomy): Bacteria > Pseudomonadati > Pseudomonadota > Betaproteobacteria > Burkholderiales > Oxalobacteraceae > Janthinobacterium > Janthinobacterium pasteuri. Next base: position 195,830 of record NZ_JBNYXS010000008.1, on the reverse strand, counting down.
AGCACTTGTTCCGATTCCGGAATGATGCCCACCAGCGGGATGCGCAGGATTTCCTGCACGTCCTGGTAGGACAGCATTTCATCCGATTCCACGCGTTTCGGCGAGTAGCGGGTGATCAGCAAATGTTCCTTGACCGGCTCGCCGCCCGTCTGCGCGCGGCGCGACTTGGCTTGCAGGATGCCCAGGATGCGGTCCGAATCGCGCACCGATGACACTTCCGGGTTGGTGACGATGATGGCTTCGTCGGCAAACGTCAGCGCCATCAGCGCGCCATGCTCGATGCCGGCCGGCGAATCGCAGATGATGAATTCGAAGCCCATGTTGATCAGGTCGTTCAACACGCGTTCCACGCCTTCTTCCGACAAAGCATCTTTGTCGCGCGTTTGCGAGGCGGGCAGGATGAACAGGTTGTCGCAGTGCTTGTCCTTGATCAAGGCCTGGTTCAGGCTGGCTTCTTTATTGATCACATTGATCAAGTCATACACGACGCGGCGCTCGCAACCCATGATCAGGTCGAGGTTACGCAGGCCCACATCGAAGTCGAGCACGGCTGTCTTGTGGCCGCGCATGGCCAGACCAGTGGCAAAACTGGCGCTAGAGGTCGTCTTGCCGACACCGCCCTTGCCGGACGTCACAACAATAATTCTTGCCACAAATAATCCTTTTCAGATATCTCTTGAATTGTGCAGCTTAAGAGCGGTTCACGGGAGTGACCGGATTGACAGAGTGTATATCGATTCTGTCTCCAGCCAAACGAATTTGCGCGGGTCCGCGCGCCATTTCTGCGGGGAAACCATCCTCGAACGTGCGGTATACGCCGGCGATCGAGACCAGTTCCGGTTCCATGGCCAGTGCGAAGATGCGCGCCTGGGCATTGCCCGAGGCGCCGGCCAGCGCGCGGCCATACAGCGAGGAGTACACATGGATGCTGCCGTCGGCGATGATTTCGGCGCCATTGTTGACGACAGCCGTGATGATCAGGTCGCAGCCGCGCGCGTAAATGCGCTGGCCGGCCCGCACGGGCGTGTCGATCACCATCACCTGCGCTTCGGCACCCGCCTGGGCCGCCGCCGTGGGGCCATCCTTGGGCGGCGCATCGTCGCGCGTCTTGCCGCTGTCGAGGCTCAAGCCTTGCGCCAGGATGGCGTCATGCATGTCGGCCGGCGCATTGCGCACGGCCACGGCATTCAAGCGGTATTTTTTCAGCAGGGCCACGAGGGCGGCCCAGTCGATGGGCACGCTGCCGGGCGGCAAGGCAGCCACGTCCAGCACGGCCAGGTCATCCTCGAAAAAGTCCGCCACGCCCCCCGTCATGTCGCGCAAGGCGGCATCGAGTGCCTGCGTATCGGCGCTATGCACAATGGCGGAGACAGCAACGACGGTGGAAATCTTGATTTCGATAGGCTTCTGCGACGGGCTTTTGGACATAAACATTTATCAAAGTGAAACTGCGGCAGGCCAACTGTTCCGTACGGCAACAATGAGGAGCAGTAAATTTCTTGCATTCTACTGCAAAAAAATCACCGTCAGGGACCTGGAGTGTGCTATTCCACAGGGCAACAGTGACTTCTTGTCAAAAAACAAGGGCGACGCCCCGGAAAACCGTTGCGCCGCCCTGCAAGCAGCCGGACATGCGCCCTGACGGCGCTGTCCCGGATCAGGCTGCGCGCATCTGCTGTGCCGCTGCGACCATATTGCGCAACGCCGCTTCCGTTTCCACCCAGCCCCGCGTCTTCAAGCCGCAGTCCGGGTTCACCCGTAAATGGGCTGGCGCAATCATGGCGATGCGGAAGGCGCGCGTGGCCCAGTCCAGGTAGGCGTCCCACTGGCCACGGCGCAGCGGCAAGCCTTCGCGGATGGCCGGCTCGTCGATCTGGATGCTGCCGATTCCGGCCGTTTCCAGGTCTGCCACCTCGTCGCGGATAGCCAGGGCCAGTTGCAGCGCTGTGGTGGCGCGCGGCTGGTCGTCGCGCACGAACGACCATTGCAAGATCGTCACCGGCCCCGTCAGCATGCCCTTCATCGGTTTATTCGTCAGGCTTTGCGCATGGACCGTCCACTCGACGGTCATGGCGGCCGGGCGCTGCACGTCGCCGTAAATGATGGGCGGCTTGACGCAGCGCGAGCCGTACGATTGCACCCAGCCCAGGCGCGTGAAGGTGATGCCGTCCAATTGCTCGCCGAAGTATTCGACCATGTCGTTGCGTTCCGCTTCGCCATGCACGAGTACGTCAAGGCCCAGCGCTTCCTGGCGGATGGCCGTCGTTTGCGGGAAGGAGCCGATGGTCGTTGTCGGGAAGTCTGGCCGTTGCAGGCGCTGCGTCACTTGCGCGCGGTGCACGCGGGGGCTGGCGCGCCGCCCTGCGATGGCCAGGCGGGACATTGCCAGTGCGGCGTCATCGGGATGGCCCGCCAGCGCGTCCTTCAGCAGCGACAGTTCCGTCAATTTCTCCGTGGCAAACGCCAGCCAGGTCTTGATTTCGCTATCGAGCTCCGTCTCGGCTTCCAGGCTGAATGGCAGGTGCAGCAATGAGCACGACGGCGCCAGCCACAGTTGGCCATTGCGCCTGGCCGCCAGCGGTTGCAGCACGGCCAGGGCCGCGTCCAGGTCGGTGCGCCAGATGTTGCGCCCGTCGACGATGCCGATCGACAAGACCTTATGCGCGGGCAACCAGTCCGTCACGCTGATCAGCTCGTGTGGCGCGCGGATGCCGTCCACGTGCAGGCCGGCCACGGGCAGGCGGCAGGTCAGGCTGAGGTTTTCTTCCAGCGGCGAGAAATACGTGGCCAGCAGGATATTCACGCCCACCTGGTTCAGCTGCCAGTAGGCGCTCTCGAAGGCGCTGCGCCAGGCGCTGGGCAAGTCCAGGCCCAGGATCGGTTCATCGAGCTGCACCCAGCTCACGCCTTGCTGCTTGAGGCGGTCGAGCAGGGCGCCGTAGACGGGCAGCAATTGTTCCAGCAGGGCCAGCCGATGGAAGTCGGACTCGCCCGGCGTCTTTTCCTTGCCCAGCCAGAGGAAGGTGAGGGGGCCGATCAGGGCCGCCTTGACCTGGTGGCCCAGTGCCTGCGCCTCGGCCACTTCTGCCAGCAGGCGCTCGCAGGCCAGCGAAAACTGGGTCTGCGGCGACAATTCGGGCACCAGGTAATGGTAATTGGTGTCAAACCACTTGGTCATTTCCAGTGCGTGGTTGCCGGCGGTGTGGTCATGGTGCGCGTGACTGTGCGTGCAGCCGGCGTGGTCCGCCTGGTTGTCGTTGCCGCGCGCCATCGTGAAATAGCGCGACAGCGGCGATTGTGCTGCGTCAAAGCGGAAACGCGCCGGTTCGCAGCCCAGCAGCTGGATATGGCTGGCCACCTGGTCGTAAAAGGCGAAGTCGCCCACGCTAACGTAAGCCAGTCCGGCGTCGCGTTGCAGCGCCCAGTGGCGCGCCCGCAGTTGCTGGCCCGTGGCTTCCAGGGCAGCCTCGGACACCTCGCCACGCCAGTGGCTTTCCAGCGCCAGTTTCAGTTCACGCGCGGCGCCGATACGGGGAAAGCCAAGGATGTGGGTACGAATGGTCATGATGTCATCGAGATTTAATGTGAATGCGCTAGAGTGTGCGGCAACTTGATCTATAATAAAAACGAAACATTTTGACGAATAACATGAAAATTTTTCACGTACATCCCCCATTTTCCCGATGCTAGAAATCCGTCACCTGCGCACCCTGAGTGCCTTGCGTTCCTCCGGCAGCCTGGTGCGCGCCGCGCAACTGCTCAATCTGACCCAGTCGGCCCTGTCGCACCAGATCCGTTTGCTGGAAGAGCGCTACAAGGCGCCCTTGTTCGAGCGCAAGTCGATGCCGATCGCCTTTACGGCCACGGGCAGCCGGCTGCTGGAGCTGGCCGACAAGTTGCTGCCCGAGATCGAGCTGGCCGAGCGCGACGTGGCGCGCCTGTCGCAGGGCGACAAGGGGCAACTGCGCGTGGCGCTCGAATGCCATACCTGCTTCGACTGGCTGATGCCGGTGATGGATGCGTTCCGCCAGCGCTGGCCGGAAGTGGAGATCGACCTGGTGTCGGGCTTTCACAGCGAACCAGCGGAGCTGCTGCGCTCGGGTGAGGCGGATCTGGTGATCGGCTCGCCGTATGGCCCCGATTTCACTGTGTTTCCCCTGTTCCGCTTTGAAATGCTGGTGGTGATGGCGCAGAAGCACCGGCTGCAGGCGCAGCGCCGGCTGGTGGCGGCCGACTTTACTGGCGAGACCCTGATCACCTATCCCGTGCCGGAAGAGCGCATCGATCTGATCCGCGAAGTGCTGAAGCCCGCCGGCATCGTCTTCGAGCGCCGCACGGCGGAGCTGACGGTGGCCGTGCTGCAACTGGTGGCGAGCCGGCGCGGCATCGCCGCTTTGCCGAACTGGGCCATCAAGAATTACGTCGATTACGATTATGTGGTGGCGCGCCCGGTGGGTGAGCACGGCTTGTGGAGCGATTTGTACGTGTCCGTACCCGACCATTTGCAGGACAAGGCGTATGTGCGCGATTTCGTCAGTGTGATACGCGAACAGTGTGCGGCCTCGCTCGACGGCATCAAGTTGTTGTCCTGATTAACGTTGAGTGGGAAACAAAGCAACAGGAAAGCTTGATAAATATCAAGGTTTAGTAATGAACCACCGCTTACAGTTGAGCACTGTGCGGCGCAACATGGCGCCGTCTACTCTTTGGAGAGGAAGGACATGTTTTCATTTTCCGAACAATGGGCACTCGCCGGCAAGGCCGTGGTGGAAGCACAGTTGAGCAGTGCGCAAGCGTATGTCCAGGCTGCGGTCGACAGCGGTGCCAGCGTGCTCGATTGGCAGATCGATGCGGGCCGTGCGGCACTGGCCGCCGCTACGGTGGCGGGCAATCAGTTGCTGTCCGTGAAGGATCCGCAAGCGCTGCTGCAACTGTCGCGCACGCAGTCGCAACTGGCCATCGAATGCATCGGTGCATATGGCCGCCAGGCAAAGGATGTTGCTCAGGAAACCCATGAGAAATTCGACACTGTGACAAAGGGTGAGTTTGCTGCATCGCGTCAAAAATTTGGCGAGCTGTTGCAGGTGGTAAAGCAAACGCCCGTGCCCCTGATTATTCCCTTCAATAATTTTCTAAAAACCACTTTCGGCGGCGCCGATGAAGGGTATGATAAAAATAAAAACACGCGTCCCGCTCGTCAAACGTAGGCGTGTTGCGGCCCGGCAGCGGCTATCCGCCGCGCCAGGCCGCCCGCCGCCACCGCAAGCAGGCTGTCATCGCCGCCGCCTGCGGTCCGGCGCTGGAACTGCGGCGCATGCCGCGCTAGAATGAAACGCAGCTTGCTGTGTATTCCCGGATTCACTGGATTCTATTAACACCTTGACCTTGGCCCTCGTGGCCTGCATATCGGAGAAATAAATGGATGATGTCGTAATCGTGGCCGCTGGCCGTACCGCAGTCGGCAAATTCGGTGGCAGCCTGGCCAAGATTCCTGCGTCCGAACTGGGCGCGCATGTAATCAAGGGCTTGCTGGCACAAACCGGCATCGACCCGAACCTGATCGGCGAAGCGATCCTGGGCCAGGTGCTGACGGCTGCCGTCGGCCAGAACGCTGCGCGCCAGGCTGTCATCAAGGCAGGCCTGCCCAGCTCCATCCCGGCATTCACCATCAACAAGGTATGCGGCAGCGGCCTGAAGGCCACGCACCTGGCGGCGCAAGCGATCAAGTGCGGCGACGCCAACATCATCATCGCCGGTGGCCAGGAAAACATGAGTGCTTCGCCGCACGCCATGAACGGCTCGCGCGACGGTTTCCGCATGGGCGACTTCAAGATGATCGATACCATGATCGTCGACGGCCTGTGGGACGTGTACAACCAGTACCACATGGGCATCACGGCGGAAAACGTCGCCAAGAAATACGAAGTGACGCGCGCCGAGCAGGATGAATTCGCGCTGCAATCGCAATTGAAGGCGGAAGCGGCGCAAAAAGCGGGCAAGTTCAAGGATGAAATCCTGCCGCTGGAAATCGCCAACAAAAAAGGCACCGTTGTCTTCGACAGCGACGAATACATCAAGCCCGGTTCGACCCTGGAATCGCTGACGGGCCTGCGCCCCGCGTTTGCCAAGGATGGTACCGTCACCGCCGGCAACGCTTCGGGCCTGAACGATGGCGCCGCTGCCGTCATCATGATGTCCGCTTCGCAAGCGAAGGAACTGGGCTTGAAGCCGCTGGCACGCATCAAGGCCTACGCCTCGTCGGGCCTGGACCCGGCCGTCATGGGCATGGGCCCTGTCTCCGCATCGCGTTTGTGCCTGAAAAAAGCCGGCTGGACGCATGAAGAGCTGGACTTGATGGAAATCAATGAAGCGTTTGCCGCGCAAGCGATTGCCGTCAACAAGGAAATGGGCTGGGATACCAGCAAGATCAACGTGAACGGTGGCGCGATTGCCATCGGCCACCCGATCGGCGCCTCCGGCGCGCGCATCCTGGTCACCCTGATCCACGAAATGATCCGCCGCGACGCCAAGAAAGGCCTGGCTGCATTGTGCATCGGCGGCGGCATGGGCGTTGCTCTGGCCATCGAGCGCGACTAAGTAGCTGGCACCGCACCCAAGCTACTGCGCGGCGCGCTTTGCGGCCTGCGATGCTCACCGTGCTAGAGCACGGTTGCGCTTCTTAGCCACAAATCATCACCGCTCGCTACGCTTGGGTACGCTGCGGTACATCGCCGTCACGCGGCGTTTTTGGACTGTTTTGATTAAATAATTAACTTTTTAGCAACAGAACGACACTGAGGGGATGAAAATGGCAAGAGTTGCATTGGTAACTGGTGGCATGGGTGGTCTGGGCGAAGCGGTCTGTTTCAAGCTGGCGGCGCTCGGCTATCGCGTGGTAACCACATATTCCCCGGGCAATCCGAAGGTCGCTGACTGGCTGGCGACAACCAAGGACATGGGTTATGACTTCAAGGCATATCCATGCGATGTGGCCGACTATGATTCGGCCGCCGCCTGTGTGGCTGCCGTGGAAAAGGACATCGGTCCTGTCGACGTGCTGGTGAATAACGCCGGCATCACGCGCGACATGACGTTCAAGAAGATGGACAAGCCGAACTGGGATGCCGTGATGGGCACCAACCTCGATTCCGTCTTCAACATGACCAAGCCCGTCTGCGACGGCATGGTGGAACGTGGCTGGGGCCGCATCATCAATATCTCGTCCGTGAACGGCCAGAAGGGCGCTTTCGGCCAGACCAACTATTCGGCCGCGAAGGCCGGCATGCATGGTTTCACCAAGTCGCTGGCGTTGGAAGTGGCGCGCAAGAACGTTACCGTCAACACCATTTCGCCAGGCTACATCGGCACCAAGATGGTCATGGCGATTCCGCAGGAAGTGCTCGACAGCAAAATCATCCCGCAAATTCCGATGGCGCGCCTGGGCAAGCCGGAAGAAGTGGCCGGTCTGGTGGCCTACCTGGCCTCCGATGAAGCCGCGTTCGTCACGGGCGCGAATATCTCGATCAACGGCGGCCAGCACATGTCGTAATCGGTATTGAGGTACAACAGAGAGACAGCTGCGGCTGTCTTTTTTTATGCTTGCAAGCAAAACAGGCGGGGCGCGTGCTTTGCCTTAGAATCAGTATTTCTCCACGGCATCATCTCCATGACCCTCTTTCCTGCCTTGCGCCGCGCCAGTGTGGCCGCCATCCTTTTCCTGGACGCCAGCGCGGCCCAGGCCAGCGTCGCGTTCCACGTCACGGTGATGACCGAGCGCGTCAACAAGCCCGGCGTGAACACCAGCCTGCCCGCGCGCGATACGCAGGACAGCGACGTCGTGCTGGGCGAACATTTCATCAGCGTGCGCGACGGCCACACCTTGTCCGTGCTCGATTTTGCCACGCGCCGCCGCTACATGATCGATACGGCGGCGTCCACCTACGACACGTATTCGCTGTTCGACGTGGCGGGTTCTCGCGCCGCCGAGCTGCACCACCGGCAGGGGATCGCCGGCATGTTGAAGCTGAGCGGCCTTGAACAGCACGCAACGCCGCCTGTGTATGAGGAACAAGCTTTGTCGGTGCTGGACAACAAGCGGCGAGGACCCTTGCTGCCACAAGTGCTCGACGGCGCCGTACTGTGGTCGCTCGATGAGCAGCCCCTGCTGCGCCTGGATATTGCTGGAAGCCCCGTCAGCGGCAACGATGCGACGGCGTTTGCCCAGTATGTGCGCTACACCTGGGGCGGCCACCCGGCGGTGCTGACGATGCTGGCCGACGGCAAGCGCATTCCCGCCGCATTCACCTTGCATCACCTGCAGATTGCTGGCAAAGTCACGCGCCATTTCCGCATCAGCGCCATGACGGTGGATGCGCCCGCCACGTATACGCTGGCCGCGTACCGGCCACGCCCGCTGGCGGCCGATGCGCCGGCGCTCGAACGCGTGCTGGCGCAGGCGGCGCTGCTGCCGCCGCTGGGACCCGAGGCGCCTCAGGCCCACCCTGCGCTGCGGGCCGAAGCGGAGCGCCTGTTTGCGGCAGAAAAGCCCTTCGAGGCTTTTTTGAGCATGCTGGAAGATCATTTTTCCACGGGGGCGCTGGTCGACAAACTGTCGCCGCAGCAGCAACTGGCCATGCAGGCGTGCCAGCCCATCCATGACTTGACGCGGGCACTGCTGGCCAAGGATAAGGAAGGCATTCAGGCCGCGCTGGCCACCGTGCAGGGCTTGCGCCAGCAGCACGGCCTGGAGCAGCCGGTACTGGCTTTGTTCGAGGGAAATCTGCGCGCCAAGCTGGGGCAACGGCAGGCAGCGATGGCCTTGTATCTGCAAGTACTGCAGGCCAAGCCGCACATGGCGGCCGCGTACCAGGACCTGGGCGACGCGCTATACGCGCAATTCGATGCGCCGAACGCCTGGCGCAGCTGGGATGCGGGCCGGGCCATGGCGCCATCGCTGCGGCAATTTCGCAAGGTCAACGATTTGGAGCGTAGCCTGTTGCACGACTATCCCGCCTTCTTTGCCCGAGGGTCGACGCTTGCGCCTGACGTTCAGCCCAACACCAGCCGCCCGGCCAGCAGCACGAAGACGGAAGGCAGCACGAACTTGCCATAAGGCGAAGGTTTGCCGCGCAGGCGGCGCGCCAGGCGCGCGGCCAGTACGGCGTACACGGCGTCGAACAGCAGCCCCACCAGCACCAGGACGGCGCCCAGGCGCAGGTATTGCATGCCGACGCTGTCGCTGCCGGTGACGAACTGGGGCAGGAACATGCTGCAAAACAGCAGTGCCTTCGGATTGAGCAGATTGGTCAGGAAGCCGCGCACCAGGCTGGCGCGGGCGCTGTGCGCCGTGGCGGGGGCGGTTTCTTCCTGCGCCGTTTTTTTCGACAGGGCCGACTGCAGCAGGCGCAGCGCCAGGTACAGCAGGTAGGCGGCGCCCGCCCATTTGACCCACTGCAGGGCTTGCGGATGCGTGACCATCAGCGCCGCCAGGCCCGCGCCCGACAGCGCCACATGCACGGCGCGCGCGCCAGCGATGCCCAGGGCCGTCACCAGCGCCGTGGCCACGCCGCGCGCGGCACCTGTCGCCAGCACCAGCGCCATGTCGGGGCCGGGCAATAAAAAGGCGCCGGCCAGTGCCAGCAGGTACATCAGGAAGGTAGAATCGGACATGAAGTCAGTCGAAAAGAAAGCGGGAGCAGGCGCACGATGCGGCCTGCTCGCCGGGCCCCATTATGTTCTTGCTGTGATGAAATGTGCTTGCTTTTCCTGCCCTGTATGCCCTAGTATTCGGGTAGATTCCACTCCTATAAAAACAAAAAATAGATGAAAATTTCAGAAGTTAGCCTTGATGCCACCGATTTGCAGATACTCAGGCTGTTGCAGGATGAAGGACGGCTGTCCAATGCGCGCCTGGCCGAGCGCTTGAAGCTCAGCGAAACCCCTGTCTGGCGCCGCTTGCGCCGCCTGGAAGAGGAAGGTTTTATTACCGGCTACCAGGCTTTGCTCAACCGCAAGAAGCTGGGCATCGGCCTGGTGGCGTTTGTACGGGTCGTGTTTGCCAACCATGGCGGCGAGCAGCCGTCGCAGTTCGAGCAAGCCATCGCGACGATTCCCGAGATATTGTCGTGCCACAATGTGGCGGGCGAAGCCGATTATTTCCTGCAAGTAGTGGCGCGCGACCTGGAAGCGTATGGCGAATTCGTTTCGACCGTGCTGCGCCGCCTGCCCGGCGTGGCGGAAATCCAGTCCAGCCTGTCGATGCGCGAAATCAAGTCGTCGAACCGCCTGCCCTTGCCGCTGGCCTGAGGCGCCGGGGCGCACTATCGCACTATAATTGGGTCTTTGCCAGGCATCCGCTGCCTGGCTTCCAGACCGTCTACGAGGACCGCCATGCCCGATTCCCTGTCGCCCCTGTTTCCCGTCCTGTCGCCGAACCGGCACGGCATGCTGGCGGTCGATGACATCCACACCATATATTGGGAAGAGTGCGGCAATCCCGATGGCATTCCCGTGCTGTTCCTGCATGGCGGCCCCGGCGCGGGCCTGTCGCCGCAGCACCGCCGCTTTTTCGATCCGCAACGCTACCGCGTGATCCTGTTCGACCAGCGCGGCGCGGGCAAGTCCACGCCGCTGGGCGAATGGCGCAACAACACGACGCAGCTGCTGATCGACGATATCGAAGTGCTGCGCGCCCAGTTCGGCATCGCCCAATGGCTGGTGTTTGGCGGTTCCTGGGGCTCGACCCTGGCGCTGGCGTATGGCCAGGCACACCCCGAAGCTTGCCTCGGCTTCGTGTTGCGTGGCATTTTCCTCTGCACGCAGGCGGAAATCGACTGGTTCATCGAAGGCGTGCGCTGGTTTTATCCGGAACTGTACGAAGACTTTGCCGCCCCCATTCCGCCAGAGGAACGGGGCGACTTGCTGGCCGCCTATGTGAAACGCATCCTCAGCAGCGACCCCGCCGTGTACTGGCCCGCCGCGCGCGCCTGGAGCCGCTTCGAGGGCCGCCGCGTGTACCTGATGCCGCAGCCGGAAGATGCGCCGAACGATGCGCTGGACCTGGGCGTGGGCCGGCTCGAATCGCATTACATGGCGAATCTCGGTTTCTTCGAGGAAGACCAGCTGATCCGCAACATGGGGCGCATCGCGCATTTGCCGGCAGTCATCGTGCAGGGGCGTTACGACGCCATTTGCCCGCCCCTGTCGGCCTACCGCCTGCACAAGGCCTGGCCCGGTGCGCAGCTGGAGATGATCCCGGACGCGGGCCATGGCGCGCTCGAGCACGGCATCGCTTCGGCGCTGGTGCGCGCTACCGAACGCTTCGTGCCGGGGCGCGGCTTCGCATGACGTTAAAACATGCCGGTTGGCAAAGCTGCCAGCCGGCGTGCGCCACCTGCTACACTACGGCCTGTGCTGGCGCCAGGGTCGGGCGCCGGTGTAAACCCACGACTTTTTATCCATGAACATACAGATCGGCGACATCGGCCATATCATCCAGCTGGCGATTGCGCCGGTTTTTCTGTTGACCGGTATCGGCACCATGCTGGTGGTGCTGACGAACCGCCTGGGCCGCATCATCGACCGCACGCGCGTGCTGGAAGATCGGCTCGACATCGGCTACAACGATTTCTATATGGATGAGTTAGATACGCTCTATACGCGTACCCATTTGATCAATTATTCGATTTCGCTCAGCACGGCCTGCGGTTTCTTTGTCTGCGTCATCATCGCCATGCTGTTTTTGGGCGACATCCTGAACCTGACCCTGGACAAATACATCGCGGCCTTCTTTGTGCTGGCCGTGATTTGCCTGATCGGCTGTTTTATTTATTTACTGCGCGAAATTTACCTGGCCGCGACGGCCCAGCGCATCCGACGCCATATCCGCCCGCCACGTTAAGCGGCGCGCCGGTTTACCTTACTATTGAAGAACGAGTCCAGCATGCACGATTACAAACGTCCCCCCACCCTGCACCGCTATGGCCAGCGCAGCGAACTCGAACTGGCGCTGAGCCTGGGCCAGTTCCGCCTGGCGCCAGCGGGCAATTGCCTGACCCTGAGTTTTTCGCAAGTGTGGGACAAGCAACTGTTCGACCTGTTCGCCCCGGCCGACGCCTGTTTGATCATCCACAATACGGAAGAATTCGGCGAACGCCTGCACCGCGCCGTGCAGCGCACCTTGCCTAGCTGGGCCGGCATCGACGGCGTCGTCGAATATGGCCAGCGCGCGGCTCTGGGCGCCGCCTTCAGCAAGACGCGCGCGGAAGCGCCCGAGCAGGAATGGCTGTTCGCCTGGCGCTCGATGCAGCCGCAGGCCAGCCTGAACCCCGTCACGGTAAAACTGGGCAGCCTGGAAAACTTCGCGGAAATCCGTGACCGCGACACGTATTTAGCGTAATTGAGCCTGATTTATCCGGATTTATCGGCGTGCTGGCTGTCGATGCGGGCCAATACTGCCGCCATCATGCGCTCGATATCGCTGCGTATCATGGTCGTGCCCAGCATGCCGGGCACATAGAAGCCCGGCATCAGCCGGCTGGAAAAGACGATGCGCGTGCCGCCCGTCTCGGGAATCGGATACAAATTCCAGCGTGATGCGTAATGCCGCATGTCGCCGGAGATCAGGGCGATGTCGATGGCCGTAAACGGGGTCTCCGTGGCCCGCACCACCAGGTGGATGGCGTGGTTCATGAACAGGAAGCGCGCCATGCCCTGCTGCTCGATGATGACTTCATTGCCGTTGCGCGACAGTACGCGGCAAGAGCTGAGGTCGGGCACGAATTCATGCATGCGTTCGTAGGTGGTCAAGGTCTTCCAGACGGACGCCGGCGGCGCCTGCACGCTGCCGCTGGCATCGACTTCATACATGCGCTGCCCATCGACCTCGATGCGCTTGACGTCGACCTTCAGCCTGTCCAGACGTGGCGCTTGCATCTGCGCTTGTGCCGCCGCCGGGGTGGCAACGGCGCACAGCATCAGCAGGCAGAGGAAGAGTCGCTTCATGCCACCTAGCCTACGGGAAACTAGCGCCCGGCACAAGCTGTACGCATCGCCGGCGGGCCCGCCCGGCGATTTAGAACTCCCGGTCTAGAGAAATACGCTGCGGCGGCCAGCAATGCTTGTTACCGTACGGCCTGCATACCACCATCTATCGGACCGACCATGACTGCCTATCCCCATTTGCTGGCCCCGCTCGACCTGGGCTTCACCACCTTGCGCAACCGCGTCATCATGGGGTCCATGCACACGGGCCTGGAAGACCGGTTTTATCATTATGGCAAGCTGGCCGCGTTTTACCGCGAGCGCGCGCGCGGTGGCGTGGGCCTGATCGTCACGGGCGGCATCTCGCCGAACCGCCAGGGCTGGCTGCTGCCGTTCGGCGGTACCTTGAATTTCCTCGGCGACGTGCCGAACCACCGCAAGGTGACGCGCGCCGTGCACGAGGAGGGCGGCAAGATCGTCATGCAGATCCTGCATGCGGGCCGCTACGGCTACCAGCCCTTTGTCGTCTCGGCGTCGGCGAAAAAATCGCCGATTTCGCCATTCCGTCCCCGTCCCTTGAGCGAGCGGGGCATCGAGCGCACCATCTGCGACTACGTGCGCTGCGCGCGCCTGGCGCAAAAGGCGGGCTATGACGGCATCGAAGTGATGGGCAGCGAAGGCTACCTGTTGAACCAGTTCCTGTGTGCGCGCACGAATCTGCGCCAGGACCGCTGGGGCGGCACGATCGAGAACCGCATGCGCCTGCCCGTGGAAATCGTGCGCCGCATCCGCGCCGCCGTCGGTCCCAACTTCATCATCATGTACCGCCACTCGCTGCTCGACCTGGTCGAGGGCGGCAATACCTGGGATGATGTGGTGACGGTAGCCAAGGCGCTGGAGCACGCCGGCGTAACGATACTCAATACGGGCTTCGGCTGGCATGAGGCGCGCGTCCCTACCATCGTCACCTCGGTGCCGCGCGCCGCCTTTGCCAGCGTGGCGGGCCGGCTGCGTCGCGAAGTCACGATACCCGTGGTGGCGTCGAACCGTATTAACATGCCGCACGAAGCGAACGCCATCCTGGAGCGCGGTGATTGCGACCTGGTGTCGATGGCGCGCCCCTTCCTGGCCGACCCGTTTTTTGTCGCCAAGGCGGCCTCGGGCCGCGCCGACGAAATCAACACCTGCATCGGCTGCAACCAGGCATGTCTGGACCACACCTTTGCCAACAAGCGCGCCAGCTGCCTGGTCAACCCGCGCGCCTGTCATGAAACGGAACTCGTGTACGCGAAAAAGGCCGTGGCGCGCAAGGTAGCCGTTGTCGGCGCCGGCCCGGCCGGCCTGTCGGCCGCTTGCGTGGCCGCCGAATGCGGGCACGAGGTGACCCTGTTCGACAGCAGTGACAGCGTGGGCGGCCAGTTCAAGGTGGCGATGCAGATACCTGGCAAGGAAGAATTTACGGAAACCATCCGTTACTTTGCCCGCCGGCTGGCGCTGCTGGAAGTCAAGCTGCGCCTGGGCCAGCGCGTGACGCGCGAGCAATTGCTGGACGGCGGCTATGACGACGTCATCGTCGCCACGGGCATCAAGGTGCGCCTGCCGGCCATTCCCGGCATCGAGCATCCGAAAGTGCTGTCGTATCTGGACGTGCTGCAAGCCAAGAAGCCTGTCGGCGCGCGCGTGGCCATCATCGGCGCGGGCGGCATCGGCTTCGACGTGGGCGAGTATTTGCTGCACGACCCGGCGCACCCGCTGCCCCAGTCTGTGGCGACCTGGGCGGGCGAGTGGGGCGTGGACCTGGATGCGGCCACGGGTGGCGGCCTGGTGCCACCCGTGGCACCTGTGCCCGTGCGGCAGATTTTCCTGTTGCAGCGCAAGACGTCGAAAGTGGGCGCGGGCCTGGGCAAGACTTCGGGCTGGGTGCATCGCGCGGCCCTGGCGCGCAATGGCGTGGCCATGCTGGCCGGCGTGACGTACGACAAGATCGACGGGCAGGGCTTGCACATCACCGTGGGCGGCGAGCAGCGCTTGCTGGCGGTGGACAACGTGGTCATCTGCGCGGGCCAGGATAGCTTGACGGAACTCATGCCGCCCGTCGACAAGGATGGCAAGCCGCTGCAGGCGGGCGGCCCCCGTTTCCATAAAATCGGCGGCGCTGCGCTGGCGGCGGAACTCGACGCCAAGCGGGCCATACGGGAAGGGGCGGAGCTGGCCGCGAGTTTGTAAAAAGAAAGCCTGCCGGCTGGGAAGCGGGCAGGCTTGCTGAACGGAAAAGGCGCTGGCGCTGGTTTAGTGCGCGCCGTGGCCCTTTTTCACCGTCTCAAAACTCTGCAGCACGTGCGCGGCCATGCCGTTCGCCAGCTCGTGCTCGCCAATAAAGACCTTGCCCGCGTTTTCCGCGCGCAGCAATTCCGCCTCTTCCTCGCTGTGCGTGCGCACCACCGTCATGATGGCGGGGTTCAGCGCGCGCGCCGTCGCTATCATGGCGCGTACGTGGAAGGTGTCTGGCGTGGCGATGACGAGCATGGTGGCGTGCGTGATGTGCGCCTGGATCAGCACGGCCGGTTCGCCCGCATTGCCGGCCACGGCGGGGATGCCCTGCTTGCGCAGCTGATCGACGATTTCGCGGTTTTCCTCGGCCACGACAAAGTGGATGCCCCGCTCCATCAGGGCGGCGGCGATGCGCCGACCCACGCGGCCATAGCCCACCAGGACGATTTGTCCCGACAGTTTTTCCTGCGGCACCGTCATTGGCAGCTCGGCCAGCGGGTCGGTGGTGCGTTCGAACTTGCGCGCGAAATCGCTGTTGCCGATCACCCGCAGCAGCGGCTTGGCCATGCTGAACACGAGGGGATTGAGGGCGATGGACAGGATGGCGCCGGCCAGGATCAGGCTTTGCCCTTCCTGCGGCATCAGGCCCAGCGACAGGCCCAGGGCGGCCAGGATGAACGAGAATTCACCGATCTGCGCCAGGCTGGCCGAGACGATGATGGCCGTCTTCGGCGGATAGCGCAGGGCCATCACCAGCAAGAAGGCGGCGATCGACTTGCCGAAGATAATGATGGCGCACACGGCCAGCACTTGCAGCGGCTTGTCGATGAGAATATTCGGCTCGAACAGCATGCCGACGGAAACGAAGAACAGCACGGCAAACGCGTCGCGCAGCGGCAAGGACTCTTCCGCGGCGCGGTGGCTGAGTTCGGATTCGCGCAGCACCATGCCGGCGAAGAAGGCGCCCAGCGCGAACGACACGCCAAACAGCTTGGTCGAAGCGTAGGCGATGCCGACGGCGGCGGCGATCACGCACAGTGTAAACAGTTCACGCGAACCGGTGCGCGCCACTTGCCACAAAATCCATGGGAACAGCTTGCGGCCCACCACCAGCATGAAGATGATGAAACCGGCCACTTGCCCCAGCGTCACGGCCAGGGTTTGCCACAGGCTGACGGCCTCGGCATCCGGCGCGACTTTGCCACCGAGCACACCGGCAAACGCCGGCAGCAACACGAGGACCAGTACAGTGACGAGGTCTTCCACCACCAGCCAGCCGACGGCGATGCGCCCGTTGAGCGAGTCGAGGATGCCCCGCTCTTCCAGCGCGCGCAGCAGCACCACGGTACTGGCCACGGACAGGGCCAGGCCAAAGATCAGCCCGCCACCGAGGGTCCAGCCCCACCAGTGGGCCAGGCCCATGCCCATCGCCGTGGCGACGCCGATCTGCAGGATGGCGCCGGGCAGCGCAATCTTGCGCACGTCCCACAAATCGTCGATGGAAAAGTGCAGGCCGACACCGAACATCATCAGCATCACTCCGATTTCCGCCAATTGCCCGGCTATTTCCGCATTCGCCACAAAACCGGGCGTGGCCGGTCCGATGATGATGCCGGCAGCCAGGTAGCCGACCAATGCCGGCAGTTTCAGGCGCGCGGCGATGAAGCCGAAGATGAGGCCGACCCCGAGGGCGGCGGCGATGGTGGTGATCAGACTGATGTCATGGGGCATGCGTGGTGGGTTCCTTATGGGGACGTGCGGATGGAAAAAGAGGGGGTTCAGCGATCGAGTATAAACGCAACAAAGCTGCGGCTGGAATTTTCCTGCCGCTTTTTTTACAAAAAATTTGCGCTATATCTTCGTCCAGGTGGTCGCGAACGCATGCCATCCACTGCGATCTGCGCCTATTTGAGGCAATCAGGCGCATCCCGCCCCAAACGCCTACACCTTGCGCACCACCACGCAGCCGATGGAATAGCCGGCGCCGAACGAGCAGATGACGCCGGTGCTATCCGCCGCCATGTCATCCTGATATTTATGGAAGGCGATGATGGAACCGGCCGACGAGGTGTTGGCGTAGGTGTCGAGGATCACGGGCGCCTCGTTGGCCTCGGCGTCACGGCCAAGGATCAGGCGCGCGATCAGCAGGTTCATGTTCAGGTTGGCCTGGTGCAGCCAGTAGCGGCTCACTTGCGCCACTTCCACGCCGGCCTTGGCCAGGGTTGCCTTGATCATCTCGGCCGCCATCGGGCACACTTCCTTGAAGACCTTGCGGCCTTGCTGGCGGAACAGCTTGTCGGCCTTGCCCACGCCGGATTCGTCAAAACGGTTGAGGAAGCCGAAATTGTTGCGGATGGCGTTCGAGAAGCGCGTCTTGAGTTCCGTACCGATGATTTCGAACTGGTGCTGCGAGACGGCCGTATCCTTGGCTTCGACGATGATGGCGGTGCACGCGTCGCCGAAAATGAAATGGCTGTCGCGATCGCGCCAGTTCAGGTGGCCGCTGGTGATTTCGGGATTGAGGACCAGCACGGCGCGCGCCTGGCCGCTTTGCACGGCGGCCACGGCTTGCTGGATGCCAAAGGTGGCGGACGAACACGCCACGTTCATGTCAAAACCATAACCGTCGATACCGAGCGCATCCTGCACTTCCACGGCCATGGCCGGATAGGCGCGCTGCATGTTGCTGCACGCCACCAGCACCATGTCGATGTCGGCCGGCGTGCGGCCGGCGCGCGCCAGCGCATCGCGCGCGGCGGCGACAGCCATCTCGGCCTGCAAAGACAGTTCGTCATCGCCCCGTTCCGCCATGCGCGAGACCATGCGGGCCGGATCGAGGATGCCTTCCTTTTCCATCACGAAGCGCGACTTGATGCCGGACGCCTTTTCGATGAAGGCCACGCTCGACAGGTCCAGCGCCGTCACCGTGCCTGCGGCGATCGCGTCGGCGTTGTCGGCATTGAACTTTTCTGCGTAGGCATTGAAGCAGGTGACCAGCTCTTCGTTGGAGATCGAAAATGGCGGCGTGTACAGTCCGGTACCGCTGATGACGACTTGTTTCATGGTTAAACTTTCAAATTTGGCAATCGGCGTGCTGCCGATAAGTGAAGCAAATTTTACACAAACGGACTCGACTGTAGAGAGTTTCGTGTTGCGGGGAAGGGGGAAGTGTGGCGGAAGATGGATTTTTGTCGCGTGGGCGGGTTATCGGGGGGGCATTGCGCCCCCCACGGTGTTGCTTATTTCTTTTGCTCTTTCTTGACGTCGGCCTGTACCACCACCGGTTCGGCCTTGGCCAGTTGCACCGGTAAACCCTTCAGGTGGTTCAGCGCCTGGTGCAGCTGGAAATCGTCCTTGCTGCCAAATTCCAGCGGCTTGCGGGTTTTTTCCAGGGCGATGATGCGTAATTGCTCTTCCATCTCGTCGTTGACGGGCGCGGCCTTGGCGCCGTTGTTGGCGCTGCCTTGGTCGCGGTCGTTGCTCAGGTGCTTGGTCAGGTCCGCTTCGCGGATGCGCAAGCCGTTCAAGCCGTCGCCGTCCGCATTTTCATCTACCAGCAGGTCGGGCACGATGCCCTTGGCCTGGATCGAGCGACCGTTCGGCGTGTAGTAGCGGGCCGTCGTCAGCTTGACGGCCGTGTCGGCGGTCAGCTGGCGGATGGTTTGCACGGAACCCTTGCCGAAGGTTTGCGTGCCGATGATGGTGGCGCGCTTGTAGTCTTGCAGGGCGCCGGCGACGATTTCCGAAGCCGAGGCCGAGCCGGTGTTGACCAGCACCACCAGCGGCACTTTCTTGATGGCAGCCGGCAATTTCGCCAGCGCATCGCCTTCCGAGCGGAAAGTATAGTATTCGGCGCGGCCGTAGAACACCTGTTTCGAGTCGGGTAACTGGCCGTTGGTCGAGACGATGGCCGCGTCCTTCGGCAGGAAGGCGGCCGAGACGCCGATGGCGCCCTGCAGCACGCCGCCCGGATCGTTGCGCAAGTCCAGCACCATGCCCTTGAGGTTCGGATCTTGCCTGTAGAGCGCCGTGATCTGCGCGGCCATGTCGTCGACGGTCGGTTCCTGGAATTGCGACACGCGCAGCCAGGCGTAGCCCGGCTCGACCATCTTCGCCTTCACGCTTTTTTGATGGATTTCCTCGCGCGTGATGGTGAAGGCCAGCGGCTGTGGTTCATCCTTGCGGGCAATGGTCAGCGACACCTTGGTGCCCGGTTCGCCGCGCATGCGCTTGACGTTGTCGTCCAGGCTCACGCCTTTCACGGGCTGGCCATCCAGGCGTGTGATGAGGTCGCCGGCCTTGATGCCGGCGCGGTAGGCCGGTGAATCCTCGATGGGCGAGACGATCTTGATGTAGCCGTCTTCGTTCAGGCCGATTTCAATGCCCAGGCCGACAAACTTGCCTTCGGAGCCTTCGCGCAGCTCGGCGTAGGCTTTCTTGTCCAGGTAGGCGGAATGGGGGTCGAGCGAGGCGACCATGCCGGAAATGGCGTCTTCCAGCAGTTTCTTGTCTTCCACCGGCTCGACGTAATCGGACTTGATCAGGCCAAACACATCGGCCAGCTGGCGCAGCTCTTCCAGCGGCAGGGGCGGCTCGACGTTTTTTTGCGCCATGGCTGAAAATTGCAGCGACACGGCGACGCCGGCCACCACGCCCAGGCCGATCAAGCCGGTATTTTTGAGTTTGCCCATCATTGCACCTTTGCAGCTAGCGTGTCTTGCACAAGCGCCAGTCCCGGTGGAGCGGCGCTTTGTTGAAAGTATAGACCCGAATCTCTGCCAGCGTGGGCCGGCCGTGGAAAAAGCGTGCCTGGGCCCAGTCTACGCGCGAAGACGGGACTGCCAGCTTGCCAAATGTTGCGGCTTTGTATGCGATGTATAGTTACTCTTGAGGGGAGTAAGCATTTGTAAGAGTCGAAAAAAAGCGTCTGCGGCGGCCCTATAGTGGACTCGCATTCTCGACCCGAAGTGGTTTTGCCTGCGTCTGCGGACGCAGGCTTTTTTTTATCCGTGGGCTCAGGCTCATTTAGAGTAGAGGTGTGCTCGAAGATATCGGGCAGTTCAACA
The DNA here is from genome assembly GCF_051380775.1 of Janthinobacterium pasteuri. NCBI lineage: Bacteria > Pseudomonadati > Pseudomonadota > Betaproteobacteria > Burkholderiales > Oxalobacteraceae > Janthinobacterium > Janthinobacterium pasteuri. The sequence goes on along the minus strand of NZ_JBNYXS010000008.1, from coordinate 175,512 downwards.
ACACGCAGTTCTCGCAACAGGCGCTGGAGTTGATCGACGACCTGCTCTATTTGCATGGATAAACGCCGCACTCACTGTTCCAGCCCACGCCATGCTCACCGGACCCCCTAGAGCCAGGTCGAACTGAGCGGCGATTCACGGGCCGTCCGGGGGCAACGATGGTCAAATGTCCTGCTCGCGTGCTACATTCCTGCAGCGCCTGGCGCGGCAGGCTATCCGCCCGAAGCTATCCGCCCGGTCTTTTTGACATGCCCCATAAGGACAATTCGTGAATCGCTATCTCTTGAGCAGTCTGACCCTGACCCTGTTGGCTGCGTTTGCCCATGCCGCCGAACCCGTATCCGCCGCATCCTCCGTGGCAGCACCAACTGTGGCGCCCGGTGTCGCACCTTCCGCACCTTCCGCCGCTGGCGTCGTTTCCGGCATCGATGTGCAGTACATCGACCCTGCCGTGCGCGTGCAGGACGACTTCTTCACCCATTTGAACGGCAAGTGGCTGGCCACGGCCGAGATCCCTGCCGACAAGTCGAGCTGGGGCTCGTTCGCCAAGCTGCGCGATGACACCACGCCACAGTTGCGCGGCATCATCGAAGCCACACAACAGGACAAGCACAAGAAGGCCGGTTCCGAAGCGCAGAAAATCGGCGATATGTACGCCAGCTACATGGATGAAGCCAAGCTCGATGCGCTGGGCACGAAGCCGCTGGCAGGCGAACTGAACCGTATCCGCTCGCTGCGCGACAAGAAGGGCGTGCCCGCCCTGATCGCCCACCTGAGCCAGACGGGCGTATCGACGCCGTACGCCGTGTATGTGGGCCAGGATGCGCGCGCTTCGACGAAGTATGCCGCGTACGTGAGCCAGAGCGGCCTTGGCATGCCCGACCGCGACTACTACCTGGAAGCCAGGCAGGCTGGCGTCAAGGAGAAATACCAGGCGCACGTGGAAAAGATGCTGGCCATGGCCGGCGACAAGAACGCCGCCGCCCGCGCCAAGGCTGTCGTTGCGCTGGAAACGGCTCTGGCCGAAGCGCAATGGACCAAGGTCGAGAACCGCGACCCCGTGAAACGCTACAACAAGACCGAGATTGGCAAGCTGAATGAGCTGACCCCCGGCTACGACTTGAAAGCGGGCCTGGCGGCCCTGGGCATCGCCAACAAGGTCGATTACGTCATCGTCAACCAGCCGAGCTACCTGGCCGGCTACAACAAGGTGCTGGCGTCAAGCGACCTGGACACCCTGAAAGCCTACTTCGAATGGCAGTTGCTGCGCAGCTACGCCAGCTACCTGTCGAAAAACTTCGTCGACGAGAGCTTTGCCTTCTACGGCACGGTACTCAGCGGCGTGACGGAAAACCAGCCGCGCTGGAAGCGTGGCGTGGGCGCCGTCGAAGGCGTGTTGGGCGAAGCCGTGGGCAAACTGTATGTCGCGCAATATTTCCCGGCAGAGCGCAAGGCGCACATGCAGGAACTGGTGAAAAACGTGCTGGCCGCCTACAAGGACAGCATCGACACGCTGGACTGGATGAGCCCGGAAACCAAGAAAGAAGCGCAAGCCAAGCTGGCCAAGTTTACGCCGAAGATCGCGTATCCGAACAAATGGCGCGATTACACGAAGTTGCAAATCGTCCCAGGCGACCTGGTGGGCAACATGATGCGCGCAGCGAACTTCGCTTCGGCGCGCCAGGTGGCCAAGCTGGGCAAACCGATCGACCGCGAAGAGTGGGGCATGACGCCGCAAACGGTGAATGCTTATTACAGCTCGACGATGAATGAAATCGTCTTCCCCGCTTCCATCCTGCAGCCGCCATTCTTTGACGCCAACGCGGACGACGCCGTCAACTATGGCGCCATCGGCGCCGTCATCGGCCATGAAATCAGCCATGGCTTCGACGACAAGGGCAGCCAGTCCGATGGCGACGGCAACCTGCGCGACTGGTGGACCCCGGCTGACCGCAAGAACTTCGCGGCCAAGGCCGACGCGCTGACCAAGCAATACGACGGCTACAGCCCATTGCCGGGCTACAACGTCAACGGCGCGCTGACCCTGGGCGAAAACATCGCCGACAACTCGGGCGTGGCGATTGCGTATAAGGCGTACAAGATTTCGCTGGGTGGCAAGCCGGCACCCGTGCTGGACGGCCTGACGGGCGACCAGCGCTTCTACATGGGCTTTGGGCAGGTGTGGCGCAGCAAGATGCGCGAAGCACAGCAGATCGTGCAAATCAAGACCGACCCGCATTCGCCGGGCCAGTACCGCGCGAATGGCACCATGGTCAACCAGCCAGGTTTCTATGAAGCGTTTGGCGTGAAACCGGGCGACAAGATGTATGTCGCGCCGGAAAACCGCGTGATTATCTGGTGAACGTAACAAGCTTGATACTGTAGTAATAAAGAGACCACCGCGCGTGGTCTCTTTTGTATTTCTGCCAAAGTTCTTTCTCCGCTTTCGGTCGGTATGCTACAGTCAAAAACCGGGCCAGAAGCCCTGGGCGTTCTGACCCTTATGTTTCCACACAATACTGAGGACTAACTACTGTGAATCGATATTTGTTAAGTGCATTGACCCTGAGTTTGCTGGCCGGCGTGTCCGGCATGGCTGGCGCCGCTGATACCGCCAAGAAAACCGCTGCCGCGCCTGCCACCGCCACGGCCGCCGCCGCTGCGGCGCTGACGTCCGGCATCGCCATCGAATACGTCGACCCTGCCGTGCGCGCGCAGGACGACCTGTTCCAGCACCTGAATGGCAAATGGCTGGCGGAAACCGTCATTCCTGCCGACAAGTCGAGCTGGGGCAGCTTTGCCAAGCTGGCCGACGATACGCAAACGCAGCTGCGCGGCATCGTCGAAGGTGCTAGCGCCGACAAGGCCCGCGCGGCTGGCTCGAATGCCCAGAAAATCGGTGATTTCTATAACAGCTTCATGGATGAAGCCAAGCTGGAAAGCCTGGGCCTGACGCCCTTGAACGCGGAGCTGGCGAAGATCGCCGCACTGCACGACAAGGCGGAGTTGCCTGCCGTGATCGCCCATTTCAGCAAGCTGGGCGTGACCTCGCCGTATGACTTCGGCATCCACCAGGACGCCAAGGATTCCACCAAATACGTGGCCGACATCGTGCAAAGCGGCCTGGGCTTGCCTGACCGCGATTACTACCTGGAAGAGGGCAAGGCCGACACGCGCGCCAAATACCTGGCCCACGTGGAAAAAATGCTCAGCCTGGCCGGCGACGCGAATGCTGCTGCCAACGCCAAGGCTATCCTGGCGCTGGAAACGGAACTGGCCAAGGCGCAATGGAGCAATGTGCAGAACCGCGATCCCGTCAAGACCTACAACAAGGTGGAACTGGCGAAACTGGCTGCCATGGCGCCAGGCTACGACTGGGCCCGTTACCTGAAGGACACGGGCATCGCCGGCAAGGTCAATTATGTGATCGTCAGCCAGCCCAGCTACCTGAAAGGCTTTGCCGAGATCGCCAACAAGACGCCGCTGGACACATGGAAAGCGTATTTCCAGTGGCACTTGCTGCACGCCAACGCCGGCTACCTGCCGAAAGCGTATGTCGATGAAAACTTCGCGTTTTATGGCACCACCCTGACGGGCGTGACGGAAATGCGTCCGCGCTGGAAACGCGGCGTGGGCGCCGTCGAAGGCGCGCTGGGCGAAGCCGTGGGCCAACTGTACGTCGAGCAATATTTCCCGGCCGAGCGCAAGGTGCGCATGGAAGCGCTGGTGAAAAACCTGATGACGGCCTACAAGCAAAGCATCGACAAGCTCGACTGGATGAGCCCTGTCACCAAGAAACAGGCGCAGATCAAGCTGGCCAAGTTCACCACCAAGATCGGCTATCCGAACAAATGGCGCGATTACTCGGGCCTGACGGTGGCGCAGGACGATTTAATCGGCAACATCCAGCGTTCGCATCTGCTCAACTACAACCGCGAATTGAACAAGCTGGGCCAGCCCATCGACCGCGACGAGTGGGGCATGACGCCGCAAACCGTGAACGCTTATTACAACCCGGAACTGAACGAAATCGTCTTCCCGGCCGCCATCCTGCAAGCGCCGTTCTTCGACGCCAATGCGGACGATGCCGTCAACTATGGCGCCATCGGCGGCGTGATCGGCCATGAAATCAGCCACGGCTTCGATGACCAGGGCGCCCAGTACGACGGCGACGGCAATCTGCGCGACTGGTGGACCAAGGCTGACCATAAAAACTTCGCCAAGAAAACCAAGCAACTGGTGGCGCAGTACAACGGCTTCAGCCCCGTCAAGGGCCACTTCGTCAACGGTGAACTGACCCTGGGCGAAAACATCGCCGACAATTCCGGCGTGGCGATCGCCTACAAAGCGTATAAATTGTCGCTGAATGGCAAGAAAGCCCCTGTCATCGACGGTTTCACGGGCGAGCAGCGCTTCTATGCGGGCTTTGCTCAGGTCTGGCGCATGAAGATGCGCGAAGCGCAGCAACTGGTCTTGCTGAAAACGGACCCGCACTCTCCAGGCCAGTTCCGCGCCAACGGTACCATGCGCAACCAGCCCGGCTTCTACCAGGCCTTCGACGTGAAACCGGGCGACAAGATGTATCTGCCACCGAAAGACCGCGTCATCATGTGGTAAGACAGTTGTCCCAGGCATAAGTTGCCAGCCGCCCCGCGCAAGCCGGGCGGCTTTTTTACGTCGGGTGATCTGGCATAAACTGCGGGCGAAAAAAAACCGCCCATCCGGGCGGTTCCTGGTCCAGCGCGCTGGCTGAATTATTTGGCAGGCTCGGCTGCAGGAGCAGCGCCGTCAGCGGCTGCGGCCGGCGCCGGCACTTCCGGTTCCTTGAATTTGCCGCCCGAAGCGTTGGCCATGTAGACCACGGCGCGCGCTACTTCCACATCGTCGAGGTCGGGATTGCCGCCCTTGGCCGGCATCGCGCGCAAGCCTTCGATGGCGTGTTTCAGGACCGTATCGTAGCCCTGGGCCAGGCGTGCCGACCAGCTGCCCGCATCGCCAAACTTCGGTGCACCGGCCACGCCGGCGCCATGGCACGCCACGCAGGTGGCTGTGTAGACGGCTTCGCCGCCTTGCAGCACCTTCGGACCGCTGGCATCCTTGAAGGTAAAGCCTTCATTGGCCACCGGACTCAGGCGGGCGTCTATGGCTTCCGGCGACTGGCTGTCCGTGCCCGCGCCCGTCAGTTTTTGCGCCGTGACGAACTGCACCAGCAAGATGATGCCAATGACGGTGAGGAGGAAGAAGCCAGCTACGGCGGCAAGCAATTGTTTAGGCGTTTTGATCGCTGATTGTTGTTCGTTATGTGCGTCGCTCATGATGTCCTTAGTCCAGATTTGAAACTGATGGCCGTGTAAGGTAGCATTTTTACATGCTTGGATGTAAACCTTTATGAAACCCACAATTATAGGCACAAAAATTGAGCAGTGACATGCAATTGCCAGTGATACGACAGTTTCCGTAGACGTAGGTAAAGAAAAACGGTATCCTTCGCATCACTTCAGAAATTCCCCCTACGCGGCTGTAGCTCAGTGGATAGAGTATTGGCCTCCGAAGCCAAGGGTCGTGGGTTCGATCCCCGCCAGCCGCACCAGACAAATCAAGACTCCCGTTTTATCCAGTCAGCATTGCCATGCTGGCTGCATGCCGTATCCCCACTCCCACTATGACTTCCGCAAGCCTGACATGGTCTGTATCGCTGCGTGCCAGGGATGCCACTCTTTGTGCGTCGCTTACCCGAAAACGCCCCTGAAGCCCTTGCCATTATCGCTTTGCAAGCGCCAGTATCGGTCAGACGCCGATATCAAAATTGATATCGAAACTGCGGAAATATTGATTGGTGGGATTATCGTCCAGCCCCTAAGATAAATGCCGAGCATGCGAACGACATGCAAGCAGCATAACAATATCAATACAGTCTCTGGAGATGCATGATGCGCAACACCACCGGCCCGCTCGCGGCCACTTCTCCTCGTCCAATCATCTCGAAGGCAGCCGTTGCGGCATCGGTCGGTATCGGCCTGCTAAGGACGGCTTCGGTATGGGCGCAGGACGCGGTGGTGGCGGACGCCAGTGGCGAGCCTGCGGTGGGAGTGTCGGTTGTGACCGTCAGCGGGGTGTGCCGCGCCGACAGCATCGCCGGCCTGGCCGCCGCACCGAGCCCCGAAATCAAAGATAAATTGTTCCAGCACCGTATGTATGCGATCCGCAATACCATGCCCGCACCTACACGGACATCGTCGGCCACCCGCTGTGGAATCCGGTTCGCCACACGTTTATCCAACCGCTGCGCCGGGATGCGCAAGGCATGCCCGTGTTTGGCCGCTCATCGACCCTGTAAAACCTGGACCCTACGCCATGACCCCAGTTGACTCTGTTTCAGTGACGCAAGCGCCGTTCGGCGACCTGCCCGATGGACAACACGTCAGCGTGTTTACCCTGACGAACCGCCAGGGCATGCAGGTGAAGGTGCTCGATTTTGGCGCCATCATCAGCGTAATCCACGTGCCCGACCGCGACGGTAACTTTGCCGACGTGGTGCTGGGTTTCGAGCGTATCGAACCCTACCTGGCCAACAGCGCTTTCCTGGGCGCCGTCATCGGGCGCTTCGGCAACCGCATCGCCGAGGGACGTTTCAGTCTGGACGGCAAGGATTACCAGTTAGCCGTCAACAATGCGCCCAATCACTTGCATGGCGGAAACCAGGGCTTTCACCAGGTGATGTGGCAGGCGGAGCCATTCACCAGGGACGATGCCGTGGGCGTGACGTTCACGCGCAGCAGTCCGGACGGCGAAGATGGCTATCCGGGCAAGCTTGACGTCACCGTCGTGTACGAACTGGACAACGACAACGCCCTGAGCCTGCGCTACCACGCCGTGACGGACCAGGCCACGCCTGTCAACCTGACCAACCACAGCTATTTCAACCTGGCGGGGCAGGGCACTGTCCTCGGCCACGCGCTGACGATCAACGCAGACCGCTACCTGCCCGTCGATGCCGGGTCCATCCCCACGGGCGAACTGGCGCACGTGTCCGGCACGCCGTTCGACTTGCGCCAGAGCACCGTCATCGGCGACAGCATCGCCCTGCCGCATGAGCAGATCTGCATCGGCCGCGGCTACGATCATAACTTTGTGCTTAATCAACAGGCAGATCAAGGGATGACGCTGGCCGCCAGCGTGCGCGAGCCCGTTTCGGGGCGGGTGATGCAGGTGTACACGCAGGAACCGGGCATCCAGTTTTATTCGGGCAATTTCCTCGACGGCAGCCAGCACGGCAAGCAGGGCCCCATCTGCTACCGCGGCGCACTGTGCCTGGAAACCCAGCATTTCCCTGATTCGCCGAACCAGTCCCACTTCCCCAGCACCATTTTGCGCCCGGGTCAGGTGTATCAGACGCAAACCGTGTACCGCTTTTCCACCGAGTAAGCACCCGAGAAAAAACAGCCCACGCCCTGCCGCCACGCGCCCGCAGGGCGTTTTCATTGGGACATGAAGATACCGTTTTCGATATCGGAACGCATTAAAAATTGATTGGAAAGGCATGGCTGGATTCTTTAGTATTCCAACATCGCTGCCCGGGCCGACGAGCTTATATCCGGCATGGCACAACCAGGAGAATGGCATGTCTGAGACAAAAAAGAAGGTTGCCTTGCGCTCGGCCGAGTGGTTTGGCTCGCAGGACAAGAATGGCTTCATGTACCGCAGCTGGATGAAAAACCAGGGCATACCTGACCACGAATTTCATGGCAAGCCCATCATCGGCATCTGCAATACCTGGTCCGAACTGACCCCCTGCAACGCGCATTTCCGCCAGCTGGCCGAACACGTCAAGCGCGGCATCCTGGAGGCGGGTGGTTTCCCAGTGGAATTCCCCGTCTTCTCGAACGGCGAATCGAATCTGCGTCCGACGGCCATGCTGACGCGCAACCTGGCCTCGATGGACGTGGAAGAATCGATCCGCGGCAACCCGATGGACGCCGTCGTGCTGCTGGTGGGCTGCGACAAGACGACACCGGCGCTGCTGATGGGCGCGGCCAGCGTCGACATTCCCACCATCGTCGTCAGCGGCGGCCCCATGCTGAACGGCAAGCTGAACGGCAAGGACATCGGTTCCGGCACGGCCGTGTGGCAGTTGCACGAACAGATGAAGGCCGGTTCCATCACCCTGCACCAGTTCATGTCGGCCGAGTCCGGCATGTCGCGCTCGGCCGGTACCTGCAACACCATGGGCACGGCCTCGACGATGGCCAGCATGGCTGAAGCGCTGGGCACGTCCCTGCCGCATAACGCGGCCATTCCCGCCGTCGATTCGCGCCGCTACGTGCTGGCGCACATGTCGGGCATCCGCATCGTCGAAATGGTGCACGAAGACCTGCGCCTGTCGAAAGTGCTGACGCGCGCAGCGTTTGAAAACGCCATCAAGGTCAACGCCGCCATCGGTGGCTCGACCAATGCCGTGATCCACCTGAAGGCGATTGCCGGACGCATCGGCGTGCCCCTGGAGCTGGAAGACTGGACCCGTGTGGGCCGTGGCACGCCAACCATCGTCGACTTGCTGCCGTCGGGCCGTTTCTTGATGGAAGAGTTTTACTATGCGGGCGGCTTGCCGGCCGTGATACGCCGCCTGGGCGAAGGCGATTTGCTGCCGCACAAGAATGCGCTGACCGTGAATGGCAAGTCGCTCTGGGACAACTGCGTCGAAGCGCCCATCTATAACGATGAAGTGGTGCGCACCCTGGACAACCCGCTGCTGGCCGATGGCGGCATTTGCGTGTTGCGCGGCAACCTGGCGCCGCGTGGCGCCGTCCTGAAACCGTCAGCCGCCTCGCCGCATTTGATGCAGCACTGTGGCAAGGCTGTCGTTTTCGAGGATTTCGAGCACTATAAATCGCGCATTCTCGACCCGGACCTCGATGTCGATGCCGACTCCGTGCTGGTCATGAAAAATTGCGGCCCGAAAGGCTATCCCGGCATGGCCGAAGTGGGCAACATGGGCTTGCCGCCGAAACTGCTGGCGCAAGGCATCACCGACATGGTGCGCATCTCGGATGCGCGCATGAGCGGCACGGCCTACGGCACCGTCGTCTTGCACGTGGCGCCGGAAGCCATGGCGGGCGGCCCGCTGGGCATCGTCAAGGATGGCGACATGATCGCCCTCGATTGCCACGCCGGCAGCCTGAATATTGACATCAGCGATGCGGAAATCGCCGAGCGCCTGGCGAAGCGCGAGCTGGGCAGCGCGCCTGGACCGAAGAGCGGCTACCAGCAGCTGTACATCGAACACGTGTTGCAAGCCGATGAAGGCTGCGATTTCGACTTCCTGGTCGGCAATCGCGGTTCCGCCGTGCCGCGTCACTCACATTAAGCGGAGAATCCCATGCTGTTGCTGCAATTTAAGAATGAACATGGCGGGCGTCTGGTCGGCCTGCTGCAAGACGACCAGATCCGCGTCATCGAAGGCTACAACACGACGTATGCGCTGGCGCAGGACGCCATCCGCAAGAAGGGCAACCTGGCGGAACTGGTCAACGCCAGCGTCGGCAATACCATGCATTTGTATGCGGACGTGGCCGCCAGCGGCCGCCTGCTGGCACCGCTCGACCATGCGGATGAAGCGCACTGCTACGTGACGGGCACGGGCCTGACCCATCTGGGCAGTGCCGGTGCGCGCGACGCCATGCACAAGAAGATCGGCGGCGATGCGGAGTCCTTGAGCGACTCGATGAAAATGTTCCGTCTGGGCGTGGAAGGCGGCAAGCCGGCTGAGGGCACGGCTGGCGCCCAGCCCGAGTGGTTTTATAAAGGCGACGGCTCCATCGTGCGCGCTGGCGGCCAGCCGCTGCGTATGCCGGACTTTGCCCTCGATGGCGGCGAAGAGCCGGAAATCGCCGGCCTGTACGTGATCGGCGACGACGGCCAGCCGTATAGAGTCGGTTACGCTATCGGCAATGAATTCTCGGACCACGTCACGGAGCGCCAGAATTATCTGTACCTGGCTCACTCGAAGCTGCGCATGTGCAGCGTAGGCCCGGCCTTGCTGGTGGGCGAATTGCCCGCGCACATCGCTGGTACTTCGCGCGTGCTCGACGCGGCAGGCAATGTGCGCTGGGAAAAGGCCTTTGTCAGCGGCGAAGACAATATGTCGCACACGATTGCCAACCTGGAACACCATCACTTCAAGTATCCACTGTTCAAGCGCCCTGGCGACGTGCACGTGCACTTCTTCGGCACGGCCACCCTGAGCTTTGCCGATGGCGTGAGCGTGGCGCCGGGCGAAACCTTTGAAATCGAAGCGCCGGCCTTTGGCCCTGCCTTGCGCAACCGCCTCGACGTCTTCCCAACCGTATTTGCGAAAGTGAGCACATTATGAGTGTCAATATCACCGGTGATGCATTGATCGGCGGCGTCGCCGTCAAGGGCAATGGCGGCTCCTTCGAAGCGTGGGACCCGGCCGCGCGCGCACACATTGCGCCCGCCTTCCACATGGTCGATGCCGCGCAAATCGACGAGGCTTGCCGTCTGGCGCAAGCGGCGTTCGACCCTTTCCGCGCCACCACGGATGCGCAGCGTGCCGATTTTCTGGACACCATCGCCGCGCAAATCGGCGAACTGGGCGACGAGCTGATCGTGCGCGCCATGACGGAAAGCGGCTTGCCGCGCGCGCGCCTGGAAGGCGAGCGTGGCCGCACGGTGGGTCAGTTGAAATTGTTCGCCGGCTTGCTGCGCGAAGGATCGTGGACCGATGCGCGCATCGACAGCGCCCTGCCTGAGCGGGTGCCGCCGCGTCCAGACTTGCGCTTGCGCATGATCGGCCTGGGCCCCGTCGCCGTGTTTGCGGCCAGCAACTTCCCGCTGGCCTTTTCCGTGGCCGGTGGCGATACGGCCTCGGCGCTGGCCGCCGGCTGCCCTGTCGTGCTGAAAGCCCACTCGGCGCATCCGGGCACGTCTGAACTGGTGGCGCGCGCCATCGTGAAAGCCATCGGGATTTGCCAGCTGCCGGCCGGCGTGTTCGCCTTGCTGTCGGGCACGGGCAATGGCATCGGCCAGACTTTGGTGGCCCATCCGGCCATCCAGGCCGTCGGTTTTACGGGATCGCGTTCGGGCGGCATCGCCCTGATGAAGGTGGCGGCCGAACGTGCGCAGCCAATTCCCGTATATGCTGAAATGAGCAGCATTAACCCCGTGTTCGTGCTGCCGCAAGCCTTGGCTGCCCGTGGTGCGGCGATTGCCAGCGGCTTTGCCGCCTCGCTGACGATGGGCGTGGGCCAGTTCTGCACCAATCCCGGTCTGGTGCTGGGCTTGGCCGGCGCTGACTTTACGGCCTTTGCCGCTGCTGCCGCCGAAGCGCTGGCGCCCGCGCCCGCCGCCACCATGTTGACGGCTGGCATCGCCAGCAGCTATGCCAAGGGTGTGGCCGCGCTGGCGCAGCACGCCGACGTGACATCGCTGGTGCAAAACGCGGGCGAGGAAGGCAAGGGCGCCGCCGCCCTGTTCGTCACTTCGGGCGAGGCGTTTTTGGCCAGGCACGACTTGCGCGATGAAGTGTTTGGCCCGGCCTCCCTGCTGGTGGCGTGCCGCGACATGGAACAATTGCTGGCGATTACGGAAAGCCTGGAAGGCCAGCTGACGGCTACCCTGCAAATGGAGGCGGGCGACCTGATTGATGCGCGCCGTTTGCTGCCCGTGCTGGAACGCCGCGTGGGCCGCATCCTGGCCAACGGTTTCCCGACGGGTGTGGAAGTGTCGACGGCCATGGTGCACGGTGGCCCGTTCCCGGCCACGTCGGACGGCCGCAGCACGTCCGTGGGCACGGCAGCCATCAACCGCTTCCTGCGCCCCGTGTCGTACCAGAACCTGCTGCAGGACTTGCTGCCGGAAGCGCTGCGCGATGATAATCGGCTGGGGATATGGCGCCGCAAGGATGGCGTGCTGGGCAAACTTTAATCATAAAAAATACACATAAACAGGTGGAGACAAGATGAAGCAATTGGCGAAATATGGCAGCTTGCAGGGCAAGCGCGTGTTCATTACGGGCGGGGGCAGCGGCATCGGCGAATCCATGGTGGCGGAATTTGCCGCCCAGGGCGCGCTGGTGGCGTTTGTCGATATTGCCGTGGAAGCGAGCGAGGCCCTGTGCCGCCGCCTGGCCGAAGCGGGTATGGCGGCACCCCTGTTCCGCCATTGCGACATCACGGATATTGCCTCGCTGCAAGCCGTCATGGCGGAACTGGCGGAGAAGCTGGGCGACTTCGATATTCTCGTCAATAATGCGGCCAACGACCAGCGCCACCAGGCGCAGGACGTGACCCTCGAATACTGGAACGAGCGCATTGCGATCAATCAACGTCCCATGTTCTTCACTTGCCAGGCCGTGTTCGAGGGCATGAAGCGCAAGGGCGGCGGTTCCATCATCAATGTCAGCTCGATTTCCTGGCACATGAAGTCGGGCGGCTATCCTGTGTATGCCACCACCAAGGCGGCCGTCGTGGGCCTGACGCGGGGCCTGGCGCGCGATTATGGCGCCCACAATATCCGCGTCAACACGGTCACGCCCGGCTGGGTCATGACGCAGCGCCAGATCGACCTGTGGGTCGACGACGCGGCGGAAGTGGAAATCAAGAAAAGCCAGTGCTTGCCAAGCAAGCTGATGCCACAAGACATCGCCGCCATGGTGTTGTTCCTCGCTTCCGATGACAGTGCGATGTGTTCTTCCCAGGAGTTCATCGTGGATGCCGGCTGGGTCTGACAAAACGTCCAGGGCGTTGTTGCAGGGTCGGATGTCATCGTACTGATGTACCAGCGTACTGTCTAGCCAGGCCCGGTCCCGTAAGCAACAAGAATGACTACGGCCAGTGCGCCGAGCACCTGGGCACGGGCATCTACAAAGGCATGTGGGTGGGGCTGGACTCTTCGATTCCGCATACCAAGGGCTGGCCGCAAGTCGATGCGCGCGACTTGAACCGCTATCAAAGCCGCCAATTACCAGCTGCCAAACGCTAAGGGGCCAGGAGTTGTGTGCCAGGGGATACGAAAATCGGTATCGCAAGCGAAAAAGAATTGATTGGATGGCTATGTTGCTTTCTCCTACCATGGGTTCATAAAAAACCGCCCATCCGGCATCCGGCTGTGATGGTATTCCAAAAAAAACTGGAGACAAGAATGACTTTGAGCCGCCGCAACCTCCTCGCCAGCGCCATGCTGCTGGCCTTTTCCGCCACCACCTTCGCTACCTCGTCGGCGTTTGCCGCCAAGCCCCTGGTCATGGGCTTTTCGCAGGTAGGCGCCGAGAGCGAATGGCGCACCGCCAATACCGTCTCCATCAAGGATGCCGCCAAGAAAGACGGCGTCACCCTGAAATTTGCCGACGCGCAGCAAAAGCAGGAAAACCAGGTCAAGGCGCTGCGCTCGTTCATCGCGCAAAAAGTCGACGTCATCGCCTTTTCGCCTGTCGTTGAATCGGGCTGGGATACCGTCTTGCGCGAAGCCAAGGCGGCCAAGATTCCCGTCATCTTGACGGACCGCGCCGTCAATGTGGCCGACAAATCGCTGTACGTGACCTTCATTGGTTCCGATTTCGTGGAAGAGGGCCGCCGCGCCGGCCAATGGCTGCTCGAGCACGCCAAGAAAACCCCGGATACCACCTTGAATATCGTCGAACTGCAGGGCACGGTCGGCTCCGCCCCGGCCATCGACCGCAAGGAAGGCTTCCAGGAAGTCATCGGCAAGAATCCCAAGCTGAAGATCATCCGTTCGCAAACGGGCGACTTTACGCGCGCCAAGGGCAAGGAAGTGATGGAAGCCTTCCTGAAGGCCGAAGGCAAGAAGATCAACGTGCTGTACGCGCACAATGACGACATGGCCATCGGCGCCATCCAGGCCATCGAAGAAGCGGGCATGAAGCCGGGCAAGGACATCATCATCATCTCCATCGATGGCGTGAAAGGCGCATTCGAAGCCATGATCGCCGGCAAGCTGAATGTCACCGTCGAATGCAGCCCGCTGCTGGGCCCGCAACTGATGTCCATCGCCCGCGACGTGGTGGCCGGCAAGCCCGTGCCGGCGCGCATCACGACGGTGGAAGGCGTGTTCCCTGCCGAGGTGGCCGCCAAGGAATTTCCGAACCGTAAGTACTAAGCTTGCCGCATGATGAAGACGCAAGCGCATCACAACGCCGCGCCAACTCCCCTGCTGGAGTTGCGCGGCATCAGCAAATCCTTTCCCGGCGTCAAAGCCCTCAGCGATGTTGCCCTGCGCCTGTATCCGGGCGAAGTGCATACCTTAATGGGGCAAAACGGCGCCGGTAAATCGACCCTGATCAAGGTGCTGACGGGCGTCTATACGCCCGACAGCGGCCAGATCTTGCTCGACGGCAAGCCCATCGCGCCCGCATCCACCTCGGATGCGCAGGCGCTGGGCATCAGCACCGTGTATCAGGAAGTCAATCTGTGCCCGAACCTGTCGGTGGCGGAAAACATTTTTATCGGCCGTTATCCACGCCGCTTTGGCCTCATCGATTGGCGTGCCATGCAGCACCAGGCGCGTGCCTTGCTGCAGCAATTGCAGATCGATATCGACGTCACGGCGCAGCTGTCCAGCTTTCCGCTGGCCATCCAGCAAATGGTGGCCATTTCGCGCGCGCTGAACATTTCTGCCCGCGTGCTGATCCTTGACGAACCCACGTCCAGCCTGGACGAGGCGGAAGTCACTCTGCTGTTTTCCGTGCTGCGCCGCCTGCGCGAGCAAGGCATGGCGATCCTGTTCGTCACCCACTTCCTGGACCAGACCTACGCCATTTCCGACCGCATCACGGTGATGCGCAATGGCGAGCGCGAAGGGGAATACGCGTGCAGCGAGCTGTCGCGCCTGGCACTGGTGAATAAAATGATCGGCGTGGCGTTTGATACACCGGAACAAGCGCTGGATCTGGCGCAAGACGCGGGCGCCGCCAGCTTTGGTCCCAGCGTGCTGGAAGCACAGGGACTGGGCCGCAAGGGCGCCTTGCTGCCCATGGATTTCCACATCCGCCAGGGCGAATTGCTGGGCCTGGCCGGCTTGCTGGGATCGGGCCGCACGGAACTCGCACGATTGCTGTTCGGCGCCGACAAGGCCGATTCCGGCTGCATCACCATGCAGGGCAAGCTGCGCCAGTTCAGCGTGCCGCGCGACGCGATTGCCCACGATATCGGCTTTTGCTCGGAAGACCGCAAGCACGAGGGGGCGATTTTGTCGCTGTCCGTGCGCGAAAACATCATCCTGGCTTTGCAAGCCCGCATGGGTTTGCTGCGCGCTATCCCGTTCAAACGCCAGCAGGCGCTGGCCGACGAATATGTGAAGGCGCTGGGCATCAAGACGTCCAGCATCGAGACGCCGATCGGCAGCTTGTCGGGCGGCAATCAACAAAAGGCCTTGCTGGCGCGCTGGCTGGTGACGTCGCCCGCCATGCTGATTTTGGACGAACCGACGCGCGGCATCGACGTGCGCGCCAAGCAGGAAATCA
This sequence comes from Janthinobacterium pasteuri, assembly GCF_051380775.1. NCBI lineage: Bacteria > Pseudomonadati > Pseudomonadota > Betaproteobacteria > Burkholderiales > Oxalobacteraceae > Janthinobacterium > Janthinobacterium pasteuri. Next base: position 160,016 of record NZ_JBNYXS010000008.1, on the reverse strand, counting down.
TGACTTACGTAAGCAAGCTGTGCCGCAAGGGCATGGCGATTCTGTTCATCTCGTCCGAATTGCCCGAAGTGCTGCGCTGCAGCGACCGTATTTTGGTCATGCGCGACCGCAAGGCTTGCGGCGACTATGCGCGTGGCGAGCTCGATGACAGTTCCGTGCTGCAAGTGATCGCCGGAGATACAGCATGAGCATGACCACACCGTCGCCCACCGCCCCTGTGGCGCGGGCGGCTGCCACCACGGATTCATCCATTGTGCATACCGTTTTACACCATCCCCTGAGCCGGCCCCTGGCCGCGCTGTTGCTGCTGTTGCTGGTCGATTTCTTTGCCATCCCAGGATTTTTCCACCTGGAAGTGCGCGACGGCCATCTGTACGGCAGCGTGATCGACATCGTCAACCGCGCCGCACCCTTGATGCTGGCCGCGCTGGGCATGACCCTGGTAATTGCCACGCGCGGCATCGATATTTCCGTGGGTGCCGTCGTGGCCCTGTCCGGCACCGTGGCCGCCATGCTGATCGGCGGCACCATGGTGATGGAGAATGGCGTGGCGACGTATGTGAGCAACATCCCCATGGGCTGGGCCCTGGCGGCGGCCCTGGGCGCGGCCTTGCTGTGCGGCGCCTGGAATGGCGTGCTGGTGGCCGGCCTGGGCTTGCAACCCATCGTCGCGACCCTGATTCTGATGGTGGCCGGGCGGGGCCTGGCGCAGCTGTTGACGGATGGGCAAATCGTCACCGTCTACTATCAACCGTACTTCTTCATCGGCAGCGGCTACCTGTTCGGCTTGCCGTTCTCGCTGTTCCTCGTGGCTGCCGTGTTTATCATCACGGCCGTGCTGATGCGCAAGACGGCGCTGGGCCTGTTCATCCAGGCGGTCGGCATCAATCCTGTCGCCGCGCGCCTGGCCGGTATCAGGACGGCGACATTGATCTTTTTCGTCTACGTGTTTTGCGCCGCCTGCGCGGGCTTGTCGGGACTGATGATCAGCTCGAACATCAAGAGCGCGGACGCGAACAATGCGGGCCTGATGCTGGAACTGGACGCCATCCTGGCCGTCACCCTGGGCGGGACGTCCCTGGCCGGCGGCAAGTTCAGTCTCGTGGGCAGCATGATAGGCGCGCTCATCATCCAGACCCTCACCTACACCATCTATTCGCTGGGCGTGCCGCCGGAAGTGAACATGGTCGTCAAGTCGGTCGTCGTCTTCCTCGTCTGCCTGTCGCAATCGTCGCAATTCAAGCAATTGCTGCATCGGAGAAAAGCATGAAGGGCTTGCTGCACACCCCGTATTTCACCTCGCTCGTCACGGTCCTGCTGCTGGTGGTGATGCTGGGCCTGGGTGGCGCCGCCTATCCGGGCTTGCTGTCGACGCAGGTCATTTTTAACTTATTGATCGATAACGCCTTTTTGCTGGTCATCGCCGTCGGCATGACCTTCGTGATCGTCTCTGGCGGCATCGATTTGTCTGTCGGCTCCGTGCTGGCCCTGTCGACCATGATCGCCGCCTGGCTGCTCCACGTGGCGCACTGGCCGCCGCTGCTGGTGATCGCCACCGTGCTGGCGCTGGGCACCATTTTTGGTGCCGGCATGGGTGCGCTGATCCATTATTTCAAATTGCAGCCATTCATCGTCACCCTGGCTGGCATGTTTCTGGCGCGGGGTCTGTGCTATTTGATCAGCATCAATTCCATCACCATCGATAACCCGCTGTTCGTGGCCATGTCGCAGACGCAATTGGGGCTCTTGGGCGGCTTCGTCTCGCCCGGCGTGGTGATTGCCGTGCTGACCTTGCTGCTGGCCATCTGGCTGGCGCACGCCACGCCGTTCGGCCGCGCCGTGTATGCGATCGGCGGCAATGAACAGTCGGCCCTGATGATGGGCTTGCCCGTGGGGCGCACCAAGGTGCTGATTTACGCCTTCAGCGGCTTTTGCGCCTCGCTGGGCGGCGTGCTGTTTTCGTTTTACATGCTGTCCGGCTATGGCTTGCATGCGCAAGGCACGGAACTGGACGCGATAGCCGCCGTCGTCATCGGCGGCACCCTGCTCAGCGGTGGCTACGGCTACGTGGCGGGCGCCCTGTCAGGCGTGCTGGTGCTGGGCACCATCCAGACCCTGATCGCCTTCGACGGCACGCTCAGCTCGTGGTGGACCAAGATCGTCATTGGCGGCCTGCTGTTCGTCTTTTGCGTCGTGCAGAGATTGATGGCCATGGGGCAGAAAAATACCAACGAGAGTTAAGCTTTATGTTGAAGCAACACACACTTGCGTACAAGCCGGACGGCGGCATCGAGTTCATCCATCAAACGGATGGCCCCGCAGCCGATCCCGGCGCCGCCTGCAAGGCATCCTGAACGCTTGCTGACGATGCACCAGACACACCGATATCAGTAGTATCGATATTGAATTAAAACTGATATCGATCATGATATGATTTATTGATGGATACCCTCAACCCCAACTGGTTCTTGCGAGCCCGCCTGAAGACGCGGCAATTGCTGCTGTTGATTGCCCTGGACGAGCAGCGCAACATCCACCGCGCGGCGGAAGAATTGCACATGACGCAGCCGGCCGCGTCCAAGCAAATCAAGGACCTGGAAGAGATGCTCGACGTGCGCCTGTTCGACCGGTTGCCGCGTGGCATGGAGCCGACCATTTACGGCGAAACGATGATACGCCACGCGCGCATGGCCCTGACGAGCCTCTCCCTGGCGCATGACGACATCGTCGCCCTGAAGTCGGGCCTGACGGGCCAGGTGGAAGTGGGCGTCATCATGACGCCGGCCATGGCCTTGCTGCCGCGCGCGATTGCCCGCATCAAGCAGCAGGCGCCATTGATGCGCATCGGCGTGCACCTGGAGCACAGCAATACCCTGATGGACATGCTGCAGCACGGCACGCTCGATTTCATGATCGGGCGCATCCTGGAAAAGGAAAGCAGCGCCGGCCTCATCTACGAGGAATTGACGGAAGAGCCGGCCAGCGCCGTGGCGCGCAATGGCCACCCGCTGCTGTCGCGCAAGAATCTGCAATTGAAGGATTTGGCGGGCCAGCCGTGGATCTTGCCGCCGCAAGGCAGCATCCTGCGCCACCGCTTCGACATGATGTTCCGCCGCGCCAGCCTGGAACCGCCCGTCGACGTGGTCGACACCACCGCCTTGCTGCTGATCACGTCCTTGCTGCAGCAAACGGATTCATTGCACGTGATGCCCACGGAAGTGGCGCATTACTACGCGTCGTTGAACGTGCTGAGCATTTTGCCCATCGAGCTGCCTTGCAAGATGGATGCGTTCGGCATCATCCGGCAGCAGGATCATTTGCTGTCGCCGGGGGCGGATATGCTTTTAAAAGCTGTACGCGCCACGGCCGCTGACATGTATTGACTCGACGGCTGAAGAGCTGGGGTCAGACCCGCCGGGTCTGACCCCGGATTTATGCTGCGTCATCCGGCACTAGCCCGGCGTGTTCACTCCGGCACTTCAAAAAAGAACAGCTGCACCAGCCGGCCATTCTCCGGCGTGTCGCCAAACACATTGCTGATCGAGTGAAAGTAATGGCCCTTGTACACGATCAGGCGGTTGTGGCGCATCGGCACTTCCAGCAGCGCTTGCCAACTGTCGCGCTGTTCCTGTAAGTCGTTGAATTTCTGCACTTTACTGTTTGGCAACCAGCGCTTCTGGAAATCCTTGAAGCTGGCGTAGCCGCCCGCTTTCACGTCCGCTTCGGGCAAGCGCCGGTACCAGCCGCTGGGCTGGTGGCGCCAGAAGGTGGTGCCGCCCTGGCACTGCTCGGGCGGGTTCAAATACAGCACGCCCGCATAGAAATTGAAATTATTCCCCGTCTCGTTATCTACATGGATATCCGTGCGTGCCATGGCGTCGGCATAGCTGAGGCGGTACGAGCCGTTGTCAGGCGAAATAAAACGGATGGGGCGGCCCAGCGCCGTGGCGATTCGTTCCATGATGGCTTGGCAAGGCTGGCCCGCCGTCTGGCTGCCAGGATAGTTCTGTCCCGCATAGCGCTGCTGCTCAAATGGTAAAGCCAGCGCCTGCGCGCGCCCGGCGCTGGGATCGGGCAGGAAATCGTCGAGGATGTGCAAATCCGTTTCGCGCAGGAAATCCTGCAGCGCTGGCGAGACGTTGATCGGTGTCAGCGTTTCTGCCTGTTCCGCTTGCGGACTGGCAAAGCCGATGCGGCACGTTTGCGCCAGCGCCGGATGCAGCGCCAGGGCCTGCGCATAGCGGGCCAAAGCCAGATCCTGCTGTCCCGTGCGGTAATACAGTTCGGCCAATCCCTGCAGGGTTTGCCAGCGCTGCGGGCGCAGGGCGTGGGCCCGTTCCAGTTCGGCGATGGTATCGGCCAGCCGCTGTTTTCCCATCAGCAATTCCGCATGAAGAATCGCGAAATCGTGCTCGTGCGGTGCCAGTCGCGCAGCCGTGGCATAGCTGGCCAGCGCCGCCTCGCTGTCCGTGCCGCGCAGCACATTGCCCAGGTTGTAGTGGAACAGGGCATTGTCCGGCTGCTGCCTGAGCGACAGTTTTAACAGGCCCAGGCCGATGGTACCCTGGCCCAGTTCCAGCATGGCCAGGCCCTGGAAATGCTGCGCTTCCGCCAGGGCCGGGTCCAGTTTATAGGCAGCCTGGTAGGCGTTGATCGCTTCGATCAGCTTGCCTTGCTGCTGCAGCCGTTGCCCGTTTGCCAGTTGTTGTTCCGCCAGTGTCTGTTCGCCCATGTCCCGATCCCGATGCAATGTGGCGAACAGTGTAACCGAGCCCGTTCTACCGCGCCTGGCTGACGGGAATTTCTTCCCCGTTCAGCTTGATCGCCACCTTGACGATCTGCGCCTTGACCTGGTTGCTGGCCATGTCCGCTTCCTGGGCGTAGGCATACACGATGATGGCGAAGTCCTTGTAGCCGCTGCGCGCCGCCTCGATCTTGCGGGCCGCCTCCTGGTCCACTTTCAGTAGCGAGTAGCCGTCGCCATTCGTGAACGCCAGCTTGTAGTCGCCGTTGTCGTACATGTAGTAATACGTGCCCGCTTCGGCGAACTTGGCGGGGAAGGCGGCCTTGTCCATCGCGTATGGCGACAGCGCGCCCTGGCCATTGATCTGGTAGCGCAGGTAGCGTGTGGTTTTCGCTTCGCTGACCTTGGCGTCGATCTGCGGTTTCAGCGCATCGAGCACTTCCTGCTTGCGGAAGGCGTCGTTGCTGCCCGCATATTCGCGCGAGATGCGCTGTGCCACGGCCGCGTAGTCGGGCGGCACGCCGGACAGGGCGATGTAGCTATACATCAACTGGTTGCCGCTGCTGATGTCGACATAGCTGGCGCTTGGCGTGGCAGTGTCCGCTTGCGGCAGGCTGGCGGCGGCCGCCTTGACTTGCGCTTTCGCGGCCAGGTCGGCGACATTCGCCGCGACGGGGGCAGAAGCGGCCGGCGCGGCGGTGTCGGACTTGCCGCAGGCGGACAGCAGGACGGTAATGGCGAGCAGGGCGGGGAGGGTACGTTGCATGATATTTCCTTCAATGAGTGTGTAAGAGGTGACTTGGCCGACGGGTTTAGCAAACGTTCTTGCGCTTGTATTCGCCAACGCCGTAAGCGGCCAGGACGATGCTGGCTGCCAGCACCAGGTAAAAGCCGATGCCGAAGGACAAGCCTTGCCACACTTGCCCCAGCATTTCGCTGGCCATCTGCTCGGCCATGCGGGCCGCGCGGCTGCCCATGATGCCGCCCATGGCGTTGCCCGCATCGCTGACGGCGCCCTTGATCTTGATGAACAGCACGCTGCTGTGGATGACGACGAACAGCAGCGGCGCGCACTTGCCCAGCGCCGCTTTCGGGTGGCTGCTGGCCATGGTGGCGCAGCAGGCGGCAATCGCCAGCAGGAAGAAGCATTGTGCGGAGGTAAAACCGCCGCCGCCATCGCGGGCAAAGCTTTCCAGGCTGTCGGCGGACAGGCCCAGCAACTGCCAATAGGTGCGCGAGACGGAGGCGAACAAACGGATGCCGATGGTGTTGAAGATAAAGGCGCCGGCGATCAATACACCCAGGCTGGCCAGCACCTTGATGCCCAGCGCCGAGACTGCCTGGCCCCACAGCTGCTGGCCCTTGTCGCGCGCCAGTTTCGCCGCGCCGGCCATCTCTTCCTGCGCCAGTTGCTGCGTCGCCACGGCGCTGACGGTGGCGAGGCTGCCAGCGTCATCGAAGCGCACGTCGACGACGGCGTTGATGGCGGGCGCCACGTCCGAGCGCCAGTGAGTAGTGACGTCGAACGCATGTTGAATGCCGGCCACGCTGACGGAACCTTGTCCGCTCGGTTGGTAGGCGAGGATGCGGCCCCGTTGGCCGGTGGTGGTGAATGGTTGCATGAGATTTCCCTGGTCACTGTCATGCTGTATTGCATGTACCCACGGATAACGGGGGCAGTTCAGGAAAATCCAAAAGTATTTTGAGTTATTTTTTCGGCGGCTGCAATACGTCCTTGGCGGCGCCCTGGTAATCCTTCATCAAACCCATGAAGGCATCCTGCAAATGCCGGGCCGCATCCTGCGGCGGCGCACCCGTACGCCGCGCCAGGTCGAATTTATACGCATGGGCGGGGCTGTAGCCCGCTTGCGTAGCGGCGTCCAGCAGCACGCCGGCCCGTTTCAAGGATGCCTGGTCGCCCTTGACCATCAGCAATTCGGCCAGATAGGTCTGGGCGATCGGGAAATCTTTCGCGGCGGCCTTTTCCAGCCACTGCATGCCCGCCTTCGGCTGTTTGATGCCCGCATCGCCGCCGCCGATGCCATAGCCGAGGGCCGTCAGCGCTACTAAATCTCCACCGCGCGCGCGCTTTTCCAGCTGCTGGCGGGGAAACGGCCGTGCCGCGATCTGCATGCGGATTTCATAGTTGATGTCTTGTAAGACGTTGCCTGGCCACACCTTCGCGCCGGCTGTGGCTGGATTTTCCACCGCTGGCGCTGGCGCCGGGACCGGTGCGCGCATGCCGCCCTGGCCTTGCGAGCCGGTCAGCACGCTGGCTGGAGGCGGGCTGACGCCCTTGCCGCTGCCCATGTTCAGCACCAGACGCGCCGACGTTTCGCCAAACGAGACGCGGGGCTTTTGCACATCGTGCGTCATGGCCGCCACCCTTGCCGCCACCTGCGAAAAGACGTCGCCCATCGGCAAGCCCGGGGCATCGAGCGCGTCGAGCAGGGCGCTCGTGTAGGGGCTGTTGCGCGAATCGGGCGACCAGAAATCGCGCGCCAGGGCGCCCGGTCCCGCCGAATAGGCGATCACCACGCCCCGTGGCGCTTGCGTGTCGGCAAAACCGTGGCTGGCCGCATTGCTGCCGCCGGGCACGGGCACCATTGCACCGCCGCGCGTATATTCCTGGCGGCAAGCGTCGAGGATCAGCACGGCGCCGCGCGCGCCCGTGCGCTGCAAATCGCCCGCCAGGCTGGAAACGGACACGCCCTGCGCGGCGATGGCCGCTGCGCTCAGCGCATTCATGTTGGCGCCCAGCGGCAGCACATAGTTCGCTTCGCCCGCCTGCGCGCCGTGGCCCGCGTAAAACACGAGGGCGATATCGGCACCGCGTGCCTGCATGGAAAACTCGGCCGACGCCTTTTGCAGCTGCGCCGCATTGATGTCCGTGCGCAACAGTACTTCAAAGCCCAGGCGGCGCAGGCGTTCGGCCATGGCGCGCGCATCGTTGACGGGATTCAACAGCGGCTGCGGATAGGCCGCATTGCCGATCACCAGGGCGATGCGCTTGCCGGGAGTCGCTTGCACAGGCGCTGGCACGGCGGCGTGCGCTACGTTGCTGCCCAGCAAAAAGAACAGGCTCAAGAACAGGGGAATCAGGCGATGCATGGGCGTCTCGGGAATTGTCGTGAATGTAACAAAAGTTAGCGATTTTTACTGTGATATGAGAAAATTGCTTAAATGCATTTTACCTTACTGACAAGTTTCTCTTGTCTGGCCAGCGCACGGTGCGCGTCGCCCCCGGCCAGTGGCGCGTGCCGCCCAACACACGATCGGACCGGCTGTGCAATCGGAACAATTTGAACGAATTCATGCTTTCTGGACCCGCCGCCCGCAGCTGACGCAAGGCGAACTGGGCGAGTTTTACCAGCGCGTCATCGCCGCGCTGACGCCGTGCCGTCCGCGCGAGGCGGCGTCGCTCGGCGATTCCCTCGCGGATTTGCGCCACCAGTTTTTCATTGAAAAAGTCCTCCACAGCGATAGCGACGCCGCACCCCACCACGTGGGTGCTTTGTTCCTGTACTTCAAGCGCTTCATTATCGACCAGCTGCGCAAGCAGCGCGATGACGAAGATGCCGATGCGCAAGAAGGTTGCGAGCTGCGCGCGCCCGACGCCTATGCGGAACCGCTGCGCGACTATCAGCTCACGCCACAGCAGGTGCGCGACGCGGCCGACAGTTTTATCACCACCTTGCCGCGGGACTTGATCTTGCTGCTGCGCCATTGCGGCTGTGGCGGCATGCCCGTCAGGGAACTGGCCGAGCAGATCGCTTCCGCGCATTACCACGGCGGCAAGCTGGGCCTGGTGCACAGGCAGAACGGCGATAGCCTCAGCGCGGGACGCCAGATCGTCGAACCGGCCCACCGTTCTACCCTGCTGGGCAGCTGGGTCTTGAGCCTGCTCAAGCTGCGCGTGGGCGATGCCTTGACCGCGCGCGATATGCAGGCGGCACAAATAGTTTTGGATATTTTGTGCGTGGCCGCGTTATCCCTGCAACTGGACACCGTGTCCAATTCTCACAATACTGATGAAAGGCCACCGGCATGACTGCATTGACGCCCTCGCTGGCCATCGTTGCCGCGCGCCTGCCATCCCCCCCATCTTCCGCCGAGCTGCTGGACGCGGATGTCAGCGGTGATACCCCCGACTGGCGCGGCATTGCCGTGCCGGAGCACGTGCTGGCAGGCTTTGCGCGCCGCAGCGACGCCGCGCCGCTGGCCGCGCGGCCCATCGCAGGCGGACAAATCCATGTGCTGGCGCGCCGCCCCGGCTTTGGCGCCGTGCTGCTCGATGCCTGGGATAGCCCGCGGCAGCGCTGGCGCGGCTGGCTCGTCACGCCCGACACAGCGTATGCGGATGCCTGCGGCCTCGTGGTCGAGGAGCGCGACGCACCCGTCGACCCGCGTGCGGGGCTGGTGCTGTGCGACCTGCCCGTGACGTTGGCCGTGACGGACCTGGGCGCTTGCCTGGGCGTGTTCAGCCAGGAGCGCTTGCAGGCGGCGCGCTGGCTGGAAATGCATGGCCGCGCCAATGCCGCCAAGGCGGCGCCGGGCGTGATCGCCCGCGTGGCCTTGCCTGGCGACGACTATGTGCTGACGGGCACGCCCCTGTCGAGCGAGCTGGGCAAGGATGGCCGCGTGGCTTACCGGCAATTGCTGCGCCAGGGACTGCAGCAGTTGCAGATCGCTAGCGCCGATGCGCTTGCACCGGTAGCTAAGCCTGTGCAGGCGGCCAACGCCAGCCGCTGGCTGAAGCTCGTCACGGCCGTGGCCGCCAGCGTGATGGTGGCGCAATCGGCATGGCTGTTCCTGCCGAAAGAGAATGCCGTCGTCGGCAATGCGGAGTTCCGCAACGGTGCTCCACAACGCAGCGGCGTCGAGACGGGCGTGCGCCTGCGCGTGTTGTTCCGCGCCGAGGCAACAGAAGCGGAAATCCGTACCTGGCTGCAGCGCGAGCAGCTGGAAATTGTCGCCGGACCGGACACCCTGGGCGCCTTTACCCTGCTGTCGCGCGACCGTCAGAAAGTCTTGCCGCCGCCAGGTCCGGGCAATCCGCTGGCCGTCGTCAATCCCTGAATTGTGAAATAAGAGAAAGTTATCCAGTATGACAACGTATAAGAATTTTGCATCCGCGCATTGGCGCAAATTAGTCGCCGGCGTGGCAGCTGGCATCCTGTTGACGGGTTGCGCCATGACGCCGAACGGCCGTGGCGGCGTGATGGTGGGACTGGATACGGCCGAGTTGTTCGGCACGCCGATTTCCACCTTCCGCCTGCGCGACGGCACGGAAGGCACCTTGCGCAAGGACCCGCAAGGCAAGTATTCGATCAAGCTGTCGCAGGCGTTTCGCGTCGTGCCGCTGGCCAACGCCATCACGGCCCGCGTGGCGCGCGTGGAAAACGTGGGCGAGCGCACCGTGGTGATCGTCGAAACCCAGGAGCGCGGTTGCGCCTACCGCTATGAAGTGCTGGCTTTCCAGGGCACGGACGTGCTGCAGTGGACGGTGGGTAATTGCAAGGACCGCCCCCGTGTGGAACTGGCGGCGGACGCGAAATCGCTGAATATCGATTTTCCCAACTACAACCGCCTGTCGCGCATGATCTACACGGACAACCGCCTGCTCAACGCCAGCGTGGCCGTGCCGCCCGGCGTCGATACGCGCGCGCAGCCGTTTGCCGACGATGCCTTGCGCGCCACCGGCCCGGCGATCGCCACCGTGCCGGGCAACGACAGCGGCCGCGTGATCCCTGCGCCACCGGCTGCCACCCCGGCGCCCGCTAGCGCGCCGAAAACGGGCAGCCGCGCCAGCGCCAGGCCGCGCCGCCAGGAGGCCCAGGCCAGGGCGTCGGCACCCGCCGCCATCAGCCTGCCCGCGCCGCGTACCGCCACTTCAGCGTCGGCAGCGCCGATGATCTTCCAGGCCGAAGAGATCAAGCCCGTCGTCATCGATTTGAGGAAATAAGATGGCCGCGAGTTTACGCAGTCTGCAGATCCGGCAGACCTTGATCCTGATCGTCCTGACGATTATTTACCTGTGCTTCGAGCTGGGCTTCAATGCCCGCCTGCTCGACGTGGTGGGCGGCGACGTCAAGCCGCACGACGTGGAGGGCGTGGAATTTTATGGCCGCAGCCTGTCGGGCATCGCCGCCGCGCTGGTGGTGCTGCAACTGATGTGGCGCCGCCGCCAGAAGAACAATGGCAGCGGCCCCAGCTGGAAAAAAATCATCTTTTGCTGTGTCGCCACGGCTGCGGTCGTATTCGGCATTTTGAAGACCACGGTCACGGTGCTGGTCGAAACGCGCGATGCGCAATTTCGCCGCCTGGCCTTCAACACCACCCTGATGCAGCGCTCGCTGGTGGGCGGCAGCTTGCAATTGCAGGGCCTGGTGGATGATCCCACCCTGTTTGCCAAGCCCGAAGGCAAGGCCTTCCTGGCGCTGTTTCCCTTCCTGGCCGTGTCGGTCGGCCATCTGGACGAGCGCATGGAACCCGCCAAGGAGCAGTTGATCAATTTCAACGTCCGCAAGATCGCTGGCGGCGCGGCCGGGTATTACGAAAAGTACCAGCAGGCGATCGGCGAAGTGCACGACAAGTGGAAATTGTATTCGGGCATGATTCCCGACGACGATGCGGGTTTGCGCCAGCAGCAGGAATCGGCATGGAGCGATTACCGTCAAAGCCTGTCGCGCCATGGCTGGCAACCGGAATCGGTGCCGGCGCGCCGGCGCGCGGCGGTGGTCAATAATGTGCGCAAGAAAGTGCCCGTCTCGGCCAACTGGCACCCGGCCGACCAGATATCGTTCCGCCTGGCAGTCAAGCGCCGCTATGCGTCGGAAGCGGCCAGCAAGGGCTTGAGCATCAAGGGCGAGCGTATTCCGCCTGGCTTGTCCTTCCCCGCCTTCGTGGCGCGCCCCGGCATCCAGGCCGTGCTGCGCGACGGGCCCGACGGTGGCGACGGTAGCGAAGCGAGCAAGGGCTTGCGGCTGCCCAAAGGCGCCGTGGTGCAAGACGCATATGCGAGCCCTGCCGAGTTCAGCCGCTTGTTCGACCAGTTCGCCGCGCGCCAGACGGCGGAAAAGCTGGTGGAATACCGCGCCAGCCCCAACGACTTCGAGGTGGGCGGCAAGTACTTTGAAGAGGGCAAGGAAGCGGCGCGCGCGGCCATCGTACCGCCCGTGGCCCTGTTTTTCTCCTTGCTGGGCGCCATCGGCCACTTCTCGAAACTGCTGTACCTGATCGCCACGGTGGGCTTGCTGGTGCTGGCGACGCGCCGGGGTGAGCAGGCGGGCGCCGATGGCCAGCTGAGCCGTCGTTCCGCCTGGATCGCCACGGGCGTGCTGGCCGGCGCCTTCCTGGGAACCTGGGGTATCTTCAGCCTCTCGGACAATAATGTCACGCGCAGCGACTTGTTTCGCCAGATGCTGGACTGGAACCGCCAGGCGGCCGACGACAGCACGCGCTGGCAAATCGCCGGCAAGGGCTTGCTGGCCAATATCACGCACGTCGTGGCGGTGGGGCAGGGCTACAGCTACCCCGTCAACGAAGCGATCCGCATCAATGTTTTGCAGGGAATCGAATATGGTTATCATCCGCAACAAAAATAAGGCGGCCGCACTGGCCCTGCTGCTCTGCATGGCCAGCACGGCTGTCCACGCCGACTGCCTGGGCATGAAGGTGCATGCCCACCGTGGCGCCGGCAATGCGCCGGAAAACTCGCTGAGCGCGCTGCGCAACACGTATTTCGGCACCTGGGACGGTGTCGAGACGGATTTGCAGCTGCTGGGCGACGGCAGCTGGGTGGTGCATCACGATCTGTTGACGGGGAGAGTCGTCGACACGGGATCACCGCGTACCGTGAAGCAACTGACGGCCGACGACTGGCGCGCCGCCAGCATGAAGAACCGCGGCGTGCTGACGGCGGAAACGCCGCCGTTCGTCAGCGATGTCGCCGACCTGGCGACGGCTTTCCCGGCTAAAACCCTGAATGCGGAAATCAAGGATGTCGTGTCGTCGTGCGCGCCCATCGCCACCCTGGTGGGGCAGTTGCGTGCGAACATCAAGCATGGCAACTGGTTCCTGACTTCGGGCGTGCCGAACAACCTCGCTTGTGCGCGCCGCGCCGATCCGCAGGGTTATCTGGGTTTGCTGGTGTTTGACGCGCGCAATGCGCAGGCGGCCGGCGCGAACCGGGTCAGCCGCTATATCGCGAAAAATGCCCGTCCGCCCAAGCTCGACAAGCCGTGGCTGCAGCGCGTGCAGCAGCAGATCGGCATGCCTGCCGGCGTGCACGTGGATGCGCGCAGCCTGGATGCCAATCCGAATTTGCTGATGGACGCCGCCAGCCTGAGCATGCCCGTCTTCGTCTACGCCGTCGATGGCGATTCGGCCCTGGCCGCATCCTTGCTGCGTGCCCAGCAGCGCAGCCACCGCTGGCCCAGCGGCGTCATTCTTGACGGCAATCCCGAAACGTTTTGCGCGATGATGAAGTAAGCTAACCCTTCTCTGCGACACGATGGTTTTGCCGTGCAGCAGAGCGCCTTCCCACTCCAGAAATAGCAGCTTCCAACGGCCCGTGCAGGGCCGCTTTTTGTACATTTTTTGCGCATTGCAGCATCGATAATGTTTGCATGGCGCGCCTGACTGGCCTATAAATGTAATCGATTACATTTTAATTCAAAAGCCCATGCAGCCAGCCGTTCCTTCTCTTTTGCCGACAGAAACCGTCTCCATCAGCGCCGTTGCTGCGCATGCGGGCGTGTCGGTGGCCACCGTCTCGCGCGTGATGAACGAGCAGGCAGGAGTGCGGGCGCCCACGCGCGACAAGGTGCTGGCGTCCGTGGCGGCGCTCGGCTACCGCATGAACCATCTGGCGCGCAGCCTGCGCACGGCTGAGAGCCGCATGCTGCTGACCATGGTGCCCGACGTGGGCAATCCCTTCTATGCGCAGATCGTGCGTGGCATCGACACGGTGGCGCGCGAACACGGCTATTTCGTGCTGCTGTGCGACACGGGCGCCGATGCGGGCCGCGAGCGCTCGTATTTCGACTTGCTGCGCATGCACCGCGCCGACGGCGCCATTTGCCTGGACCCGGACACGGTGCAGCATGCCCTGTCGCATGAATCCGTCAGCTTGCCGTGGGTGGCGTGCTGCGAATTCGACCCTGCCGTGGCCGTGCCCTATGTCGGCATCGACAACCACCGGGCTGCGTCCGATGCTGTTGCGCATTTGCTGGCGCGCGGCCACACGCGCATCGGCCTGATCAATTCGGACGAGCGCTATCTGTACGCGCGGCAACGCCAGCAAGGCTATCTGGACACCCTGGCGGGCGCCGGCTTGCCCGTGCAGCCGGAATGGGTGCACACGGTGCAAAGCCTCGATTACGAAGCGGGCACGGCCGCCACCCTGCAGATGATGGCGGGACCGGATGTGCCCACCGCCATCTTTGCCGTCTCCGACACCCTGGCCATCGGCGTGCTGAGCGCGCTGCGCCAGCTGAACAAGCGCGTGCCCGAAGACGTGGCCGTCATCGGCTTCGACGATATCGCCATTGCCGCGCAGATAGCTCCCGGTCTCACCACCATCGCGCAGCCGATGCGCGAACTGGGTGAGACGGCGGCCCGATTATTGCTGCAGCGCCTGGCCAACCCTGTGGCCAGCGTGCCGGGTGTGCTACTGCAACACCGATTAATTCTGCGAGGGAGTGCATAGTGAGCGTTGCCGTCGGTTTCGAGGGGGTGTGCAAGGATTTTGGCCCCGTGCGCGTCTTGCATGGCGTCAGTTTTACCTTGTCGCCCGGACGCGTGTATGGCTTGCTGGGCGAAAACGGCGCGGGCAAGTCGACCCTGATGAAAATCCTCGCCGGCTACGAAGCCGTGAGCGAGGGGCAGCTGCTGATCGATGGCCAGCCCCGGCGCTTCAGCAGTTCGCGCGCGGCGGAGAGCGCCGGCATCGTGCTGATCCACCAGGAATTCAACCTGGCCGAACACTTGACGGTGGCGCAAAATATGTTTCTGGGCCATGAAAAGACGCGTGGCTGGCTGCTCGATGAGGCCGCCATGCGCATGGAAGCGTCGCGCTACCTGAAACAGGTGGGCCTGGAGGTGTCGCCCGATACAAAAATCCGCGACCTCATCGTGGCTGAAAAGCAGCTTGTGGAAATCGCCAAGGCCCTGTCGCGCCGCGCCCGCTTCCTGATCATGGACGAACCCACGGCCACCCTGACGTCATCGGAAACCCAGCGCCTGTTCGCCGTGATGGCCCAGCTGAAAGCGGATGGTGTCACGATTTTGTATATTTCCCACAAGCTCGACGAAGTGGAGCGCAACACGGACGAAGTCATCGTCATGCGCGACGGGCGTTTCGTCACGCGCGAGCCGACGGCCAGCCTGACGCGCCAGCAGATGGCGAACCTGATGGTGGGACGCGAATTGTCCGACATGTTCCCCGCCAAGGCGGCGCTGGCGAAAGAAGCTCCTGTGCTCCTGAAAGTGGAGGGTTTGTGCGTGCCCGGCTGGTCGAAAGACTTGTCGTTCGAGGTGCGCGCCGGCGAGGTGCTGGGTTTTGCGGGCCTGGTGGGCGCGGGGCGCACGGAATCGTTCGAGGCGCTGCTGGGTCTGCGCCCGCGCAGCGCGGGAAAGATCTTTCTCAATGGCCAGCCCGTGGACATCCGCACACCCAGGCAAGCCATGCAGCACGGCATGACCTACCTGAGCGAAGACCGCAAGGGCAAGGGCTTGCATGTGCACCTGGGCTTGCGCGAAAACCTCACCATGATGACGATGGAGCGCTATGCGCGGCCCTGGCTCGATGTTAAGGCGGAGAAGCAGGCGCTGGCCACGGCCGTCGAGGACTTCAATATCCGCACGGGCGACCTCGACAGCCGCGCGCGCATGCTGTCGGGCGGCAATCAGCAAAAGCTGGCGCTGGCGAAATACCTGCATTCGGACCCGCGCGTCGTCGTGCTCGACGAGCCGAGCCGTGGCGTGGACGTGGGCGCCAAGCGCGACATTTACTTTCTGATCCACCGCCTGGCCGCCGAAGGGCGCGCCGTGATCGTGATTTCGTCCGAACTGATCGAATTGATTGGCTTGTGCCACCGCGTGGCGGTGATGCGCGCCGGCACCTTGCAAGCCACTCTGGCTGCTGACCACTTGACTGAAGAGGAGTTGATTGCCCATGCAACCGGCACGCACTGACACCACCGTATCCCCGATTGCCGCCGCCGTTGCCCGCTTTGGCGCGCGCATCAAGGGCTTTGGCCCCGTGCTGGGCCTGCTGGCCCTGTGCATCGCGGGCACCTTGCTCAATGGCGACTTCGCCACCCTGGACAACCTGATGAACGTGCTCACGCGCACGGCCTTCATCGGCATCATCGCCGTCGGCATGACCTTCGTGATTATCTCGGGCGGCATCGACCTGTCCGTCGGCTCCATGGCGGCCCTGATCGCCGGCTGCATGATTTATTTCATGAATGCGCTGGCGCAAGGGGCGGGGGGGAGCTTGGCGCCGATCACCATGCTGGTGCTGGGCATCGCCATGGCGCTGGTGCTGGGCGCGGGCTTCGGCCTGATGCATGGCTTGCTGATCAGCAAGGGCAATATCGAACCGTTCATCGTCACCTTGGGAACACTGGGCATCTTCCGCGCCGTGCTGACGTATTTGGCCGATGGCGGCGCGCTGACCCTGGACGCGACCCTGTCTGAGCTGTACAGCCCCGTCTACTACACAAGCGTGCTGGGCGCGCCGATTCCGATCTGGATTTTCCTGTTCGTCGCGGCGGCTGGCGCCATCATCCTCAACCGCACGACGTTTGGCCGCCACGTGCAGGCGATTGGTTCCAACGAGCAAGTGGCGCGCTATGCGGCCATCAATGTCGACAAGGTCAAGATCGCCACCTACATGCTGCTGGGCGTGTGCGTGGGCATCGCCACGGTGCTGTACGTGCCGCGTCTGGGCTCGGCCACGCCGACTACGGGCTTGCTGTGGGAACTTGAAGCCATCGCTGCCGTCGTCGTGGGTGGCACGGCCCTGAAAGGGGGAGAAGGGCGCATCGTCGGCACCGTCATCGGCGCCATCCTGCTCTCCGTCATCAGCAATATTCTGAATTTGACCAGCATCATCAGTGTCTACCTGAATGCCGCAGTGCAAGGCGTGGTGATCATCGCCGTCGCCTTCCTGCAGCGAGGCCGCAAATAGAAAAAGAGCGGCGTTCTGAAAGGGCGGCCACCGGGCGCTCACAACCTTGGAGGAGAGCAGCATGAAGAGCTTTATACGGGTAGCAGGGATGGCAGTGCTGGTGATGCAGGCGTGGGCGCTGTCAAGTGCGCAGGCGCAGGCCGCTGACAAGCTCGTCGTCGGCGTGGCCATTCCCACGGCCACGCACAGTTTTACCTCGGGCATCGTGTGGTGGGCCAACCAGGCCAAGGCGGAGCTGGAAAAAGCCCATCCGGGCCTGAAGATCATCGTCAAGACGGCCGCCACGGCGCCCGAACAGGCAAACCAGTTGCAGGATATGTTGACGGTGAACAAGATCAACACTCTGGTGATCTTCCCCATCGAGTCGGCGTCCCTGACGCAGCCCGTGGCGCAAGTGAAAAACAAGGGTGTGTACGTAACCGTGGTGGACCGCGGCTTGACGAATACGCAGTCGCAGGATGCGTACATCGCCGGTGACAACACGGCGTTTGGCAAGCTGCCGGCCGAGTATCTGGCGAAGAGCCTGAATGGCAAGGGCAATATCGTCGTGCTGCGCGGCATGCCGACCACGCTGGACAACGAGCGCTACGATGCGTTTTCTGCCGTCATGAAAGGCCATCCCGAGATCAAGGTGCTGGACGCCAAGTATGGCAACTGGAACCGCGACGATGCCTTCAAGGTCATGCAGGATTATCTGACGCGCTTCAAGCATATCGACGCCGTCTGGGCGGCCGATGACGACATGGCTATCGGCGTGCAGAAGGCCATCGCGCAAGCGAAGCGCACGGACATCAAGCAAGTGTTCGGCGGCGCGGGCGCGAAGGGCGCCGTGAAGAAAATCATGGACGGCTCCGACCCGCTGATCGTGGCCGACGTGTCGTACTCGCCCAAGTTCATGTACGACGCCATCAAGCTGACGACGGAAGCGCGCCTGAAAGGGGATAAATTGCCGGCCAACACGATCATTCCCTCGGTGCTGATCACGCGCGAGAACGCCAGGCAATTCTACTTTCCGAACTCGCCTTTTTGATTTTTTCGTAATGCACCCAACAGCAAGTGCTGGGGTCAGACCCGTCGGGTCTGACCCCGGATTTTGCCCCTGGGGTTGATAAGGACTTTTTATGAAAACCATCCAGGGCCCGGCCATTTTCCTGGCCCAGTTTCTCGGCGATGAAGCGCCGTTCGATTCGCTCGAACACCTGGCGCAATGGGCGGCCGGCCTGGGCTACAAGGGCTTGCAGCTGCCCACGGCGCCGCGCTTGTTCGACCTGGAACAGGCGGCCGCCAGCCAGCAGTACTGCGATGATGTCAAGGCCTTGCTGGCGCGCCATGGCTTGCAGGTGACGGAATTGTCGACGCACTTGCAGGGCCAGCTGATCGCCGTGCATCCCGCCTACGACGCCCTGTTCGACGGTTTTGCGCCTGAGCACGTGCGTGGCGATAGCGCGGCCCGCACGGCCTGGGCCACGCAGCAATTGCTGTGGGCGGCCACCGCCTCGCAGCGCCTGGGTCTCGCTGCGCACGTGACGTTTTCCGGCGCGCTGGCCTGGCCGTATCTGTACCCGTGGCCGCAGCGTCCCGCTGGCCTGGTGGAGACAGCATTCGGGGAACTGGCCAAGCGCTGGCTGCCCATCCTCGATGCGTTCGATGCGGCCGGCGTGGACCTCTGCTATGAATTGCATCCGGGCGAGGATTTGCACGACGGCGTGACGTTCGAGCGCTTTCTTGCCGCCGTCAACGATCACCCGCGTGCCTCCATTTTGTACGACCCCAGCCATTTCGTGCTGCAGCAGCTCGACTATCTTGCCTTCATTGACATTTATCATGCGCGCATCAAGGCCTTCCATGTGAAGGATGCGGAATTCCGGCCCAACGGGCGCCAGGGCGTGTATGGCGGCTATGGCGACTGGCAAGACCGGGCCGGGCGCTTCCGCTCGCTCGGCGACGGGCAGATCAATTTCAAGGCGATTTTTTCCAAGATGGCGCAGTACGACTTCCCGGGCTGGGCCGTGCTGGAATGGGAATGCTGCCTGAAACACCCGGAAGATGGGGCGGCCGAAGGGGCACGCTTCATCCGCGAACACATCATCCATGTGGCCGAACGCGCTTTCGATGATTTTGCGGGCAGTGCGGTGGACCAGGATCAAATTCATCACTTGCTTGGCTTGAAATAAGGAAAGAACATGCAGCGACGCTTACGGCTGGGCATGGTAGGGGGCGGGCAGGGCGCGTTCATCGGCGCCGTGCACCGTATCGCGGCGCGCATCGACGACCAGTACGAGCTGGTGGCGGGCGCCCTGTCGTCCGATCCGCAGCGTGCGCGCGACAGCGGCGCTGCGCTGCACCTGGCGCCCGAACGCTGCTACAGCGATTACCGCGCCATGGCGCAGGCGGAGGCTGCCAAGGCGGATGGTATCGAAGCGGTGGCCATCGTCACGCCCAACCATTTACATGCGCCCGTCGCCACGGCTTTCCTGAAAGCGGGCATCCACGTGATTTGCGACAAGCCGCTGGGTATTTCGCTGGCGGAGGGCCAGGCGCTGGCGGCGCTGGCACAACGTCAGAACCTGCTGTTTGCGCTCACGCATACCTACAGCGGCTACCCGCTGCTGCGCCATGCGAAAGCCATGGTCGAGGCGGGCGAGATCGGCGAGCTGCGCCTCGTGCAAGTCGAGTATTCGCAGGACTGGCTGGCCGATGCGATCACGGCAGGCGGCATGAACGAGGGCAATTGGCATAACGACCCGCGCAAGGCCGGGCCCGGTGGCACCCTGCTCGATGTGGGGCTGCACGCCTATCACCTGGCGCAG
The DNA here is from genome assembly GCF_051380775.1 of Janthinobacterium pasteuri. Classification (NCBI taxonomy): domain Bacteria; kingdom Pseudomonadati; phylum Pseudomonadota; class Betaproteobacteria; order Burkholderiales; family Oxalobacteraceae; genus Janthinobacterium; species Janthinobacterium pasteuri. Next base: position 140,263 of record NZ_JBNYXS010000008.1, on the reverse strand, counting down.
TTCGTCAGCGGCTTGACGCCGCACGCCGTGCTGGCGGAATTGTCCACCTTTGTTCCCAAGCGCACCCTGGACGACCATGTGCAGGTGATGCTGCGCTATGCGAATGGCGCCAAGGGCACCCTGTGGGCCAGCCAGGTGGCGACGGGCTGTGAAAACACGGTGCGCCTGCGCCTGTTCGGCAGCAAGGCGCAGCTGGACTTTGACCAGGAACAGCCGAACCAACTGTGGTGTACGCCGCAGGGCGGCAACCGCCAGCTGCTGCGCCCGGGGCGGGTCGACAGCGCGGCCGCGCGCCACGCTACGCGCGTGCCGGCCGGCCATCCGGAGGGTTATCTTGAAGCATTCGCCCAGCTGTATCTGGATGCCGCCTTGCGCATTCGCGCCTTGCAGGCAGGGGCGCCCATACCGGAGGCGGCGCGCTGGCTGCCTACCGTCAATGATGGTGTGGCGGGCCTGGCCTTTGCCGAAGCCGTGCTGCGCAGCCATGCGGCTGGCGCGCAGTGGACGACCATGGCTGACTGTTAAACTGGGCGCATGAGCGCACCCTTTACTATCACCATCCTCCCGCTAGGCTGGCAATTCCCGGCCGAGGCCGGCACCACCGTGCTGGCCGCCGCCGAGCTGGCCGGCATCCGCCTGCTCAGTTCCTGCCGCAACGGCACCTGCCGCACGTGCATCTGCCACATGCCCGAAGGAAAAATACACTACACGGTGGACTGGCCCGGCATCAGCCCCGATGAGCGGCTCGACGGCTATATCCTGCCCTGCGTTGCTGTGGCTGAAAGCGATATCACTATCCAGGCGCGCGCCGTGCGCACGGGCGCCTGACTTTGAGCCTATCCCGGTAGATGAATACATCTCCTGCTGGCGCGCCTCGGAAGCGGGGACTGCGTTGCTCGTCGTCGCGTGGCTCGCCACGCGTCCTCCTCACGCCTTGTCCGCGCTCCCGAATACACTGCCAGCAGCAGACGCTCCCTACCGGAATAGGCTCTCACAACGGCTTGCCGCCCTTGAGGCGCTGCAGCAGCGCGTCCACGCTGTCGCTGACGGGCAAGCCGTGGCGGCGCAGCAACTGCACGTGCAGCACCAGGTTTTCCAGCACCAGCTTGGCCGCCACGGCCAGCAAGGCCAGGTTGCGGTCTTCCGGGCTGAAACTTTCCATCGCGTCGGCCATCTCGCACAGGTGGTTGGCGATCAGGCCGCGCAATTCCTGCTCGTCGAAAGGCAGGTCGGCAAAATCGATGGGATCGGCCACTTCCACTTCCTGCATCAGCACCGCTAGTTCTTCCGGGGTAATCGTCATGCCTGGCCTCCTTGTGTGCCCGGCCCTATTTTAGGGCATGCGCCATTGTATCGTCGGCAAAGCGGACTAGAAAACGAAGCCGTGCAAGACCCGCACCGCATCGTGCGCAGCGTCGGCACGCCCGATGCCGGCTGGCACTGGCAGGAAGTGACCACGGCGTCACTGTCGTATTTCGGCTTTGCCGTGGCCGTGCATCCGCGCGATGGCGACACGGCCTGGTTCGTGCCGGCGCAGGCGGACGTGCTGCGCATTCCCATCGATGGCGCGCTGGCTGTGACGCGCACGCGCGACGGTGGCAAAACGTTTGAGGTGTTGCGCGCGGGCTTGCCGCAGCAGCATTGCTACGACCTTGTCTACCGTCACGGGCTGGCGCTGGCCGATGATGGGCGCAGCCTGCTGATGGCCTCCACCACGGGCGACGCCTGGTATTCCGGCGACGCGGGCGAGCATTGGCAGACGCTGTCTGCCCATTTGCCGCCCGTTTATGCCGTCTGTTTTGCCACGCCGTAATAGCACAGGAAAATATCGACGGCCAGTTCCGTCACTTCGCGCCGGCGTGCCGGGCCCAGCAGAGGCTCACCCAGGGTGATCTGCGGCCAGAAGGCAAAGGTTTTTAAAGGCGACATCAGCAGGTGCGCCACTTCCAGCGTCTCGCCCGCCTTAATGCGCCCATCTTGCTGCGCCGCGCGGATCCAGATATTCAGGCCTGTTTCCTTTTCATTCAGGCGCGCCACCATGGCTTGCGCGCGCTCGGGCGAGTGGATGGTTTCGCCAAAGATCACGCGCGCCAGGTCCATGAATGCCGCATCGCATAGCAAGACCATTTTCTGCTCGACCAAGGCCAGCACCTGCGGGCGCAGCGGCTGGTCGGCAACATAGGGCACGGCTGGCTGGGCCACGCTGCTTTCCCACATGCGCTGCAGGATTTCCGCAAACAGCTCATCCTTGCTGGGGAAATGGTTGTACACGGTGCGCTTGGAAACGGCTGCCGTGGCGGCGATCTTGTCCATGCTGGTCGCATCAAAACCGTGCTCGCGAAACTCGGCGATAGCGGCATCGACGATGGCGACGCGCTTGCGGTCGGTGAGGCGTTGCGGTGCGGCCATGGCGGGAAATCTCCTTTGAAAACAATATTTTACACCTCTTGGTTTACTTTGCTCAAAATAGGAACTACACTGTGTAGTGTAATTTAATCCTTGCATTTTATTTACCGAGCCACATATGCACTTGCACCGCATCTTATTCTTGGGAGTCCTGATCATCATGAGTTCTTGCACCTTGCGCGCCGAGTCTGCGGCGCTTGTTGAATCCTTACAACGCCACGACGGCAAGTTTCGCAATCCCGTGCAGATGCACAAGCTGGGCACGACCGCCACGCTCAAGTTGATGTGGACATTTTTCTTTGACAAGCCCGACAGCACGGTGCCGGCTGCAGCCGTGCCCGTGCAAGCCTTGAGCCAGGCACAACTGCTGGCCGCGCCGGACAACAGCCTGTTTCGCCTCGGCCATTCGACCCTGCTGCTGAAACTGAACAATGAATTCTTCCTCACCGACCCCGTATTTTCCGAGCGCGCCTCGCCCGTACAGTGGGCGGGGCCGAAGCGCTTCCACCAGCCGCCGATCAGCATCGCGGACTTGCCGCCGATCAAGGCCGTCATCTTGTCGCACGACCATTACGATCATCTCGACCATGCCGCCGTGCTGCAACTGGCCGCCAAGACCGAGCACTTCGTCACGCCGCTGGGCGTGGGCGATACCTTGATTCGATGGGGCGTACCGGCCGCCAAGGTGCAGCAGTTCGACTGGTGGCAGGGCACAACGATTGGCGGCGTGAAACTCGTCGCCACGCCCTCGCAGCATTTCTCGGGACGCGGCTTGTTTGATGGCAATCAAACCCTGTGGGCGTCATGGGTCATCGACGCGCCGGACGTGCGCGTGTTTTTCAGCGGCGATTCCGGCTATTTCGGCGGTTTCAAGCAGATCGGCGACAAGTACGGGCCGTTTGACGTGACCATGATCGAGACGGGTGCCTACGACAAGCTGTGGCCTGACGTGCACATGCAGCCGGAGGAAACCCTGCAAGCCCACCTGGACTTGCGCGGCAAGTGGCTGATGCCCGTGCATAACGGCACCTTTGACCTGGGTTTGCATGCCTGGCATGAACCGTTCGACCGCATCACGGGGCTGGCGGCGAAGCAGGGCGTGAACCTGGCCACGCCGCAGATGGGCGAGGTGGTCGACCTGACGCAGCCGCAGAACGGAGATAAGTGGTGGCTGGCGATGCTGGAAGAGGAAATGGCCAAATAGGCGCGCTTTACGCTGTCACGTTGATCAGGCGGCCCAGGGTCTGGCCATAGCTGTTCAGCTGGGGCGTGCTTTTCGGCGCAGCGGGAGCCGCTTGCTGCGGCACGGCCACCTTGATCGCCTGCTCCAGCTGCGGCGCCTTGACGGCGGCCGGGGCTTGCTGGCTGCTGCGCTGCGTCTGGCTCAGCGATTCCTGTTCCCGCGCCAGCGACTGGCGGCTTTGCGCCAGTTGTTCACTGTCGCGCTGTACATGGTTCTGGCCTTGCTCGACGCGCCGTTGCGCCGTGGCCAGCGAGGCTTGCAGATTGTTGACGGACGTTAGCGTGACCACATTGTTCACCTTTGAAAGTATATCCAGGCGCGCGCAGAAGGGGAAAGGTCAGGCCGGGGGCGCGACATATCTGCAGGTAATCTTTACCTGAATCAAGAGCAGGACAAATTCTCGCATAGTTCCAGTCCATTATGCTTTCTTGATAATTTTATCGTGCGCGCCCTGGGTTGCCAAACCGGCATGCCGAAGCTCCCACATGCTTGGTAAAGTGAGTGCACACTGTCGATTTTTGCCCTTGTTAGTATGCGATTTCCGCTGCCATGCTGCGGATGTGGCAAAAATGTCCGCCTTTGAAAGGTACTTTTCAAAGTGTCAATATGTTGTTGTTTTTCTACCATTGCTGTGCACGGTAATGCGCGGTCTGTTTGGCGCTCTGGGCTATAATTGACGGTCAGAGTTGGTTTCTTTTGCCATACAGACAGGTAGTTAACACATGAATCTCAAGAGCCTCGCAATTGCCCTCGGCATGTCGAAAACGACGGTCAGCAGGGCGTTGAACGGCTATCCGGAAGTCAATTCCCGCACCCGTGAAATCGTCCTGGCCGCCGCCAAGAAAGTCGGCTACCGGCCTAACCCGCTGGCGCGCAGCCTGGCCGTCGGCCGCACCAATGTGCTGGGCATGATCTATCCCCTGCTGCCCAGCGACCTGGGCGATAGCGTCTTTCTTTCCGTGGTGAATGGCATGTCGGACGCCGTGGAAGCGTCGAAGATGAGTCTCATCATCGCCCCCGTGTCGCCGCAGAATGAACAGCCTTCGTATGAAACCATGGTGCGCGGGCGCCAGGTCGATGGCCTGGTGGTGGGCCGTACCAAGGTCGTCGATGAACGCATCGCCTACCTGACGAAGGTGGGCTTTCCCTTTGTCGCGAATGGTCGCACGCGCATCGACGCGCCGTATGCGTATTTTGACTACGACAACGATACGGGCATCGACTTGGCCGTGTCCTTCCTGGCGGCGCACGGCCACCAGCGCATCGCCTTGTTGAGTGCGCCGCTGGACTTGCATTTCGCCTACGAGCGCAAGGAAAGCTTTATCCGCTGCATGGCGCAAGCGGGCTTGCCGCTGGACCCGCACTATCTGCTCGACAATACTTTTGATCGCCGCAGCGGCTACCAGGCCATGCAGCAATTGCTGACTTGCTCGCCCCGCCCCACGGCCGTCATCGTCGACAACCATCTGTCCGGCGTGGGCGTGGTACGCGCGCTGATGGATGCGGGCATCGAGATCGGCAAGGAAATCTCCGTCATCGTCTGGGGCAATGTGGAAGACACCTTGATCGGCATCAATGTCACCACCATCGACCAGCCCGACCTGCGCCGCGCCGGCGCCAAGATGGTCGAGATGCTGCAATCCTTACTGGCAGGCACGCCGCCGGAAAAGCTGCAGGAAATCTGGCAGCCGGTGCTGTTGCCGGGGGCGACGGTGGGGCGTTGCCCTGAATGAAAAAAAACGCAGAGCCGAGGCTCTGCGTTTTTACTTCAAGGCCTTTGACTGGCTTAGGCCGCGTGCTTGCTTCCATCGGCCAGCACCGCCAGCAATCGCGCTTTGTCCTTGCGGTAAGTATCGACGGCCGCTTCCTTGACGTGGCCGAAGCCGCGGATTTTCTCGGGCAGGCTCGCCAATTCCACGCAGGTAGCCAGGTTTTCCGGCGTCAGGTTGACCAGCATTCCCGCCAGCAGTTCGCGGTATTCGACGATCAGGGCGCGCTCCATCTTGCGCTCGGCCGTATAGCCGAAGACGTCAAACGTGCCGCCGCGCAGACCCTTGGCTTTCGCCAGCAGCTTGAAGGCGCGCCACATCCAGGAACCGAACTCCGCCTTCACCAGATGCCCTTTCGCATCCTTTTTCGCGAACAGCGGTGGCGCCAGGTTGAATTTCACGGAGAAATTCCCTTCGAACTGCTGCTGCAATTGCTCCACGAAACGGCCATCCGTGTACAGGCGCGCCACTTCGTACTCGTCCTTGTAGGCCAGCAATTTGAAGTAGCTCTTGGCCACAGCCGTCGACAGCTTCTGGCCCAGTCCCAGGGTATTCTCGCGGTCGCGCACCTGTTTGACCAGGGTCAGATAACCGTCCGCATACGCGGCATTTTGATACGCCGTGAGGAACTCCACGCGCTTCTTGATGACGCTATCGAGGCTTTGCGGCATTTGCACGATGATCGCTTGCGATGGCGTGGCGATCTGCGTGACACGGCGCACGTCGACGGCGGCGCGGCGGCCCCACAGGAAGCTTTTCTTGTTCGATTCGATGCCTACGCCATTGAGTTCAATGGCGCGCAGCAGCGCCGCTTCCGTCAACGGGATGCGGCCCTTTTGCCAGGCGTAACCGAGCATGAACAGGTTGGCGGCGATCGAGTCGCCCATCAGCGCGGTAGCCAGCTTGGTCGCGTCGATGAAGTCGGCCGCGTCGGCGCCGCCCACGGATTCCTCGATCAGCTGGCGCACTTCCGCCGTCGGATATTGCCAGTCGGCATTCTGCGCAAACGTGCCCGGCGGCTGCTCATGCAGGTTGACGACGGCCAGGCTGCGGCCCGGGCGCATTTTCGACACGGCATCCTGCGCGCCGGCCGTCAGCATGTCGCAGCCTAAAATCAGGTCCGCTTCGCCCGTGGCGATGCGCTGCGCGCGGATATGCGCCGGCGACTTGGCGATTTTTACGTGCGAGGTGACGGAACCGTTCTTTTGCGACATGCCCGTCATGTCCAGCACGGAGGCGCCCTTGCCTTCCAGGTGGGCTGCCATGCCCATCAGCGCGCCGACGGTGATGACGCCCGTGCCGCCGATGCCATTGATGAGGATGTTATACGGCGCGTCGCAGGCTGGCAGGGTGGGTTCCGGCAAGGGGCCGAAGTTATCCGTCTCGCCCGGCTTGCCGGCGCCTGTTTTTGTTTTTTTCAGGCTGCCGCCCTCGACGGTGACGAAGCTGGGGCAAAAGCCCTTGGCGCACGAGTAATCCTTGTTGCACGAGGATTGGTCGATGGTGCGCTTGCGGCCAAATTCCGTCTCTTTCGGCAAGATCGACACGCAGTTCGACTGCACGCCGCAGTCGCCGCAGCCTTCGCAGACGGCGTCGTTGATGACCATGCGTTTGGCAATGTCCGGATATTCGCCTTTCTTGCGGCGCCGGCGTTTTTCGGCCGCACAGGTCTGGTCGTAGATCAGCACCGACACGCCTTGCACTTCGCGCAATTCGCGCTGCACGGCATCCATGTCCTTGCGGTCGTGCAAGGTCAGATGGGCGGGCAGGTTCGAACGGTCGCTATAGCGCGACAGATCCTCCGTCACCAGCGCGATGCGGGCGATGCCTTCGGCCGCCACTTGCTGCGCCATCATGGGCACGGTGATCAAGCCGTCCACGGGCTGGCCGCCCGTCATGGCGACGGCGTCGTTATACAGAATCTTGTAGGTGATGTTGACCTTGGCGGCTTGCGCGGCGCGGATGGCCAAATACCCCGAGTGGAAATACGTGCCGTCGCCCAGGTTCTGGAACACGTGCGGCAATGTGGAAAACGCGGCCTGGCCGATCCACGGAGCGCCTTCGCCGCCCATGTGCGTGGTCAGCTTGTTCATTTCCGGGTAGATCGACGTGGCCATCACGTGGCAGCCGATGCCGGCCAGCGCCAGGCTGCCGTCCGGCACCTTGGTCGAGGTATTGTGCGGGCAGCCGGAGCAGTAAAACGCGGGGCGGAACGGCGTGTTCACGGCCTTTTTCAGGACCGCATCCTTGGCGTCGAGGAAACTCAGGCGTGCCTTGATCAGGTCGCAGGTGACGGGGTCGGAAATCAGGCGCGCGATGCGGCTGGCGATGACACGCGCCACTTGCGAGACGGAAAAATCCGCCTTGGAGGTCAGCAGCCATTCGCCGCGCGGTGCCACCCATTCGCCTTTTTCGTCGAATTTGCCGATGACACGCGGACGCACGTCGTCGCGCCAGTTGTACAGCTGCTCCTTGAGCTGGTATTCGACGATTTGCCGCTTCTCTTCGACCACGAGGATTTCATCGAGACCTTGCGCAAACTCACGCACGCTGTCCGGTTCCAGCGGCCACGGCATGGCCACCTTGAACAGGCGCATGCCGACGTCGGCCGCCATTTGCTCGTCGATGCCCAGCTCTTCCAGTGCTTCGAGCACGTCGAGGTAGGATTTGCCGGAAGCGATGATGCCCAGCTTGGCGTTCGGGCTGTCGATAGTGGTGTGGTTGAGTTTGTTTTCGCGCGCGTAGGCCAGGGCCGCATAAATCTTGTAGTCCTGCATCAGCGCTTCCTGGTTGCGCGCCTGCTGGCCCAGCGGAATGCTCGACAGGCGCGCGTTCAGGCCGCCTTCGGGCATGATGAAATCCTGTGGAATCTTGACTTCCACGCGGAATGGGTCGGCATCGATGGAGGCCGACGATTCGACCGTGTCGGCCAGCGCCTTGAAGGCCACCGTGCAGCCGGAAAAGCGCGACATGGCCCAGCCGTGGATGCCCAGGTCCAGGTATTCCTGCACATTGCATGGGTACAGCACGGGAATCATCGAGGCGGAGAACAGATGGTCGGACTGGTGCGGCAGGGTCGACGAGTACGCGCCATGGTCGTCGCCGGCCACCAGCAGCACCCCGCCCAGTTTCGCCGTGCCCGCATGGTTCATGTGCTTGAAGACATCGCCGCAACGGTCCACGCCCGGGCCCTTGCCGTACCACATGGCGAACACGCCGTCGTACTTGGCCGGGCCGATCAGGTCGACCTGCTGCGAACCCCAGACGGCCGTGGCGGCCAGGTCTTCGTTGACGCCGGGCACGAACTGCACGTGGTGGGCTTCCAGCTGTTTCTTGGCTTTCCACAGGTTTTCGTCGAGGCCGCCCAGGGGCGAACCGCGGTAGCCGGAAATGAAGCCGGCCGTATTCAATCCGGCAGCCTGGTCGCGCAGGCGCTGCATCATGGGCAGGCGTACGAGGGCCTGGATGCCGGACAGGAAGATGGCGCCGGAAGTGGCCGTGTATTTGTCGTCGAGGCTGACGGTGGTCAAACGGGAAGTGTCGGGGGGCGTAGATGGCGCGGCACCGGCGTTTCTAGCGAACGCTGCGGAGCCGTTTTCCGTGGTCACGGACATGGCTGTCTCCAAAAGGGTGTTTCAGATAGCGGCTGTACAAGGTCGCGCCCGGTAAGGCGCGCGCTGTGCAGACGGGATGGCCGCGTGTGGGCGGCACATAGCTATTTTAAATTTAAAATAGTTAATGTGGTCAGTGTAGAACGGGGAGAAGGAAGCGGCAAATACGCTTTGGCGATGGGGGTATAAGAAATACTTATGCCATGGGCGAGAGCACATGCGCCCCCACCCAGCGTCCGCTGCCGCACAGCTCGGCGGCCACTTGCAGGACGAGGTTTTTGACGGCGTTGCCCGCATTCGTCAGGGGAATGTTCTTCGACGCACACAGGGCCACCGTGCGCGACAGCACGGGGCTGTGGATGGCATAGCTGCGCATGGCGCCGCTGTCCAGTTCGGCCAGCAGGGGCGCGGCCGGCAAGATGGTGGCGCCCATGCCGGCCAGGATGGCCGATTTCAGGATGGCGATCGAGTTGATCTCGATCACGTTCGCCGTTTCCAGGCCCAGTTCGCGCGCGCGGCTGTCGATGCGCGGTCGCACGCCATGTTGCAAGCCCGGCAGGATCAGGGTGGCACTCAGTGCTTGCGGGAACGACAGCGCATGGCCCGGGGGCGCGAACGGCGAATCGCTGCGGCAGATAAAACGCATCTCTTCTTCCACCAGCGGGCTGCAGGCAAACGGCGTGAGCTGGCCATCGTCAAACAGCACGGCCAGGTTGATGCGGCCTGATTTCAATTGTTCGTTCAGGTTGCCCGTGATTTCTTCCGTCAACTGCAGGGTGATTTCGGGGTAGCGCTCGCGCGCGGCGAGCAGCAAGGGCAGGGCCAGCGCGCCGGAGATGCTGTGCGGCAAGCCGAGGGTGACGTTGCCGGATGGACGCGTGGCGCTTTGCGTGACGGCCGAGCGGGCGTCGGCCACCTGTTTCAGGATCGCCTGCGCGTGTTCGTAAAATACCTTGCCCGCGTCCGTGCTGAGCACGCCCTGGGCCGAGCGGTGCAGCAGCTGCACCCCCAGTTCTTCTTCCAGCTGGCGCAGCTGCTGCGTCAGGGCTGGCTGCGCCACATGCAGGATCAGGGCCGCGCGCGACAGCGAACCGTGGTCGACGATGGCAACAAAGTAGCGTAGTTGGCGCAGTTCCATGGGTCCCAGACGCTGTGTGGTGAGCGGAAAAAACAGGCTGTTGCGCCGCAGCGCCAAACGCGGCCAGCAGAATAACAATTTTGTTATACTCATTCTAGCGCCTTCGGTGCTCCAGACGTGTATTTGTGGAAAGACAGCATGCTCAAGAAAGTTGATTCGTCTCAATTAAAAGTGGGCATGTACATCCACGACCTCAGTTGCGACTGGATGACGCATCCGTTCGTGCGCAACCGTTTCCTGTTGCGCAGCGATGATGAAATCCGCAAGATCGTGCAAGCCGGCATCCATGACGTGGTGATCGACAGCGGCAAGGGGCTCGACGTGCAGGATGCGCCCACGGTGGCGCAGGCGCGGGCAGAGACGGAACGCGAACTGGTGCAGATCGCCACGCCGCCGCAGGTGGTCACGCGCGTGTCGCTGGGCATGGAACTGGCGCGTGCCACGCAGGTGCGGCAGCAGGCATCGAGCCTGGTGCGCACGGTGATGGCCGATGTGCGCCTGGGCAAGGCCGTCGAGATCGACCGCGTGCAGCACACGGTGCAAGATATCACCGAATCGATCTTGCGCAATCCCGGCGCCCTCGTCGGCTTGTTGCGCATCAAGAGCAAGGACGACTACACCTTCTTGCATTCCGTTAGCGTGTGCGCGCTGCTGGTGGCGTTTTGCCGCTCGCGGGGCGTCGATGGGGACACCACGCACCAGGCTGGCCTGGGCGGCTTGCTGCACGACACGGGCAAGGCGCTAGTGCCCGACAGCGTGCTGAACAAACCCGGCCCCCTGACGCCGGAAGAATTTGCCCTGATCAAGCGCCATCCGCGCGATGGCTACGACATCCTGCGCCGTTCGCCCGAGCTGGGCGCCATTCCCCTCGACATCGCTTTGCACCACCATGAGCGGCGCGATGGCAGCGGCTACCCGGACCAGCTGGCCGGCGACGCCATCAGCGAGCTGGCGCAGATGTCCGCCATCGTCGACGTGTATGACGCGCTGACGTCCGACCGCAGCTATCACAAGGGTATTCCCGCTGCCGAAGCCCTGCGCAAGATCTATGAGTGGAGCAAATTTCATTTCAACCCCGTGTTCGCGCAGGATTTCATGCGCTGCGTGGGCATCTATCCGGTCGGCACCATGGTGATGCTGGAATCGGGCCGCCTGGCCGTCGTTATCGAGGCGCACGAAAGCAATCTGCTGGCGCCGAAAGTGAATGTGTTTTTCAGTACGAAGAGCAATGCCTACATCAAGCCCGAGACAGTCGACCTGTCGCGCGGCTTAGGCTTCGGCGGCGGCGACAAGATCGTCGGCCATGAGTCGGCCGCCAAGTGGCAGGTTGATCCCATGCGCTTTTTATCGCTAGCGGATGCCTAGAAGAACTCCGCCGTATCGTTCGAGGCGATGGTAGTTAACAGGCCCTTGGCGACCAGCTCGTCATAGTGGCAAGCCAGGTTGCGACCATGGCTTTTCGCGTAGTACAGGGCCTGGTCGGCGCGGCCGAGAATGATGACCGGTGCCTCGTAGGCGTTGATGCTGACGAAGCCCACGCTGACGGTGACTCTGCCCACTTGCGGGAAGTCATGCGCCTCGACATTGGTGCGGAATCGGTCGATGATTTTCTGCGCATTTTCCAGGGTGATCGAGCGCAGCAGCACGACGAATTCCTCGCCGCCGAAGCGGAAGATGCGGTCTTGCGAGCGGAACGACGATTGCAGCTGGTTGGCGATCAGGATCAGCACTTCATCGCCATACAGGTGGCCGAACTTATCGTTGACCAGTTTGAAATGATCGACGTCGATCACGGCCAGCCATTGCCGCTCCGTGTCCGTATGGTGGCGCCGTTCTTCATCGACGGGACGCGGCTTCTCCGCTTCCGGTTCGCCGCGGCTATGCAGGATTTTCGCCAGCTGGTCGTCGAAGGTCTTGCGATTCAACAAGCCGGTGAGCGAATCGCGTTCGCTGTAGTCGAGCAGGTTCTGGAAATTGCGGTACACGCTGACGATGCCGCCGATCACCTGGATGGTGGCGCCCGTGTACGGCGTGGGGTTGGTGATTTCCAGGCAGGTGGTGACCTGGTCGCCGATCCAGATGGGCAGCCACAGCAGGTGGCGGCCGTCGGCGCACAGGGTATCGGCGCTCGCTTCATGGTGCGCGATGCAGGCAGCCAGCGCCGGATAGTCCGACAGCGGTTCGCCCGGCAGAGTAGGGTCGTTATGCTCTTCCATGCGGGCCACGCTGCCCGCCACGATGATGGCCCGCGACCGCACGAACACCTGGCCACGCACGGTGGTCAGTGCCAGCACACGGGTCTGCGACGCGGAAGCGAGTTCCTGAACTGCCGAGATCACGGAGATGTCGAGCATCGTATGGTCGCGGTGCCCGGTCATGTCCACCATGTGTTTCAGTAGGGAATCCATTGTCGTTCTCTGGAAAGTAGTCACACAAGTGTCGTCATAGCAGCATTGCATCAAGCAATTCGCGTCCGTCTACAAGAAGCCAAGATTTATTTGGTGGCATGACGCTCTTTACCGCAGGGCGAGCGGCCTTTCCAAAGAAGAGCTAAGCAGGATAATGTCTTTTTGCCTAATAGGCAATTAACGTATGCAATATTTCATGTAAATACATGAGATTCATGCACTGCGTTGCAAAAAACTTGCATTGACGAAGGCTTTCAATCCTGATCGCAACATTTGTTTGCGTCAGCCCTCATTTCAACAAGGTTTGATAATTTCCATGTGGAAACTTGTGGCGCGTCAATTTGCCAAAATATAGACGCTTTATAGTCAACGCAATGGCGCAGAAATTTACGGCAGGAAACATATTAGCAGGAATGGGCAATGTTTCACACCCGATTGCGCCAGGGACTTGTGATTCACTTTTGGGAGCTTGTCATGCATACCTTCCTGTCGGCAGTACAGCAGTTTGTCAAGGATGAGGATGGCATTACGGCAATCGAATACGGCTTGATTGCGGCTTTGATGGCTACCGCCATCACGGCCGGTTTCTTGCTGATCAAGACCAACTTGCTGGCCGTCCTCACCGACATTTCATCGAACCTGGTGTTGACGCCCTAAGCGGGTACCCGCCATCAGCCGTCCGGTGGCGGGTTTTTTTCATGGGGTATGCCATGCCTGCAACTGCCTTGTGCGACCTGCTGTTGTTGTGCTTTGTGACGGGAGCCGCCGTCAGTGATTTGATCCGACGCAAGATACCGAATGGTTTGGTGCTATCGGGCATCCTCGCCGCGCTGACCTTGCACCTGTGGCTGTGGCCGCAAAGCGTGCCGTCGTTGTGGCTGGGCGGCATGGCGACGGGCTTCTTCCTGTTCCTGCCTCTATACGTGCTGCGCGGCATGGCCGCTGGCGACGTCAAGCTGATCGCCATGGTGGGTGCCTTTGCCGGTCCCTGGCCCGTGCTGCAGATCTGTTTCGCCACCTTTGTGCTGGGCGGCCTGATGGCCGTGCTGATGATCACGTACCAAGGCAAGTGGCGTGCCTGCCTGGGCAATCTGCGCCAGCTGCTGTGGCCAATGATCGCGCGCATGGCTGGCATTCCCCTGGCGCCCGCCGCCCTGGGCAGCGGCGCCAGCGTGGGCAACATGCCGTACGGACTGGCCATTGCCCTGGGCTGTCTGGCGGTGCAAGGGCGGCATTATTTCTGATTGGCATTCATTGCTCTGAATCAATGGGCGCCGGTTCCCGCTGGCTAGAATGAACTCTGTTCAATGCAGTCTTAACCGGCTTGGAGACACAGCATGACCGAGGTCGACTATTCCATGAGCAGCGAGAGTGCGCCGCGCCCCGCCGACGCGAACCTGATGCCGCCCTTGCCGCCGCAGCCGAAGAGCCTGCGCGAAACGGGCCTGGAGCGCCCGCTGGTGGTCGAACTGATCGCCAAGCTGATGTTTGTGGGCGGCAAGACGCACCTGTCCGCACTGACGACGCGCTTGCGCCTGTCGATCAATGTCTTGCGCGAAGTGCTCGATTTCATGGTGGCCGAGCAGATGGCCGAAGTGGCCTGGCGCGGCGAATCCGAGATCGACGTGCAGTACCAACTGACGGGTGCCGGCAAGCAGCGCGCCAGCGCCTTCCTCGAGCGCTGCGCGTATATCGGCGCCGCTCCCGTCACGCTGGAAGCGTACCGCGCCATGGTGACACGCCAGTCGTGGCTGGCGCAGGAACAGCGCGTGGGCAGCGATGACCTGGCCGCCGTGCTGGGCAGCGCCCATGCTGGGCCGGGCATGCTCGACGTGGTGGGCGCGGCCCTGCATTCGGGGCGCTCGCTGCTGCTGTACGGTCCGCCCGGCAGCGGCAAGTCGACCCTGGCGCTGCAGCTGGGCCAATTGCTGCACGGGCTGGTCGCCGTGCCGTACGCCATCGTTGTCGGCCAGGACATCATTCAATTGTACGATCCGGCCCAGCACCTGCCGCCCGCGCCGCAGCATGTCAGCCATGCGCGCCAGGCGCTGGAGCGGCGCAGCACCGACATCCGCTGGGTGCTGTGCCAGCGTCCCGTGATCCATGTGGGCGCCGAGCTCGACGCCGGCATGCTGGAGCTGCGCCATGACGCCAGCGGCGGCTGCTACCAGGCACCGCCCCATGTGCGGGCCAATAACGGCATGCTGATCATCGATGACCTGGGCCGCCAGCGCCTGGGCGCGCAAGAGCTGCTGACGCGGCTGATGCTGCCGCTGGCGCGCGGCAGCGACCAGCTGGGCTTGCCCGGCGGCGTGCAGATTAGCGTGCCGTTTGACAACGCCCTGGTGCTGGCCACGAATATGCCGCCGGGCGAGCTGTTCGATCCTGCCTTGCTGCGCCGCATCGGCTACAAGGTGCAGGTGGGGCCGCTGGCCGAGAGCGCCTATCGCGCCCTGTTCCGCCAGCAATGCCGCCTGGCCGGCATGGCCATCGATGAACTGGCCGTGAACCACCTGCTGCAGCTGCATGCGGCGCAGGGACGGCCCTTGCTGGCCAGCTATCCGCAGGAATTGCTGGCGCGCATAGGCGACTTTGCCGGCTTTGCCGGCTGCGAAGCGCGCCTGACGGTGGCCGCCCTGGAGCAGGCCTGGAACAGCCTGTTTGCCAGCTGCGACATGCCGACCGCCAGCCTGTGCGAGCGCATCGCATGAAACACCGGCGCGCCCTGCTGATGATGGCCCTGGCGGTGGTGCTGGGCCTGCTGGCCGTGTTGCTGGCCTCGCACTGGCTGCTGCGCCAGACGCCGGCCGGCAAGGGCAAGATCGTCGTCGCCGCCAGCGATGTCAACCTGGGCCAGCGTCTGACACCCGAGATGCTGCGCCTGGCCGAGTGGCCTGCGGAAAGCCTGCCGCAGGGCGCGCTGCAAGACCCGGCAAAACTGGCGGGACGGGTGCTGAAAACCAGCGTGCTGCGCGGCGAACCGCTGAGCGAAGCCAAGCTGGCACCGGTGGGCACCCTGGGCGGCCTGTCGGCCCTGATCACGGAAGGGCGGCGCGCCATCACCGTGCGCGTCAACGATGTGATCGGCGTTGCCGGCTTTGCCTTGCCGGGCAACTATGTCGATATCATCGTGAGCACCCAGCAGGATGCCGGCGAGCGCGCGTTTCCGCAAAGCCGCAACATTTCCAAGATCGTCCTCGAACGCATCCTGGTGCTGGCCGTGGCGCAGGAAGTGGGACGCGACGAGACCAAGCCGCGCGTGGTCAATGCGGTGACCCTGGAAGTGACGCCGGAACAGGCGGAAAACCTGGACCTGGCGCGCAGCGTGGGCAGCCTGTCGCTGGTGCTGCGCAACCAGGTCGACCCGCAGCCGGGCGTGACGGCGGGCGCGACCAAGCTGACCCTGCTGGGCGGACCGCATGAGGCCGAGCCCGCTCCCGCCATCGCCGCGCCCGTGCTGGCCGCCGCGCCGCGCCCGGTGCGCGTGGCAAAGGCGCCGCCGGAACCGCCGCGCCAGTGCAGCGGCGTCATCGACGGGACGCGCCAGTCGCGCGAATGCTTTTAGTCTTGTTGCCTTGCTCAACCATGGACACGCTCATGAACCGCGCCCTGCTGACACTGTGCTGCCTGCTGTTGCCGCTTGCCGGCGCGGCGGCCGATCCCGGCCCGCGCTGCGGCGGAGAAGCGGCTACACCCGGCAACTTGCAGCTACAGGTGGGCAAGTCGAGCATGCTGCGCCTGCCCGAGGCGGTGCTGGCCCGCAGCGTCGGCAATCCGGCCGTGCTGCAAGCCATGCTGGTGGCACCCGACACCCTGTACGTGGTGGGCGTCGATGTGGGCAGCACGAATATGATCATCCAGGGACGCAGCGGCGTGTGCAGCGTGGTGAACGTCAGCGTCAGCATGGACCCGTCCAGCTTGCAAGCGACCCTGGCGTCACTGATGCCGGAAGAAAAAGCCCTCCGCGTGACGGCCGTGGCCGATACACTGGTGTTGTCGGGCACGGTGCAGGATGCGGGCGCCGTGCTGCGCGCCGTCGAGCTGGCACACGCCTACGTGCGCCGCGCCACCGCTCCGTTAACGCTGCCCAGGCCCGCCGATGGCGCCATGGCTGCGCCGGTGGCGGCCACGGCGCCCGCTGGCGGCGCGAACAGCCGCGTCATCAATATGCTCGACGTCAGTGCGCCGCAGCAGGTGATGCTGGCCGTGCAGATTGCCGAAGTGTCGAAGTCCCTGCTGGAGCGGCTGGAAGTGGGAGCCACCTTGCGCTTCGCGTCCGGCAGCTGGGCCACCACCTTGCTGTCGAATTTCCTCAGCGGCACGGCCAATGGCTTGCTCCACGTGCGCAAGTCGAATGGCCAGCAGCTGACCATCGAGGCGCAGAAACAGGATGGCCTGGTGCGCATCCTCGCCGAGCCGACGGTGATGGCAATCAGCGGGCAGGAAGGCAGTTTTTTGGCCGGCGGCAAGATCTTCATTCCCGTCGGCCAGGACAACAACAAGATCACCCTGGAAGAGCGCGAGTATGGCGTCGGCCTGCGTTTTACTCCGACCGTGCTGTCGGGCGGACGCATCAACCTGAAGGTGGCGCCGGAAGTGTCGGAACTGTCGCGCGAAGGAGTGGGCATTTCCGCCGCCGGCGTCAGCGGCCGCTCTATCCTGCCTGTCATCACCACGCGGCGCGCCTCGACCACGGTGCAGCTGTACGACGGCCAGAGCTATGCCATCGGTGGCTTGATCAAGAACAACCAGGTGAGCAACATCACGGGCGTGCCCTGGCTCAGCGAAGTGCCCATCCTGGGTGCGCTGTTTCGCAGCACGGATTTCCAGCATGACCGCACGGAATTGCTGTTCGTCATTACCGCGCACCTGGTGAAGCCCTTGCCGGCCGATACCGTGCTGCCGACGGCGCAGCTGGCGCCCCCTTCGCGCACGGACTTGATGTTGGGCGGCAAGATGGAAGGGACGCTGGCGCCGCCGTCCGTGCCGACGCTGCGCGCGGCGAATGGTTTCGAGCTGAAATGAGATGGGGAGACATGCCATGCCGAACTCGCTTTTGATGTCGCTGCGGCGCCTGGCGGCGCTGCTGCTGGTACTGCAGCTGGCCGCCTGCGCGCACGGCAGCACGCCGCAGCTGGACCGGCGCTTCGGCGACGCCGTGCGCCTGGCCATGGCGCAGCAGGTGCGCGATCCGGCCAGCCTCGGCAATCGCCTGCCAGCCGATGGCCTCGATGGCCCCAGTGCGCACGCCGTCATGCAGCGCTACCGCGCTTCGTTTGCCGAACCGAACGCGCAGGCTCCGCAGCCCGTGCAATTCATGTTGGGAAGCGGCAATGGCAAATAGACGCCGGTGCCAGCGCGGGGCGATGCTGATCGCCTTTTCCATCCTGCTCATCGTGGTGCTGGGCTTTATCGGGCTGGCGCTCGACGTGGGGCAGGTCATCGGCCGCAAGACGGAATTGCAGAACCTGGCCGACAACGCGGCGCTGGCGGCGGCGGCGGAACTGGTCGGCACGCCCGAGGGTCTGCTCATTGCCGTAGCGAAAGCCAAGCACAGTGCGGCCGACAGGAGCGCATGGCGGCGCCGCATGGAGGGCGCCATCCTGTCGGATGCCAGCATCCGTTTCGCCAGCACACCCGACGCTCCCGCCAGCGAGTGGCATGCGGCGGGCGCCGTGCCCGACGCCACCACGGCGCTGTTCGTGCGCGTCGATACGCAGGCCAATGACCCGTCGCTGGGTCGGGTGGCGACGGCGTTCCTGGGCGCCTGGTCGCCGGCGCTGCGCACCTTGGACACGGGCGCGCGCGCGGTGGCGGGACGGTCCAGCCTGCACCTGACCCCGCTGGCCATCTGCGCGCTGTCGGGCAGTGCCGCCAGCCCGCGTACGAATGCCGCCCTGCTGCCGGCCGTCGAGTTGCTGGAATATGGCTTTCGCCGTGGCGTGGCGTATAACTTGTTGAAGCTTAACCCGCATGGCCCGGCGGCCGAACATTTCGTGCTCAATCCGCTGGGCCGGCCGGGCATGCTTGGATCGTCGTTGCACGTCAGCGAGGCGAGCGTGCTGCCGTTTGTCTGCAGCGGCACGGTGCTGTATCCGCGCATCGGCAGTGCGTCGGTGCACGTGCATCGGCCCTTTCCTGCCGCGCTGTGGCCCGCCTTCAACGCGCGCTTCAATCAGCATGCGGGCAGCGGCTGCCATCCCGTCACGGCGCCGCCCGACACGAACATCCGCGCGTATCCGAATACGGCGGCGAACTGGTGGATGACGAATACGCCCGATGCGCCAAGCGCCCTGAGCACCGGCAATCCGCTGCTGTCCGTGGCCGACCCGGAATCGAACGCGACGCCTCCCACGCTCGGTAGTTATGGACCGCTGTGGTCGTTTGCCAAGGCAGTCAAGTACAGCAGCGTGAAGCCGCCCGGCGGCTATCTGCCGTTTGCCACCAGCGACTGGCCCAGGCTGTATCCCGCTGCCCCGGCCGCGCCGGCCGCCAAGTCCGGCTATCCTGCCACGCCGCCATACCAGACGCTGGCTTACCAGACGGCGCCGACCGGCAACACGGGCGTGGCGCAGCGGCGTTTGCTGCATATTGCGCTGCTGGCTTGCCCCGTGCCGGCCGGTAGTGACGTGCTGGCCCAGGTGCGCGGCATCGGCCGTTTCTTCATGACGGCGCCGGCCAGCAATGGCGTGCTGAGCGCCGAATTTGCCGGTCTGGTGGCCGAGGGTACGCTGATCGGCCCGGCGGAGCTGCTGCAATGAAGCCGCTTTGCCGCGTGCCAAGTCGTCAGGGCGGTGTCGCCGCCATCGAGCTGGCGCTGATCCTGCTGTTTTTTATGGCGCTGCTGCCCTTCGTGCTGCTGTTCGGCCGCGCGCTGCTGGTGTACACGGCCCTGCAAAAAAGTACGCACGATGCGGCGCGCTACCTGGCGACCATGCCTCTGTCGCAGATGGCCAATGCCGATGCGGCGGAGCAGGGTGTCGTGTTTGCCCGGCAGATGGTGCGGCAGGCGATGCTGGAATCCTGGCCAGGCATGAGCAGCGGGAAAGTCAACGTGGATTGCATCTATAACGATGACTTTTACAGCTGCGGCAACTACCCGACGGCGCCGCTGCAGGTACGCATCAAGGTGTCGGTGGACATGCCCGTCGATATCCTGCCCGAGCTGACGCGCAAGTGGCTGCCGCAGCTGGCGCCGATCCCGCTGCGTGCGAATGCGACATTACGCTATGTCAACTAACCTGCATATCTGGCAGTGGCGGCAGCGCCAGGGCGGCGTCTTCGCTGTCGAGTTCGCCATGCTGGCGCTGCTGTTCTTCCTCTTCCTGTTTGCCATGCTGGAAGTGGCGCGCGCCGTGTACGTGTGGAACATGGTGCACGAAATTACCCGGCGGGCGGCGCGCGCCGCCGCCGTCACCGATTTCAGCAATGCCGGCGCGCTGCAGGCCGTGCGCACGCAAGCCGTGCTGCGCGCCACGCCGGGCGCGCTGCCGCTGGGCGGCGGCATCAGCGACGCGAATGTGCGCATCGATTATTTGTCGGAGAGCAGCGGCGGCGCCGCGCTGGCGGCAGTGCCCGTGACGGTGATGCCAGGCTGTCCGCAACGCAACCGCATCAATTGCCTGGACGACCCGCATGGCGCCAGCTGCATCCGCTTCGTGCGCGCGCGCCTGTGCGTGCCGAGCGACGGCGCGCGCTGCGAGGCAGTGCCGTACCGGCCCGTCCTGCCGCTGCTGGGGGTGATGTTTCCCTCCGGCGCAGGCGCCATACGTTTTCCCAGCGGGGCCACCATGGCGGTGGCCGAGTCGCTGGGCTATCCGGACAATCCCGGTTTTTGTCCATGAGCGCCGATCCGCGGGCGCAGCCGAATGTGTTGTATTGAGTGAAGGAGGGGGCATGAAAGCCTTGATGATTACCCGCGACGCCAGCTTGCACGATGAAATCGCGGCGCAAGGCGCGGCCCGCATGCCCGTGCTGCGGTTGCTGGAACGGCGCAGTGGCCTGCGCGACGCCGTCGAGCGCATGCTGCCCGAAGCGCCCGAACTGGTGATCGTCGACGCCAGCGGCCTTGACGCCGACGAGGCGGACTTGCTGGAACGGTTGGCGCGCCAGTATCCGCTGGCCGTGCTGATGTTGCTCACGCGCGGCCAGCAGCAGGATGTGCTGATCCGCGCCATGCGCGCCGGCATGCGCGAAGTGCTGCAACTGCCGCTGGTACACAAGGCCTTCCATGAAGCGATGGACCGCGTCGATATCCAGGCCGGCGTCACGCAGATGCGCGACGGCAAGGTCCTTGCCTTCATTTCGTGCAAGGGCGGCAGCGGCGCCACCTTCCTGTCGACGAATTTTTCCTACGCGCTGGCCAGCCTGGCCGGCTGCAAGGTGCTGCTGATCGACCTGCACGGCCAGTTCGGCGACGCCACCCTGTATGTCTCGGACCAGAAGCCGGCCATGACCCTGTCCGATATCTGCGCCCAGATCGCGCGCATGGATGGCGCTTTCCTCGCCTCGTGCCTGGTGCACGTGACGCCGAACTTCGGCGTGCTGGCGGCGGCCGACGACCCCGCGCACAAGGTCGACATGCAGCCCGAGCACATGGACCGCATCCTGGCCGTGGCACGCCAGCACTACGACTACATCGTGCTCGACGTGGGGCGCCAGATCGATGCGCTGTCGCTGCGCGCGCTCGACAACGCCGACGCTATCTACCCGGTGCTGCAACTGGCCTTGCCCGACATCCGCGACGGGCGCCGCCTGCTCGATATTTTCCGCTCGCTCGGCTATCCGGGCGAGCGCTTGCGCCTGATCGTCAACCGCTATGAAAAGGGCGGGCGCCTGCGCCTGGCGGACCTGGAACAGGCGCTGGGCGCGGACGTGGTGCACACGGTGCCCAACGATTACGTCGCCGCCACGGACTCCGTCAACCAGGGCATTCCGCTGCTGCAGCTGTCGCGCACCAGCGCCGTGGCGCGCAGCCTGGCCGAGCTGGTGGAGCTGGTGACGGCGCGCCGCGTGACGGAAAGCCGCGGCCTGTTCGACCGTCTGTTCAGCCGCAGCGAGGCTTAGGACTGCAATAGATGTCAAGGCTCCCGCCGGGGGCCATCATGGGAGGCGAGATGACTTTACGCGAACGCCTGGCGGCGAATGAAACGGTGCGCCCCGCCAGCAATGGGCAAGGGGCGCTGGCGCTGCACGCTTACCAGGAGCTGAAAAAGACCATGCACCAGACGATACTCGACCGTATCGACCTGGAACGCCTGAAGCGCCTGACGGCCGAGCAGTTCAAGCACGAACTGGCGCTGCTGGTGCAGCGCGTGATCGAGGAAGAGCGCATCGTGCTGAACCAGCACGAGCGGCATAGCCTGGTGCTCGACATCCAGCACGAGATGCTGGGCTTTGGCCCGCTGGAACCATTGCTGGCCGATGCCAGCGTGTCCGACATCCTGGTCAATACCTGCGACAAGGTGTATGTCGAGCGGGGCGGGCGGCTGCAGCTGACGGACGTGACGTTCCACGACAATGCGCACCTGATGAAGATCATCGAAAAGATCGTCTCGCGCGTGGGACGGCGCGTCGACGAATCGAGCCCGATGGTCGATGCGCGCCTGCCGGACGGCTCCAGGGTCAACGCCATCATTCCGCCGCTGGCCGTCGATGGCCCGATCCTGTCGATCCGCCGTTTTGCCGTGCAGCCTTTGAGCATCGCCAACCTGCTCGACTACAAGAGCCTGACGCCGCCCATGGTGCAGGTGTTGCAGGCGCTGGGCCAGGCCAAGGTCAACATCCTGATTTCGGGCGGCACCGGCAGCGGCAAGACGACCCTGCTCAACGTGCTGTCCGGCTTCATTCCCGGCAGCGAGCGCATCGTCACCATCGAGGATGCGGCCGAACTGGCGCTGCGCCAGCCGCACGTGGTACGCCTCGAAACGCGTCCGCCGAATATCGAGGGCAAGGGCGAAGTGAGCCAGCGCGCGCTGGTGCGCAATGCGCTGCGCATGCGGCCTGACCGCATCATCCTGGGCGAGGTGCGCGGCGCTGAGGCGCTCGACATGCTGCAGGCGATGAACACGGGCCATGAGGGTTCGCTGGCGACTATCCACTCGAATACGGCGAGGGATGCGCTGGCGCGGCTGGAAAACATGGTCGGCATGGCCAGCGTGAACCTGACGCCGCGCGCCACGCGCCAGCAGATTTGCTCGGCCGTGACAGTGGTGATGCAAGTGTCGCGCCTGACGGACGGCGCGCGCAAGCTGGTCAGCCTGCAGGAAGTGACTGGCATGGAAGGCGACATCATCGCCATGCATGAAATCTTCCGCTTCGAGCAGACCGGCGTCGATGCTGATGGCAAGGTGCTCGGCCACTTTTGCGCCACGGGCGTGCGGCCACGCTTCACGGAACGCCTGCGCATGTTTGGCGCGCCCGTGCCGGACACGGTGTTTGACCCGGATCGAATTTATGAGTAAGGGGGAGCGATCATGGACCTGGTCTTCTACGGCTTCGCCGTGCTGCTGTTTGCCGCCTGCATCCTGATGGTGGAAGGCGCCTGGCTGTGGTGGTCGGGCACATACGGCGGCGCGGCGCGGCGCATCAACCGGCGCTTGCGGCTGATGGCGGCGCGCGGCGAGGCGGGCGGGGAGCGGGTCTCCATCCTCAAGCAGCGCCGCTATGCGCGTGCGCCCGGCCTGGAGCGCTTGCTGCGGCGCACGCCGCAGGCGGCGCAGCTCGATTACCTGCTGCTGCAATCGGGCTTGTCCTGGTCGGTGGCGCAATTCATCGGCGTCACCGTGGCCCTGTTGCTGGCGGCCTTGCTGCTGCTGGTAGCCTGCTCCATGCCTTTTCCCGGCGCCTTGCTGCTGCTGGCCAGCGCCGTGAGCGCACCGTGTTTGTTCGTCCTGCGCGCGCGCGCGGCGCGGCTGAAAAAGATCGAGGCGCAATTGCCGGAAGCGGCCGATTTCCTGGCCCGCGCGCTGCGCGCCGGCCACTCGTTTTCGAATGTGCTGCAAATGGTGGGCGAAGAGTTGAGCGAGCCGATCAGCGGCGAATTCAAGATGGCGCATGAAGAAATCAATTACGGCGTGCCGATGAACGAGGCGCTGCAAAACCTGGCCGCGCGCATTCCACTGACGGACTTGCGCTACCTCGTCATCGCCGTGCTGGTGCAGCGCGAATCGGGTGGGAACCTGGCCGAAGTGCTGGTCACCATCGCGCGCATCATCCGCGCCCGTTTAAAACTGCTGGGACAGGTGCGCGTGCTGTCGGCCGAGGGGCGCATGTCGGCCTGGGTGCTGGGACTGATGCCGGTGGTGATGATCGGCGTCATGGCGCTGGTCAACCCGCAATACATCCGCCTGCTGTGGACCGATCCCAGCGGCATCAAACTGCTGTGGTACGCGGCCGGCATGGTGGCGCTGGGCGTGGTCTGGATGCGCAATGTGATACGTATCAGGATATAACAACAGGGGGTGGCATGAACGGTTCGCAACTGCTGTTTCTCGTGATTGTCTTCGTCGTGGTCGTGGCGCTGGCCCTGCTGGGGTGGCTGATCTTCTTTCCCGGCCCCTTGCGCCAGCGCCTGTTTGGCGCCATGGTGCCGGCTGCCAGCGACGCGGTGGCCGACCATGGCTGGGTGGAGCGGGTGGCACGCGTGGCGCAGCCGTTCAGCAAGCTGTCGCTGCCGGAAGAGGGCTGGGAACGTTCGCCGCTGCGCACGCGCTTCATGAACGCGGGCTGGCGGCAAGCGAGTGCGCCCGCCCTGTACTTTGCGGCGAAAACCATGCTGGCCCTGCTGTTTCCCACCGTGCTGGGGCTGTATGCGGCCAGCGCCATGGCGGCGCAGTTGCGCAGCGTGCTGCTGTTGCTGCTGTGCGTCAGCGCCACCATCGGCTATTACCTGCCGAACCTGGTGCTGGCCAGCACGGCCAAACGGCGCCAGCGCGACATCTTTGAAAACATCCCCGATGCGCTCGACTTGCTGACCGTGTGCGTTGAGGCGGGCCTGAGCCTGGAGCGCGCGCTGGTGAAGGTGTCGGGCGAAATCCACATCAAAAGCGTGGTGCTGGCGCAGGAATTGCAACTGGTGCTGATGGAAATGCGCGCCGGCTTTTCCAAGGAAAAGGCGCTGCGCAACCTGGCCCTGCGCAGCGGCGTGGAAGATGTCGATACCCTCGTCGCCATGCTGATCCAATCGGAACGCTTCGGCACCAGCATGGGCGATTCGCTGCGCGTGCATTCGGAAAACCTGCGCAGCAAGCGCAGTCTGCTGGCCGAGGAGGCGGCGGCGAAGATCGCCCTGAAACTGCTGTTCCCGCTGATTTTTTGCGTCTTTCCCACCCTGATGCTGGTGCTCATGGGGCCGGCCGTGATCGAAGTCTATCGCGTGCTCGTGCCGGCCATGGCCAGCCGCTGAAAGGAGTCACCATGCGCTTGACACTCTCCCGCCTCGCCGCCGCTTGTGCCTGCCTGTGCCTGGCCGCCTGTACCACGCAACTGGCGCATGCGCCGGTGCCGGCGTGGCCTGGCGCCGATGCCGCCTATGTGGCGGGGCGCCAGGCTTTCGAGCGGGGCGACCTGCCCGCTGCGCAGGCGGCCTATGAGCTAGCCCTGCGCCATGCGCCGCGCCACGTGAACGCGCGCAACGGCCTGGCCGTGCTGCACGCGCAGCGGGGCGAGCATGACGCGGCCATCGCCCAGTGGCAGGCGCTGACGCAGGAAACGGGCATGGCGCGGCCGCAGCAGGCCTATCTGTTCAGCAATCTCGGCCATGCCTATTCTCTGAGCGGGCGCGACGCGCAAGCGTCAACTGCGCTGGAACAGGCGTGTCTGCTCGATCCGCTCAATGTGCTGGCCTGGCAGCATCTGGCGCAGGTGCTGGAGCGCCTGGGACAGCACGAGCGCGCAGCCCTCATGCGGCGCCAGGCGGCCAGCTTGCAGGAACACGACTTGCGGCGCGACATGGCCTTGTTGCGCGACGCGGCGCCGCCGCAGCCGGTGACCGCGCCTGCGCCCGCGCCGGTGCAGGATGCGCGCGCCATGGCGCGCGTGGAAATCACGCAGAGCGATGGCATGGCCCGCTTGCAGCGCGTACCGGCAGCGGTGCGCAGCGTACCCGCCGCAGTGCCCGAGCGGCCCATGCCGGCGGCGCCCGCGCCGCAGCCGCGTCTGGAAATTGTGAATGGCAACGGCGTGCCGGGCATGGCCGCCGCGCTGGCGCGCAGCCTGGCCGGCGTTCCCGTGCAAGTGGTGCGCCTGGCCAATGAAACCAGCTTCCAGGTAGCGCGCACGCGCGTCGAATACCGGCCCGCGCAAGCGCAGGCGGCGCGCCAGTTGGCCCGCCAGCTGGGGACGCAGGTGCAAACGCAGGTGCAGACCCAGGCCGCCGACTGCCCTGCCAGCGAGCTGCGCCTGGTACTGGGGCGCGACCTGAGTGAGCCGGCCGTGTTGCACCGCTATTATCTGCAGCAATTGCAGCTGGCGCGCCAGGCGCTGGCACGTCTCGGTTAAAACGCCTCTGCTGGCGTGCTTTGAACGTGCCGTTTGCTATGTCGGCTGGCGCCGGCGCGTGAATGGAACTGGGTGCGTAGTGGTTTTGCGGCCACCCGAATTGCTTGCGCAACCGCAACCGATGCGCACCACTTCCTCGCCTTCCGTCAATTTCCAGTTGGTAATCGTCGTGTGCTGCCAGTCGATGTCGCTTTTCTTGACAGGTTTCACCGTCAGCGTGCGTGCTTCCACATCCGTGTATTTCATCAGTTCCTCATCGTCGGCGATGTCGAAATGGTGGTGGATCAGGAAAATGCCGAAGTGGTCGAGCGCGCCATAGCGCTGCAGTACGTCGCGCAATTCGCGAAAGCAAGCCAGATCCGCAGGCAGCAGCGGATCGACGGCGGAAATATCGGCAAGGGCTTGCCATTGCATGGCATGGATGTTCAGCTGTGGATGCTAGGCTCCCGTGCCCCGTGATGAGTGGCCCAGGCTGCGAGAGCGGCGCTTGCGCCATATTAAAGCTGCGGTACATCGGATCTCGTCCGATCATTGCCCGTAAAATAGGCCATGGCAAACAAAACTCCCACCTTCCCCGGCGCACGCACGGGCCGCGGCCAGGTCCTGGCCGTGCTGCTGTCGAACCGCGACCAGTCCGGCGCCGAACCCCTGCAAGGCCGCGTCTCCCTGGCCGCCATCGTCAAAGCGCTGAAACGCAAATACCACTGGCCGATTGAAACCCACAGCTTTCCCGCCAACACGCAGGATGGTCGCGCCAGTTGGGCGACGGTATACAGCTTGCCGGAAAAGGTCATTGAGACCGCGCTGGAGGCCGGCGGCCGGGAGTGGCTGGAGAGCCGGGGACTGCCTGGGCGGCGGTGAATGCGCCCCAGTACGCTATTCCAGCCGGAAGCCGACCTTCAGCGTGACCTGGAAGTGCGCCACCTTGCCGTCGACGATATGGCCACGCGACTCTGTCACTTCATACCAGTCCATGTGCTTGACCGTCAGCGCCGCCTTGGCAATGGCATCGCGTATCGCCTGATCGCTGCTCTCGGTGGACGTACCGACCAGTTCGATCAGCTTGTAAGTGTGTGCGGACATGATGTTTCCCCAGGTAGGAAGGCCGGACATCGGGAGCCTGCTTTGCGCAAGCACATGCTCATCTTGCGCCTAAATGTGCTGGACGTCATTGCGCGGTGCAGCAATGCGTCAACCTCGATGACGATGCTTTTCAGTGTCCTGGATGGCTTTCACAGGCGTGACAAAAGAAAAAAGGGCTACCAGCCGAAGCGGGTAACCCTTTGATTTCCTACTGAATTCTGGTGCCGACTGCCGGTTTCGAACTGGCCACCTGATGATTACAAATCATCGCAAGTCGATATTCAGGATCGTTGATGAACGTTGAAATTTTCAACTATATTCTTAAAAATCATATACTTACGAAATTTCTATTTTTATTTCCTGCAGATGACTGTTGATCGTTATGCTACCATTTGGGTTACATGGCGGTTACATGGCGCTTACACAGCACGTCTTCTTGAGGTAATAGTGAAAAAAATAAAGTTCGCGGCGGGTAGGGTGGAAGAGTTCGCCTGTGAGGGTGGAAAAAGTCAGTCATTCCTTTGGGATACCGCTTCACCAGGCCTCGGTTTGCGGGTGACGTCGAAGGGCGCGAAGTCCTATATTTTTCAGGGTAAGTTGGACGGCGCCACCATCCGGCTGACGATCGGTGATCCTCGCACATGGGACATTGCCAAGGCCCAGGCCGAAGCACGGCGCCTCAAGGTCCTGCTCGACAACGGACAGGATCCGAGAAAGGTACGGGAAGATGCGCTTGCTGCAGAGCGAGACGCGCGCGCAATGCAGGAAGCTGTCATTGTGGCGGAACAGGAAAAGCAGCTGCGGGAGTCAGTGACCTTGGGCGGCGTCTGGCCTGAGTACATTGCTGATCGCATTGCCACGCGAGAAGCCGGCTGGTCAGAGCATCATATTGCCGCGCATCGCAAGATCATTCAGGATGGCGGCCAGCCGCGAAAACGCAGTCCAGCGCTGACGAAAGCCGGTCCACTGTGGTCCTTGTCCGCGCTTCGCCTCATCGATCTGACAAACGAGCGCGTGGAAGCCTGGGCGCGAGAAGAAGCAAAGACCCGTCCATCCAGCGCACGGCTGGCATGGCGACTGCTCAAAGCCTTCATGAACTGGTGCGTTTCGCACAAGACGTATTCGAGCATGGTCACTAGCAATCCGACAAAGAGCGCGCGAGTGCGCGAGAGCCTCGGCAAAGAGAAGCGGCGCCATGACGTTCTCCAACGCGAGATGCTGGAGTCATGGTTCAGCGCCGTGCGCAAGATCGGAAACCCGGTCATTGCCGCCTACCTGCAAGTTCTGCTGCTCACCGGCGCCAGGCGCGAGGAGCTCGCGGCACTGAAGTGGGCAGACGTGAATTTCCAGTGGGGCAGTATCAAACTGTCCGACAAGGTCGAGGATTTTCGGATGGTCCCGCTGACTCCCTTTGTTGCTCAGCTCCTGGCCAGCCTGCCGCGCAGGAATGCCTTTGTCTTCTCCAGTCCCGCTTCTGCATCGGGACATATCGCAGAGCCGCGAATCGCGCATAACGAGGCCGTCGCGGTGGCGAATTTGCCGCAACTTACACTGCACGGCCTGCGAAGATCATTTGCCACATTAAGCGAGTGGATCGAGATGCCGAACGGTATCGCCGCGCAGATTCAAGGGCACGCGCCGCAAGGGGTGCGGGAGCAAAATTACATTCGCCGACCGCTTGACCTGCTTCGTGTTTGGCACGCGAAGATTGAAGTTTGGATTCTTGAGCAAGCGGGTGTGGAGCCTGTATTTTTTCCGGCAATATTGCGCGTTGTAAGCGCTTAGCTGGACAATGGTTGCTTCCGATTGACGCGTACAGCGGTGTGCATGCCTATCCATCCTAGCATACCCGACGGACCTAGTAGCGGGTTGATCGCACACCTCTGAATCTTTGAAATTTCTGCGACGGGCTTTTCCGAGGATATGAGTAGCCGTTCGAAAAATATGGATCGGTCACGGATCGGCCGAACGCCGGACATTGCTTCCCCATACCGAAACTTTCCCGAAATCTATCCTTCTTGCTGGATTTGAATGTCGCCATAAGTCATAATGGATGTATCACTTATAACAACATGACGCTCTGACCACCGTGTGAATGGAATCGGCCTTCCACTTTTTGTCAAATGGAAGGTCCGTCAGTCAGGTCCAAGACGCGACAACAACAAAGGAAGTTGAATGGACCACTCGACTAGCGCTTCGGCAGTTGACTCCGAACACAAGGCATTGATTGACATCTCAATCGAAGGTTGGCGCTTCGCGCGTGTTTTTGGTCGAATGATCTCCAAGCTCGACGCCGGCGAGGCCTCACGCTACGCCAATCAAGCGCGCTACTTCCTCAAAAAGCTCGACGATGGCCTCGAAAGCTTTGGATTGCGCATCGTTAGTCTGGAAGGACAACCTTACGATACCGGTATGGCAGTCTCCGCCCTGAATATCGCCGATTTCGGCCCGGACGACATCCTAGTCATCGAACAGACGGTCGAACCTATCGTGATGGGGCCTGATGGCCTTGTACGGGGCGGAACCGTCATGGTCGCGAAAGCATCTCAATCATGAAGAACTACATCGGAATTGATCTCGGGACCACCAACAGCGCGGTGAGCGCCTATGATGGCGAGACCCTGCGTTTGTTCAAAAGCCCGGACCAGAACGATGTCACCCCCTCGGCCATTTTCATCGACCGGCGCGGAAACAAGTACGTTGGAAAGCGCGCCTACGACAATGCTGCCCGCGCCCCTGAAAGCGCGGCGACGCTGTTCAAGCGGTTGATGGGCACGAGCACGCCGGTGAAGCTCCCGGCTGTGGACCTGACCATGACCCCGGAGGAATGCAGCGCTGAGATATTGCGGATTCTTTTCGGCTACCTGCCCGAGGAGATTCGCAATGCGCCAGACACCGGCACCGTTATCACGGTCCCGGCCGCCTTCAACCAAATGCAAAAAGATGCGACCATGGCGGCTGCCGAAATGGCTGGCCTTGGCAAGGTCGCGCTCATGCAAGAGCCCGTCGCCGCCGTCATGAGCGTGATGCGTCACCGCAAGGGCGACGGCATGTTTCTCGTTTACGATCTGGGCGGCGGAACCCTCGACATCGCCATCGCCGAGAGCATCAATGGCAGGGTGAGCCTCCTCGCACATGGCGGCATCGCCATGTGCGGAGGCCGGGATTTCGACCGCCTGCTGCTGGACAATGTCGTTAAGCCCTGGCTGTTGACGAACTTCGATCTGCCAGAGGACTTTTCCTCCGACAGGCGCTACGCCACGCTGCGCCACATGGCGACGTGGGCTGCGGAAAAAGCCAAGATCGAGCTGTCTTCCAGCGAGGAAGCTGTCGTCACACTCGACGACAGTGAGCTGCGCGTCAAGGATGAGTCCGGCGCGGATGTCTACATCGACATCTCCATCACCCGGGCTGTTTACGACGAATTGATCGCCTCTAAGCTTGAGGAGTCGATCGCGTCGGCGCGCGAGACCATGGAGAAGGCGGGCCTGAGCCCTCACGACATCGGCCGAGTCGTGTTCGTCGGTGGTCCGACCCAATACAAACCTCTGCGCGACAAAGTGGCCTTTGAACTGGGCATCGCAGCATCCACCGACGTCAACCCTATGACCGCCGTCGCGGAAGGGGCCGCGGTCTTCGCCGAGTCCATCGACTGGTCCAGCCAAAACCGCGGCCGCAAGAGTGGGCGCGGAGCCTTGGCCGCTGGCGGCGGTCTCGACTTGTCGTTCAACTATCAGGCTCGGACTCCCGACGCCAAGGCCAAGGTGGTCGCCAAGGTCGGTGGGCAGACGGTGGATGGCGCGGCTTTCCAGGTCGACAGCTTGGACACCGGCTGGTCATCAGGCAAGGTGCATCTCAATGATGGTGCCGTCGTCGAAGTGGCCTTGTCCAAGCCAGGCGAGAACCTCTTCAAAGTATTCGTCTTCGACGCCGCAGGCGGCCCCGTCAAGCTCGCGCAGGACAGGATCGTCATTTCTCGCACCGCCGCTCAGATCGACGCCATTCCGGCCTCGCACTCCGTAGGAGTCGAGGCGTTGGAGAAGATGGGGGGACGGTTGGTCCTAGACCACCTGGTGCGCGAAGGCGACCAATTGCCCAAAAAGGGCAAAAAGACATTCAAGGCCGCCGAGTCCCTTCGCGCTGGCGCGGCGGGTTCCATCAAGTTGAAGCTGTGGGAAGGCGGCATTGAAGATCCGGTGTCGGACAATCGCTTCATCGGCATATTCGAGATTCGGGGAGCCGACTTCTCGGATGGCGTGATCGCCAAAGGCGCCGATCTCATTTGCGAATATGAGGTTCTCGACTCCGGCAACATTGTACTGGACGTTTCCGTCCCATCGATCGGAGGAACATTCAACAGCGGGCGCAACTTCTACTCCCGCCAGGAGGGCCAAATCGACTACACCAAAGCCTCCAAGCGCATCGACGAGGAGGCCAGCCGCGTCGCCGCGCGCCTCGACGAGATCGAATCCAAAGTGGACGACTCACGCTTGGTCCAAGCCCGTGAGCGTTTGGACCGCGCCGCCGCTGCCAACGGAAGTGACGGCGATCCGGAGACCGCCAAGCAGTCGATGGATGACATCCAAGAGGCCAAGAAGCTGATGGCCCAAGCTCGCAAGGACAACCTCAGAGTCATCCGCCAGCTGGAGCTCGACAGATCCGTCGAGTTTTTCGAAGCGCGCGTCCGCCAATTCGCGCGGCCCGCCGAAGCGGCGGCCTTCGACAACCTCGCTAAGACGGCACTGCGCCTGATAAGTAACAACGGCGGCGACTTCGAGTCCCATCTTGACGAGCTCCGCGGTAAAAATTTCACGATCCTTTGGAGGCAAGACTGGTTCGTGATCGATCGCTTCAAATGGCTGGCCGAGGACGCCTTCCTGTTCACCGATGCCGCTGAGCACGCCGAACTATGCAAGGTCGGCCAGCAAGCCCTCCAAGCCAACGACATCGACAAGCTTCGGCAGGTCGTCTCGCACCTCGACTCGATCCGCGTTGGAATCGCCAGCGAGGATGACATGGCCGCCGGCTCGAACATTGTGGTGGGTTGATTCATGCGGACTGAAAACTGGCTGCCCATCGGGTTCGAGCTGCCCGACGGGGCCCACTGCGGCAAAGCGTCACGCGGCGGCTCCGACTGGCAAATCGTCGAGACGGAGGGCGGCGGCCGCGCCTTGCTTGTGAATGTGGATCTCGCGGCTAGATGGATCGAATCCGGCTTGGTTGAGGAGCAGGAGTTGCGGGCGTTTTCCTTCGGCTCGGCTGCATTTTGCGAGGTTTCCTGCGGTCCCGGCCAGATATTGGCCCCAACGCTCGATTGCCGTTCGCCAGATACTGAGAGCGAGGCCCTGGCCTTCGCCATGGCGTTTCGCGCCACCCGCGACATTGATCCGCAAAGCCCGCTGCAGGACGGCATCTATGTCGAGAAGCTCAGCCGTCTGTTGCCCACGTACGTGGCCGCTTCTGGCATGGACGATGACGTGGTCGTTGGAACCTGGCTCACTGGCGGGGCGCAGGTGTCCGCCAAGTCGTTCCGCCAGCTGCGTGACATGCTGTCGTGGATGGGCCCCGAGCAGCTGCGTGACGTCGTGACTGCCGCCGGATTTGCGGTTAAGGAACTAATGCCCACAGTTCCTACGTCGCCGGCGGCTAACTCGACCTCTGGCGCTGAAGCCTCATCGTCGATGGCGCAAGGCGGCACCTTTCAGTACGCTGGAGATGGGCTTGCGAAGATTTTCCGAGGGCCATTCAAACTGTCGGGGCGGCCAGAGCTGGAGGCGTTCTTCAACGAGCATGTCGTCGACATCATTGTCCACCAAAAGCGCTACAAGGCGCTCGGCGTCGGCTTCCCGGCGGCGGTGGTTCTCCACGGCCCTCCTGGGTGCGGCAAGACTTTCGCGGTCGAGCAGCTCATCGAATACCTCGGCTGGCCGAGTTTTCAAATTGACGCGTCGAGCGTGGCCAGCCCCTACATCCACGAAACCAGCAAGAAGGTCGCTGAAGTGTTCGAGAAGGCGATTCAAAACTCCCCTTCTGTCCTGGTCATCGACGAAATGGAGGCATTCCTCGCCGACAGGGGCATGGGCGGAGGTGGAAGCCACCACCGGGTCGAAGAGGTCGCGGAGTTCCTTCGCCGCATACCCGAGGCGTCCGCCAATGAAGTATTGATCGTCGCAATGACAAACCGCATCGATATGATCGACTCGGCCATTATGAGAAGGGGAAGGTTTGACCACGTGATCAAGGTGGACTATGCAAGTGCTGAGGAGGTGCTGGCTTTGCTGGGAAAACTGCTGGAGACGCTCCCCAAAGATGGTACCGTCGATCCAACCACGTTGGCAGAGCAACTCGCGGGCCGCCCGCTTTCTGACGTCGTGTTCATTGTACGCGAAGGCTCGCGACGTGCCGCGAAGGCTGGGGCAGAAAAACTTGGGCAAGCCTTTTTGCTGGCGGCCATGGACGAAGCGTGTTCGAGAACCGGCGACGAGCCGGCTCGGCGTATTGGCTTCGTTTGATCGGAGAGAGATATGACAGATTCCGAATCGAACAAAAAGAGAGCGAAGGGATTCGCCGGCTTGTCGTCCATGGTGTCGGACGTCTCGGAGGATGCTGCGCGGGCTCCCGCGGCGGCGGAGGCCTCCCCGCGAGTGTCGCAGGCCGCCCAGTCGCTCCCGCTGCAGTATCCCGCGAGCGCCAAACCAAAACCCTTCCAAGCCGAATTGTCTCCCGCTGCCAGGTCCAGCAAAACCGGCTTGGCATGGATCGCCGCCGGCATCGCGGTCTTCGTGATTTGGATGACCAGCTCCGGCTCCGGCGACAGCTCTCAGCCGCCCTTGACTCAAAGCCAACCGGCGACAACCTTCTTGCCCGATGCGACCATCGGAGCTCCGACGAATGCTGATTTGGCGACATCGGATGAGCAAGTGCCTCCCGTGGGCCGCAATATTGTTTTAGGCATCGCGCAGATCCGTTGGTGTAAGCGCGAGAAAATTAGGATCAACGCGATTGAAAATGTCATCAATAATGCATACGAACGCGAGGTGGGCATTTTCAATGCCAGGATCGATGATTACAACAGTCGCTGCGCTGAGTTCAGGTATCGCCAGGGCCAGGTAGAGCAGGTCGAGCGCGAGTTGGCGATTCAACAGGAGTCGATCGCGTCGACGTCGAAGACCGAATGGATTCAGGCAAGGGCGGGGACTTCAGCCCCTCTTGTGGCCGAGCGCAATGACGAGCCGGTGCCATTCACAATCGGGCAATCTCATGGCGAGAGGCCTGAACCAGCCGCTTCGCAAATGTTCCTGAGCGATGACGAGCAACAATCCATCGACAGCGCCTGCGCGGATCAAAAGACCCTTTATGGGGAAGCGGCTTACGAAACGTGTGCGTCGAAAAAAAAATCTACCCTCGCGTCGGGGCCTCGACATATCGACCTAACAGGGCTGAGCGCGCCCGAGCGAGAATCGATTGAAAGCGCGTGTTCAGCTCAAAAAATTCTGCAAGGCCCGGCGGAATTCAATGCATGCCTGTTGAGAAAACTTTCTTCGCTCAAAGCGGGAGTTCGCAACATCGATTTGTCGGCGTTGAGCCAGTCGGAGCAGGAATCGATGGAGAGTGCGTGCTCGGCCCCCAAACTGCTGGAAGGCCCGGCGGCATACAACCGATGTCTGTCGAAGAAACTTGCTTCACTTAAGGCCGGACCGCGCAATGTCGATTTGTCGAACTTGAGCGATGCGCGACGCGAGTCGATCGAAAGCGCTTGCTCCGGCCAAAAACTCTTGGAGGGCCCGGCTGCATACAATAGATGTTTGACACAAAAATTAGGACCACAGAGAAATGAGTAAGATTGCCTCGCTGCACGCGAATCCGTTCCACGTGCTCGGAATCACCACCAGGGATGATCGGCGCAAGATTGTCGACATGGCCGAAGAGCGTGCGCTGCACATCGACCACGATACCTGCCAGAAGGCTCGCTCGGATTTAACCAACCCAAGGACTAGGCTCTCTGCGGAGATGTCTTGGATGCCTGGCGTGGCGCCGCGCGTTGCCGAAAAACTCGCGGCGGCCTTGCTCGTGGATTCCACATCCTTCCGATCGGACCAAAGCCTTCCCGAACTTGCCAGGGCAAATCTGATGGCCTCCGCCCTCGAATTGGCCTGTGAAAATGAGACAGCGGAGTCTGCCTCTGAATACATCCGCAGCTTCGCATGGGTCGTTGAGGGAATCGATGCCAACGACGTTCTGAGGGACGTCAATGAGGACCGGGCCATTTCCGGGTTCCCTGAAATCAAGGCGGTCGAATTGATCGAGGAGGTGTTGGTCGAGCGCCGCAAGGCTTATCGCACCGTATTGAGGAACATGCTCAATTCGATGGATCCTGACAGGCTCGTAGACGCCATGACGGACGTGGTTTCGGTGGCGACTGAGAATGGCGAAGAACAAGGCCCGGCGCTGATCGACGAACTGGCGGACGCCTATGAACTCGAGACGCAGGGCTTTCTCCAGCAGGAATCCGACAACATCTCCACATTGATCGAAAGCGTCAGGGAGGCCGCGCCTCTTGGTCAACCGGCTGTCGCTCCGATCATGGACAGACTTGAACGCGTCGCGCGCAATTGGGACCGCGTCGCGCAGCCCATCCAACTTAGCGCAAAATCACGTGGCATCCAGCATCGTCCAAGTCGAGACGTCGCCTACGAGTTGCGCAGCCTTGGCATCGACCTCAACAATGATCATCACATGCTGGATCAGGCCCATCGGATGACGGTGTTGCTCCAGGAGCTCTTCGCGGAGCTGCCGGAAGTCGTGGAGCGTTTGCACGAGGACGCGGAAACCATCGCGGAGCTTCGCAGTCAAACACGCGAGGAGGAGGAGAATCGAGTGCGATTGGCTCGGGAAATCTCGTTCCGGGCTGAGGTGGGCGTCATGTTTAAAAACGAGCTCGCTGTCGGGCCAGACGGCATCCGTTGGAAGGGGGAGACCTTTCCGCTCGACACGATCACGAAAGTTCGTTGGGGTGGAGTGCGCAATTCCTTCAATGGGATCCCAACCGGAACGAATTACACCGTCGCCTTTGGCGATGCGCATTCGCAGCACGTCGTCGAGCTGCGCAAGGAGGCTACCTACTCGGGATTTCTCGACGCGCTTTGGAAGGCGGTTTGCGTGCGGCTGGTGGTCAGCATCATCGAGCAATTAGCGGCGGGCCGCAGCATGAACTTCGGCGACATCACCGTCGAGGACGATGCTGTGACCCTCACGAAGCGCCGGCTTTTATCGCCGAACGCACGAGTCCGCTTGAGTTGGAATGATGTCCAGGTATGGAGCGCGGACGGTAGCTTTTTCGTCGGTCACAAAAGCGAAAAAAAAACTTATGGCTCGACGTCATACATAGAAAACTGGAACTCCCATCTTCTTGAGCAGATTGTCCGAAGCGGCTTCAAGCGGGGCATGGTCAAGCTTAGCGACACCCTCAGAAACTAAAATTGATGGGTTAGGGACCGTGCGCACGGTTCGATAATGTCATCGCCTTCATGTGCGGCCATAAGAATCAGATCCATCGGGTGAACGCGGCCGCGCCCAACCGGCAGGATTGCGTGAAAAGTTACTTGGAGACCGAGGATGCGGCAATGTACCTGGTCAAGCGACTGCAGGGCGGGGCCGCCACGCGCCTTCGCAAACGGGGGGGCGTGCATCGACGAATCAATAGCTCTCGGCGATCTGAACAATCCGCCAAAGCATTTTCTTGAAGAATCCGTTATATCTTCGATGACCTTGAAGAATTTTATTATTTGGCGTAACAATCTGATGCATGGCCCAAGCATCGAAACTTTCAATAGAGGAAATCGACCCCGCCACTTTCAATTTTGGATCATCAAATAATAATCTCTTGACTTGAAGTGCCTCGTCGATT
This sequence comes from Janthinobacterium pasteuri, assembly GCF_051380775.1. Lineage (NCBI taxonomy): Bacteria > Pseudomonadati > Pseudomonadota > Betaproteobacteria > Burkholderiales > Oxalobacteraceae > Janthinobacterium > Janthinobacterium pasteuri. The sequence goes on along the minus strand of NZ_JBNYXS010000008.1, from coordinate 103,198 downwards.
GGATTAATATTTTTTGATTGGGCCTCTATATGAAACATCGACTTATGCGCTATTGCACCTCTTTTTCCTGCAAAGGCATCCATCAACACGATCCAGTTTGGATCAACATTTTCTTGAGTTAATCCGAGCGGAGTAAGTAGCAGTCCCAAATATTTTTGTCTAATGCCGTGATTATCTGCCAAGGTCTTTCGGTAAATAGCAGCCGCTGAGTAGAATCGTTCCGAGGTCTTTCGAAGAACCCCTTTTTTGTCTGGAATTAACCGATCGCCACCATTAAGAATGGGAAGGCCAGAAAATGTAATTAGTCCCAGCGCAACTGATGTAATACGTCCTGCCTTATATTCAGTTTCGGTAGCTATAACAATTTCTTCACAAATAGATTCGAAATAAAACTCGATCTCCGCGTGTGCCAAGGCAACAAACGCCCGTGTCATTTCCTGCTCCTGCGGAGTCGGAATTCCAATAGCTGCAATGTTGGGTAGGTAAATGGAAACTAAAGTATCATGTGCCAAACGCAAATTTGAGAAATGCAATGAGGGCGCTGGCATTATGGCAGTTCCGCCATTTCAATTTTACCTACTCGCAATTCAATGGCCGACCGCCAAATAGAATATCTAGTCCGAACAGCGGCGATGGATTTTGTCGTTCCGGATATCGCGTCAACAAATTCAGCATTATTCATGCACAATTCGTATGTTATATCAGAGAAATTAATTCCATTTTCTTCATAGATGCGTTTATTATTCTTCGACATGACTGATGCTAACTGCACATCTAAAAGCGCCCGGTTAACCGCTGATTCACACTCACCATTTTTCACTCTGCGCCCCACTCTAAGAGGAGAATCGAAATTCTTTGCCAAAAAAACTAAACTGGTCTCGATTTCGTCAACTAGTTGTGCGATGAGCGTTCCGTGTACATCCCATTTTTGATTAAGTTGATCGTGTGTTTCATCTAGGAATGATTTTAGATTGCCCTTATAAGCGGGAAGTCGGTAAGAATATGAAATCATACGCAACAATAAGTCGACATCGCGCATGCGGAAATCGGGTCCGTTTATATTCAATATCTTCTGTAATATATCGCTTTTCGAAGATTTTACGCTTAAGAATTCGGTAAACGCTCCCGGTTTCATTGCCTGACGTAGTTCCTGCGGAGAGAGCTTTGCGCTACCGGTATTTAGACGAATAAAAACCTCGTATAAATAATCTTCATCCGGCCAATTTCGGATTAAGGCGCTACGAATGGTATGATTGTCAAACTGCGTTTTTATTGTTGATAATGTTGGATCTTTGCCAATATTTTCGTAGGACTTTCCGTTTAACTGATCCAATATTTTTAAGCCACTTAGTCGCAAAGGGGGGCTTTCCTTTGACATAGAAACTACAGGATGCGTAGCATCTAATTCTGCCGCAAATTGAGCTAGCGTAATCAGCCTTTGTTTTCCATCGAGCACAATGTAGGTACCTCGCTGCTCCTTTCTTTCTGCCAATACTATTTGAGGAATTGGGATCTGAAGGGCGACTGATTCAATAAATCTACTCTTGTTCTTAGACGACCAGGCATCTCGACGTTGAAAATCGGGAGACAGATCGATGTTTCCGTCCTCAATCTGTTGAAGTATCGTCCTAACAGTCCAGTCAGTTCCATATAGTACTGCTTGCGCAAAAAAATCTGGGCGCTCTCGTTTATCGAGTTCGTCGTCGGCATCATCAGCAAAATTCAGCAAATCGTCGTGTTGTTCCATGTGTTTCTTTCAGGAAAATTATCATCGTATTCTAACCTCTTCCGGTGCACAGCAACCGCGCAGCCATCTCGGCAGGATGTGATGTGTAAGTATCTTTTTGGCAAATGTCAGCCGTGGATCAGTATGGCACGTTCTGGCAATTGGCTATTCGCTTGGTTTGACGGTGTGAATTCATCGTTGACGGTGACAAAAAAGCATTTTCTCGCGTTTCTGTCACCAATGGTCAGAATATGTTCGTCGATGCACGTTTCTAGTTGCCATCTAGACCTTCCTTTATGGACCGGCTTAGTCTACGGATTCAATCGCTCATCAGATTGTCCGCTTAGGTCTGAAGCCATCTCGCAATGGGTGATGAAGAACCGGATGTTTCTTTCGGACGTAGTTCATCTGATGCTGGCTCAGGCTTTCCTGTATCGCGGATGTGGGTTGTGCTCACAGCCCTGACCAAGCGGGTCGCTTCGGAACTGCCTGCAGCAGCCACTATCGATTCTTCCCGTCCACTTCTAGATCTCAGCCATGACGAGATTGCATGGATCTGCTGTTCGACGTCACCTGCTGGATGACCTATCTCCGCGATGTATCGCTCCAAGGCCAGGCGCACGAGCTTACCTCGTTCGCGCACTGGCGTCATCGCCAACAGCGTGTGAACGTCCGGTGCCTCCTGAAAAGTCAGGCTGATTCGGACCGTGATCTCGGTACCGATTTTCGGCGGCTTATCCATTGGTGTCGACATGGCAGATCCCTGGATCAGGACTGCAGCAGTGACAGCAGGCCCAGACGGCAGAAGCCTTCCGCGACCATCATCCGCGGTTCGTCGCTGGTCACAGCATTGGGATATCGTTGTTTGAGTCCATCAAGAAGAATTTCAGCACCTCCACCGCCAATGATGATGCCGTCCAATACGGCTGCTTTTTGGCCAAATACGCGGTTGGCTTCATCCATGACGACGGCTTCGAAGCCTGCTTTCGCCTGATTGAGCAAGGGAGAGACGTCGACGCGCTGCCCGAAGTGTTTGATGCTTCCGCTACGCACTGCCGCATCGACCACGTCCAGTGATGTTGGCAGCTTGGCCTGCGCCAGTGCGCTGGACATGCCGTCGTAGACCAGATGCATGCCTGCGCACGATATGGCCGCATATTCCATCATGGAGCCGCGATCGCACAGCGCGAAGTCGGTTGTGTAGTGGCCGATCTCGATGACGCCCCAGGCCTCGTTGTCGAGATCTCGCTGTGGATGGAGACAACCGTTATTCTGGATCGAGAGCCACTGCAGCGGTGCATCCGCCTGGCTCTGCACCATCACCCTGAGCGTTTGGCCTGGCAGAAGGCGTGGTGTCAGCAAAGCCACGATGCGGTCGCGCAGCGTGTCGCGCTGCGGCCCTACGAACTTGGCTGGCAAACCCATCACCAGATGCACCCTTGCCGAAGGATTGCCAAATGCCTGCATGGCCTTGCGCCATGCTCCCAGCACCAATGCATCGTGCTGGGGGCTCTCGATCCAATCCGCGTTTTGTCCTGTGTACACTTCCGAGCGGCCTTGCCGCAACGCGGTATCGCCGAAGAAGTATCTGCGCCCATCCACCTCGACAGTCTCGAGTTCAGCTTTTTGTCGTGTTTGCTCGTTCGTCAGCGTGATTGCGGGGATAACGACAGTGGGGATCTGAAACGAATGACGCTCGGCTGGCGAAGCCAGCGAGGCTGCGCGTATTTTGAACATTGAGTGGCCGCCATCGATTGCGATTGAGATGTTTTCCATTTAAAACTCCAAGTGTCAGTGAAAGATTTAATGTAAAGCGCAAGCCGGCGTGCGCAAGTCAGGTTTCTATCGCGACCATGAGCCGCAACCGGAACCAGAAAGCAGTCCGTGTCGAATATCGAGGTTCGAAAATGCGCCGTCATTAGCTATCACCAGGTGCGGAAATCCAGACAGGCGGCACTGCAAACAATGTTTCTTGACACGCTAGCCACGCTTGGATAAAGTAGCCAGCGTCGGCCTTTCGGCATTTTTATAGATTAATTTTCAAGTTGTTCTGTCCACTGAGAGAGAACAGCTTTCCGCAACGCCAAGCGTTTGGCATCGCTCGCTTTCATCCGATCGCTAGCACTAATCACCATCAAAAAATCAGCTCTTATCTGGCCTAGTCTTGTCTGCAAGGCTCTACAGGCAGGTACAGAGTGATCCCCAAAACGTGTCGTCATCGGCTTTTCAGCGCAATGGCAGGGAAAACTCGATCACAGATCGGCGTTCCTGCTTGAGTCGTTAGGGCGGACGGCCACGCTATAGCCATATCTCCATTCGCTCTTCGCTCCGAAGAGCACCAGCCTCCAATACTTCAACTGCAAACATCGTGATCGGGCTAGTCACCCCTCAGGCCGCTTGTGCTCGTTCGCACGGCACCTATGAATCTCACGCCAGCTCCCACTGGTTTCCCCGCCACCTAGAGGCGCGCATCCTCACGCCCGGACTTGTTCCAGGAATGCGCAGCGAGAAACCGCTTTAACGTTCAGTTCTCTTCCTCGGAAGAGAGACCGATTACCGCAAGGGATCGGCGTATTCGTGATTGGCAGTAAGGCTCACGGATGCGAAATCGGTTTATTTACGACGGGCGCCTTACCCCCGCCGCATCGAGATGCCAATGCTTCCGCCTCCGGCGATAAGCAGTATGGATAGTTTCTTGGAGCGCTAAATGTGGAAGCAAAAAGTGAACGCGATTATGGATTCGGCCGGCACCCGTCGAGTAAATGGCAAGGTGGCGTCCGAACGAACCCAGACACTAACGAAGGAAGTCGTAAACGCAGCGGGCCGACGGCTGCACGAGCTCGGCTACAAGATTCAGGACCCGAAGAACCTGGGGGAGCGGCACATCGACGTACTCGTGAAGGATTCGTGGTACTGCAAACAAAAGAAGATCAAGACCATTCAGAACGAGCTTTCCCGCCTGCGCGTGTTTTGCGCGATGCTTGGCAAGCCAGGGATGGTAGGCGCCGTGCAGAAATATCTCCCGGATGTGGACCCGCAGTTGTTGAAGGTCCGCACGGCCGCGCAAACAACGAAGTCGTGGTCTGGACAAGGGATTGACCTGGTAACGAAATTTGAAGAGGTGGACGAGCGCGATCGCCGACTCGGTTTGATGCTGCGCCTGGAGCTCGGCTTCGGTCTGCGCCGCGAAGAAGTATTGAAATGCAATCCGCACGCCCAGGACTTTGGCCAATACCTGCAGGTCTTTCCAGGAATGGGGAAGGGGGGGCGCTGGCGCAATATCCAGATCACGTCAAGCGCGCAGCGCGCGCTACTCGATTACGTCAAGGTGCGTGTCGCCAAAAATAAACCGCTTGGGTGGGAGTACTCGGAAACCGGCAAGGCCGTCACCCTCGAGCAAAACATTCGACGGTATGAAAATTTGATGACGTCGCTTGGATTCACTAAGGCCGACGCCGGCGTAACCGGGCACGGCCTACGAGCGCAGTTCGCCGAGAACCAAGCATTACTGCTTGGACTGATGCCGCCCACGATGGGTGGAGACGCAGGGCAGTTGAATGGCGACGGAGTGGGTGTAGTGAAGGCGAAGGTGGCGCAAGCGTTAGGACACAACCGGCCGTCCGTCACTAGCGCTTACATCGGTTCGTTCAAGGCTGGCGGATGCGGCCAGGCGGACGATCAAGGTGTGGAGACCATTCAGAAAGCGCTGCGAATTCTTGAGGTGGTCGGATTGCCGGATGTCCCCGCCGAGCGGGTGAGCGACTGCCGATTGATCGTAAACACTATGACCGTCCTTGGCCTCGACGTGCCTGAAAAGCAGATTCATATGCTGTGGGCGAAGAACTCCCGTCGCAACGGCGTGGAGTGGATGACACCGGAACGCGAAATCCCACTTGCGCTGCGCGCCACGGCTGAGGCCCTGTTAATAGATTTTTTGTTGTAAAACCAAGAGGAGAAGTAGATTGGATAGTAATAAAAAAGCGATTGTCGACCAAAGCGCCTTGGATCTGTTTGAACACGAATGCCCTATGGTTCGAACGCATTCGTATCCTTTTTCGTGGGGACTGTTGAGCGAATCTGTTACCGAAGGAGTGAAGGAGGAAATGGGCCTTCCGTGCGTCGAATTTGAGTTTGCGGCGCGCGACGTATCGCTGGCATTCCCGGGTCGCTGGCACCTCGTGGACCTATTTACTTGGTTGTACTATTGGCATCCACTTCGGCATCGTATTATTGTCCCTAACGAAGAGGGTATTATTTTCAACATGTCAGTCATTTCCTTCAGAGCAAAGGGCGAGCATGCGGTCAAGACTCTCAGGGCTTGGCTGGTCAAGGTTTATATACCGTTGATTTGGCCCGACCTGCTGCGCGAAGCGATGAGGATTGTCACGGAGAAAAAGGCAAGCCTGACGAGCCCGCAATCGCTCGACGAACTCATCGCAGATCGGGCTCGCTACTTGGGCGAGGACCCGAAATCGCTCTCATTTTACAAAGCCAACATGCAAATAAGATGAATACATGATATTCAGCCTGCTGGCACTGCTGCTGATGACTTGCCGCGCAGGCTGACTCTCTGAAATGTTAAACATACGCTTACCAAGGTTAAAATCCTGTTTTTTTTCGTGTTGCTGCCCGATGCGCGGCCGCGCCGTCTGCGAGGTACCCGGTCAGGCTGGTGGCATCCGTTGAAGGGCTTCCGCTGAGGCAATTAGGCCGTCCAGAATTCTGTCGGCCACTTTCTCCGAAAATCCCACAGGCAGTTCGCTGCGCACTTTGTCGACAATGGCAGGTGTGCGGGCAATGAAATCGAGCAGGAGCGGTTCGGCGTCCGCGCCATAGCCGACCGCTTTTGCAGTGCTATTGAAGTGTCGCCGCTGTATGCCATGCGCGAGGTAATGCCGGTTGCTTCCGAGTAGCGCCATCGCCATCTTGAGTTTGCGTTCGGCCCACTGGTTGGGACCAGGGCCGATCACAGGATAGCCGGACATCACATCATAGATGGGCGTCAGCTTGAACCGGCCGGCGCCCGCGAGTAGCTGGATACTGAAGTTTTTAGCGTGACCATCGGGTGCGCGCAGCATCCAGAATAGAAGTTGGGAGGCCATCAGCGTGTACATGTCGGCAGCGCTCTGCTGCGATTGCTGCAGTAAGGTAAACATCTGTTTTAGCCCCGGCCCACCGTCATTTTCGTATTTCAGCAGCGGTGATGTTCCCGTTGCCTGGCAAAAATCCTCCTGAACCAGCCGGAATAGCTGCTTGTCATCGTTTGATCGTACGCGGTCAAAACGCTCGACGACGAGCACCCGCTGCTCGCCGAAGGTCGCAATCTCGGCATTTGCCGTGGGCAGCCCGTACTCCTTGAACAGCCGCAGGCATAGCCACTCGTTATCGACCGACGTGCTGAAGTCGGCTTTTTTTCCGCCTACCATCCCGATCGGAAGCTTGAAGATGTGCGTTGTGGGCGTAGCGCCACGCGGCTTCATCCATTTCCCATCCCACCACAAGAAGGCGTCTTTCTCTTGCGCGCCAGCCAGCGAAATGCGGAAATCATCGTCGGCGTCATCGGTGGCGCCGTGTCGCTCCGAGCTGACCACCTCGAGCAGGTGCCGCTCGATGTCCTCCTCGTCAAGTGCGATGCCATCGACCTGGGCCAGTCCTTCCGGTTTGCCTCCTTCGGGCAGCAGCTGCAAGGCGCCGACGCAGTCCCGGCCGATAGCCGCGAGCAGGTCGAACGGTTCGAGAGAGCCTGTCTTGAACCGGGTCGCAACGCGTTTGCGAATGATGTCACTGTCCGGCAGCAAGCCCTCAAAGTAGTTTGCAACACTGGCACCCTTGAGCGGTTCATTGCGTAGATTGAACGGCAGCGACAGCGAGATCGGGCGCCCGAGCCTTGAGCTTTGCCAGGACGCATCGTACTGGAGTTCGGAGTCGCCGTTGGCCTTGACCGTCCAGCGTCCTACATAGTCGCCATTTGCCCAAAGATGGAGCGTCTGGCTGTGTGAGCGGCGGCCCATGATTACCACTCGGCCGAATTGCTTGTGGTGGAGGTATCGCGCTCGCCCAACTGCAGCTCCAGCTCGAGTGCGGAGCACCAGCTGAGTAACTGCTTGACACTGATTTCGTCAGGATGACTCTCCAGGTAGGAGATGCGATTCTGGCTCAAGCCGACACGCGTACCTACAGTCGCCTGGGTGATCTTATGCCGTTTGCGGGTCGATGCGAGCAACTGGCCGAGCTGCGACGCCGTGAGGAGACGGTGGGTGGTGGGTGAGAAGGACATGTGTGGTATCCGTTATTCAGATATATCAATATTATCTGAAATGCAGATAAAGTCAAGATATCTGAATAACGGATGTATCAGAAATAGCTGAAGGACAGATAAAGCGGGGAAGAGATAACGAACAGTTGGCCGGAAGATGCTGCAGATTCTCCTCGTGTTTCACCGAGGTATGTGAGGTACCAAGGCCGCCTATCAGGTGACGGTCGGCCTTGGCTGTTCAATCAGTCGTAAAAAATGTATTCAGTCTCATCAGGTTGGAGTTTCAGCAGAAGCCTGGTGTACTTTGCCTGAAGAATCGCGGCGCTGATCGATACCACAAAGAATAGTGCAGTAATCGCGAGAATGTCCGCCCAAGAGTCGTTGAAGAATATCGCGATCAGCATGATGACCGCGAGGAAGCCGAAAACCCGACACACAATTGTGAGGAGCATTTTCACTAGCGGATGGAAATAAAGTAACAAATAGAAAGCGCTACTTTTCATTGATCACCTTCCTTCTTGTCCTTTGTCTTCGATCTTCTGAAACGAGAAATCACGGCTATGGCCAGGCGACGAATCAGGCGTGTCACTATGGTGAACGGTTCGAAAAAAAGGTGGATGTCGTCGATCGCTACTTTTTTAATATGCTCAATAAGTTTGTTCATTTTTTTGTCTTCATGATGTTCAGGGTGAAACCACTATGTCCGGACTTCGCCAACCTCGTTCATGGCTTGGTATCCTTATGGCAGGAGAGCTGCGAGTACGTGGATCCTTCAGAAAAACGCGTCTTACAGGCTGAGGAAATCGCGAATCGAATTCCTGCCACAACTCCCTCGGACTGGATTGCCTTTGCCACCTCTTGGACGTCGGCTCGATATTCCAGGTTGAGCAAGGTGAGCGTTTGGTGGCGTGAGTGGAAGCAAAACATAATCTTCTCGAGTGAAGCTTTGGACCAGAAATGCTGGTGAGCCCAACGATTGATGTTCCACCACAGGACCCGGCCGTCGCCTTTGCCATTGAGGTAGGCCTTCACAGATCGGCGATCTTCTTTCGCCCAGTCGGTAGTAAAAATGGTCAGGTTCATGACTTTATCGGTACTCATCAAATAACTCCCTTAGTGGGGTTGGTTGAGCGGTATATGTGACCGCGACAAGAGTTATCGTAAGTCCCGTTCTTCCTTGCGCAAGTCGATATCTAAGAGCAGTTCTCGTTCATGGCAAGCCAGAGCTACGGAAGCCGCCGACTGGTTACGGCCATGGCCAACGCTGGTTTCCAGATGGGGCGCCACAAAGTGCGCAGGCTGATGCGCCAGGCGGCCCTGAAGCCCGTCTGGAAGCGTAAATTCGTACATACGACAGATAGCAAACACGGCTTGCCGGTCGCCGCCAATGCGCTGAACCGGCAGTTCAATCCGGCCGGGCTGAATCTCGCTTATGTCAGCGACATCACCTACAGCCGGACCGGCGCTGGATGGCTGTACCTGGCCACCGTCCTCGATCGGTATGCACGCAAGGTGATTGGCTGGGCGATGGCGCCGGACATGCCCGCCAAACTGGTCTGCGATGCCTTGAGCATGGCCATCGGGCAGCGGCAACCCGCGCCGGGATTGATCGTCCATTCGGACCGGGGTAGCCAATATGCCAGCGCGCTGCACCAGGAGATGCTGAGGCGGCACGGTTTCATTTGCAGTATGAGCCGCAAGGGCAATTGTTGGGATAATGCAGTGGCAGAACGCTTCTTCCTGAACCTCAAGATGGAGCGCGTCTGGCCTCGGCAGTATGCCAATCATGCCGAGGCCAGGGCCAACATCACCGATTGCATCGTCGGCTTCTACGACTGCAAGTGTATCAATTCGGCACTGGTCAATCTGCCGCCCACTGTCTACGAACGGAAAATGGCAGCACGTGAACCTATCGTTGTATCCGAAATAACTTGACCACCACAGTATTCAAGTTTTAGCGGCGGCTTTAATGAGGCACGAATGGCGGGTTTGGAGTGCGAATCCAGCCTGTCGTGTGGCGCAATGGATTTTTCATCTGACAACCTGCTATGCTGGGCCGAACGGCCGGGCTCGGCCAAAAGCGGTCACTAGCAAAGCGGGCTACCAACGCCGGAGTAATTGATGGAAATAGAAACGCAATACCTTGGGTGTGCGCCCTGTAGCATGGTTTGGCGAGCGCCGGACGGCCTAGAGGCATGTCCAGAGTGCCAGATGTCAACCAGCGTAAAGAGATTGAAATATGGGGAGCGCTACGCGAACGAACGCACTAACTTTTGCCCTTGTCACCCGCAGATTGCACCGGGCGACTGCATCGTCTGCGATGCGTGTTATCACCACCATAGAGTAAACGGAACATGGCTCAAAGAGGTTAGCGGAAGGCTCCGACACACTAGTAACCGCTCACCTTATCTCACTATTCAAGATAGATCAAAATTTATTTGCTCCGTATGTGGGGCGCGCTCTCCAAGCATATTTCGTGGGGCGCATGCAAAAAACAACTCGCCCTCCAAGCTCATTCAATTAGTGAAGGAGAGGCAAAATGATCATGAAGAATTGGACCGTCAGGCTGAGCTTGAGGAAGCTGAGAGTCGCGAAGGCTCTGAAGCGGCAGAGGCATATTGGTGCGGTCGCGGCGCGTACGAGGAATTCGACGAAAAAACTAGGGAAGACAGCCGATAAGCGAGAATGTTCTGGACGCATTACCGATGGTGAGGCAATGTGTTCAATGCATGGCCACTTCGGGTCAGGTCCGGCCGGTCGAGATTGTCGGTGATTTTTCAGCGCCACAACTTGCTACGCTGACTCAACGGCCGAGTTCGGCCAAAAACGCACGATGACAGCGACTTTTTAAATCGGTCGAAATACGATTCGTCAATAAAATCAAGGCAAAAAACATGGCTCATTTGATTTTGGTAACCATTACCACTGCATCTGTCGTTTCCGGATTTATGTCGGCGGCTGCTTGGCTCTATGCAAGTACGGTAAAAATTAGTCGCGAAGAAGCAGTTGATCAACGAAAAAAGGAAGCGCTTCGAAAGGGCGAAACACCCAATCTTGGGAGTGTCTCGCTCGATGGATGGGACATGTCGGCCACATTTTCTGCTCAATCCAAATGGAATTCATGCGGCGCCGCCTTGGCGGCTTGCGCTGTAGGCCTTCAGGCTCTTGGCCAGGCTCTTGGTTCTGCGTGAGTGATGTTCAGCCCGAATATTTTCTCGTTTAACTAGAATCTCGTGCAGATATGCCTTCATCTGTCAGCTCTGGGTTGCTGGCGGTCGATGATAGCCTGCGTCCGGCCAGTAGCGGTCGTTCTTGAAGCAAAATAGGAAATTCACCAGACGCCAAGGGGTTGGAGATGGATAAAGACTGGATTCTTCAAACAAAAGAAATTCGCCGATCGTTCTCAAACGCGACTTGGATTCCCCTCAGGGAATCCCGTGAAGAAGAGAGAGGCAATGTGAAGGAGATTGGCTACGTTGACGAATATTTCGGATGTGGCTCCGCTGCGTTCCCGCCGGAGCAGCGGGAATTCGCTGAGACGCTAACGTGGAGCGATCTTGGCATCGGTCGAGGCGGGACACCGTACGCTTACGAGGATGGCTACTACGCTTCTGTTGAACAGTACCAATACAACGACAAAGAGCCAATTGGGGTTCGACTCGTTTTCGAGCATCCTCAGCCGGTGGTCGGGGGGACGCTCTGGATTCTCAATCCCGATTTGGTTATTGCTCTGCACCTGATAAAAGATGGACACAATTGGGTGAGGCCAGCAGAAGATTTTGTTGTCGTGGCGCGCGAATTCTTTGATGAGCAAGGAAATCATCGCCTAATCGAGATCAAACGTGAATTCCTGATGGATTATTTGGCGGCCAGGAATCTTTCGCTCCGCCTATCGTATCTTCGCCAACGAGTTGAGAATGTGGCGGCATTGGAGGGCAGTGCATATGAGACCTTAAAGGATCACGAAGAGGAAAGAGACAGCGGACAGTTTGAGCTTTTGATACGCGACTTAGATCATGTTTATGGGGGCAGTTGGTCCTCTTTCCGGGTATGGCGAACGGATGTTGACGAGGATGAAGACGCCCCGGTGATGGGGCCGGAACACAATGACAATACTGGCTATGAGCAAGCTCAGGGCCATCGCAGTGGCTACAGCGGAGTCCGGGTAGAGAGCCAATTTTACCGAAACGAATGGATCGAACATCAAGGGCAGAGTGTGCGTGTTCGGGGGGATGAAGAAAAGAATCTCCCTCAATTCATCGTCGAGACAGATGGAACACGAATGGCATCTGCCGACCTCAACCACGAAGAGATTGGCCGATGGCTCTGGTTTCGTCCCGCCATTGTCAATGAGCTTCTCAACCATCGCGCCTTTTCCCTGAGTTGGGCCACGGCTGAAACAGGTGGCATCCATTCCACATCTGGTTATGTGGTGCACTTTGGGATTAACTCCTCTGATTTAATTACGGTCTATGCTCACGACGTTGCTCGCCTTGCCCCATGGGAGCAGCACATTTGGGCTGCCCATAATGTTGTCCCCGATGGGAAAGTTTCTGGTGAATTGCTAGCGTCGCAAGTAAAAGTCAAACCGGCGACCACACACGCTGTTGAAGAATTGCTGTTCGTTTCCATGCGGTTGCTACAGAATGGCTTCCGGCAGAAGTTCAATGTTAGCCTGTACACGCACGACATAGACGATACGGCAGTGATGCAACAAATTTCCCGTTTCGTAAGCAAGGATCAAGCGTCATTGCTGCGATTAGCGAAAGATATTGTCCGCGTGTTCTCAGAGCGACTTGATGTGCGCGCGCTTCGCAAGCTTTCGACTCATGCAGACAAGGAAAAGCTTGGTTCGAACAAGCTCCTTCAAGATGTCTTGGCTCAGAGGGTAGGTCCTGAGAAAGCTCGCCTAGTGTTTGGTCCGATTGCTGGCGCTTACGACATGCGATTGGGTGATGCACATCCGACCAGTTCCAAAATAACAGATGCGTTAAAGCTGGCTGAAATTGATGAGGATCATTCGTTTTTTAGGCAAGGTGAGCGGCTCATTCTCAACTTCGGCCGCTCGGTTTGGTGGATCGGAAAACTGCTCTTCGAGCAGCCGGAAGGACAGGATTAGTAGTTCTAAGGGGCGCCGGTAGAAGCCGGTTTCACGATACGCATCACGCACACACGCGAGACGTCGTCGTCCCGAGCCAAGGCGCTTATCGACTCGCCGGCTTTGAACCGTGAAATCATCGCCGTCCGCTGGTCATCCGTCGTGCTGGCTGGGTGCCCTAAGGTCTTGGCGCCGTGCTCCAGGCCAGTACACGGGCGGCGATCTCCGCCGGCACGCCGCTGGCCGCGAGCATGCATGAGGCCTCCAGCCAGGTGATTGAAGGGCTTGTCGTGGTTCCGGAAAAATCTCTACCCAAAACCAAGTAACGGGCGAGAAGCAACAGCTGCTTTAGCTCCGTTCATTCGGATCGGTGACTTTCAAGAACCGAAATGGGATAGATTTCGCTACCCGTTTTCTCCTGTTATTTTAAAAAATGAGCCCTGATCTCGTTTCCAATTTTCTCTGACAGACGTTTGGCCAAGGTTGGCTGGATGTCAGCATTGGTCGAATGCAGCCTGCCGATGCAGCCGCTAGATTTTCACTCTGACAACCTGCTATGCTGGTCCGAACTGCCGGATTCGGCCAAAAGCTGACTTTCGGCAATGCTAACGCAGTAAAAATGGAAGGATGGGAATGCCTGGAGTGCAGTCGCGCGAAAGGCTTGGCTGATGGCGATCGGTCGTAGAGCGAACACTTGGTTGGCTCCATCGATTTCGCCGACTACGTATCCTCTTTGAACGTCGAACCGACATTCACTCGGCTTTCCTCTCGCTAGCCTGCACGCTCATCTGTTGGAGGTATATCGAGAGGTTTGCTAGGCGTTCTTAATTCGAGCGGAAGATCTGACGATGCCAAGCTAACAAACGACGCTCGTAAAGCGCTCTCATAGCTAATGCTGAGTGCTCACAATAAGGACCCTCGTCGACGTCCAGTGTTCGCGACAATTTAATATCTTTCTTGCGACAAACTTGCTATTCTCCCGTAATCACAGGACGCAGTTAACTATGCGACCCAAACGTAGAGTCGCCTCCCCAAAATATGCGTTCTTCTTTTCAACGGCGGGTCGTCGAAAATCAAACGCGGGACGAGATTAAAATTTTATCGGTGGCTGAAATTGTAAAAATCTCGTTACTTTTCATGGACGTGTAGATAGATCCGTTATGGCGCTGTTCAATAGCGGAAATCAGCAATAATAACCGACTGATGCATAGATTTATTTGAAACTAATTTATGAATGAACTGGCCATCGAAAAGTATAGAGCATTAAAAGAAAAGGCAATCCTAACGCGCGTCTATGGCCACTTTTCTAAGATGGGCTACGTCCATGATCCGGGAACTGGACTTATTGCGCCGCAGCATTCAAAGGACCAAATCCGATTATTACACGGGATTCAAAAGGACCATCTTTTAGGAGGGAACTCCAAATTTATAAGTGTAAACTTACCTAAATTGCTGCCATATTTCGCATCTGGCAAAGACATTGATCCCTTAAAAATTATCCCTCGATTAGAACTAGTAAAAAGCCATACATGGCAAGCTTCGCTATTTAAAATGGCCAGCCTCACCTGGTCAGTTCCTGTTTCGCGTGGCTACGGGCGACGGATGCGTTTCCTGGTTTGGGATCAGCATAACGAGAAACTGATAGGGATATTCGCACTTGGCGACCCAGTGTTTAACTTGGCGGTACGCGACGGATACATTGGATGGAGTGGAGAAGAAAGGAAACAGCGTCTCGTAAATATTATGGACGCGTTCGTATTAGGCTCCGTTCCTCCCTATAACATTTTGCTGGGCGGTAAGCTCGTTGGTTGCCTGCCGCGCAGTCTTGAGGTCTATCAAGAATTTAACCGGAAATACAATCATAGCACCGGGATACTTTCTAAAGAGAACAAGAAAGCAAATTTAATAGCTGTTACGACGTCGTCATCTTTGGGGCGGTCTTCGATTTACAATCGACTAAAGCTCGATTCGGATCATTATTTTAAGAGTCTAGGGTATACTAGAGGGTGGGGACATTTCCACATTCCTGATCCAATATTTTTCGAGCTACGATCTTATCTCAGAGAACTTGGGCATAGCTATGCGGATAGTCACTCCTTTGAAGACGGAAGTAATTGGCGGCTACGCAACATTCGTGCGGCATTCTCCAAACTTGGAATTACAGACGATTTATTACGTCACGGTGTAAGGCGAGAAGTTTTTATTTCTGAGCTAGCAACAAACGCAATTTCCATATTAAAAGATGGTGCCGATGCGCCTCCCGATATTCGCAATCTTAGAAACATTTCAGAAATCGGTCAACTTGCGTTGGAGCGCTGGATAATACCAAGATCAAGAACACGAGACGATTACAAAAGCTGGACTTTGTCAGACCTCGCCTCTTTATTTTTCCGCGAGTCGCTTCGAAATACTGAACTCTTCTGAATGAAGCCAAATAATTTATAACAAGAGGGAGTGAAAATGATCGGTGAAGCGAATCGTGACTTGCTAAATTCATACTTAGATGCAAGCCGTTTTAGTGAGGGAATCTATGTGGTCGGGGTAACTCAAACAGGCGTAACTGTTTACAATCAACAAGTACGGTCACTAAACCTTACCTATGTTCTGACGCAGAATAATCTTATAAACGCGGCAAATCCAAAAATTGCGATCATTGGTGGGGGCATTGCTGGGATTACGGCGGCTTCGAGCTTTATTTTGAAACATCCATCATGCGAAGTAAGCTTATTTGAGCAACATGCTGATCTGTGTCCTCTGCAGCAAGGTTCGGACTCTCGCTGGCTTCATCCCAATATCTATGAGTGGCCGGACTTCGGTAGCCGTCAGCCTACAGCCACGCTCCCCTTTCTCACATGGCGAGAAGGTCGAGCCTCAGACGTTGCGTCACAGATTTTGAAACAGTTTGCTAAACTTTATGAAGACGTAGGATCACAGCGCATGGAAGTTTTCCTTGACGTCAAGGAGCTTAAGATTTCCGATCCGCGCAAGATTTCTTGGGTAGGGTATGAAACCGAAGCATCAAAAGGGTTTTTCCAGAAAAAGCGCAGTCTCGGAGAATCAAAATCGTTTGATTTGATAGTTATTACAACGGGCTTCGGCCGTGAAAATTCTGGACCTTATGGCGTCAAAAGATTGTATTGGCAGAATGACGATTTAAGTAAACCACGAATTACAAATGAGGCGCGCACCTATATTATCTCTGGTGCCGGTGATGGAGCACTTGTCGATCTATTAAGGCTTACCGTTGAAAGGTTTCGCCAGGACAGGATTGTCTATGAAATCTTCGGTGCGCAGCCTGAACAATTAGAAGCTGAGCTGCGCAAAGCACTACGAGCCAGGCAAGTGAAGAAAACATATTGGATGATATTCCAAGATCTCTTGGCGGGAGCGAGGCTAGAATCGGCTCTTGAACTTTTGCGCGTAAGACTTAGAAAAGATACGCGCGTCATATTGCATCTCGCCGGGCCTAAAGGGGAATGTCGTAGCCTTGAGTCAGCTCTAGAGCAGAAAAGCTCAGTGCTAAATAAGCTACTGGTGTTTCTTCTTTATCGATGCGGAGCTTTCATTCCCAGTTTTGCGCTCCTAGACGAAGTCGCTGGGAATTATCGTCCATCTGATGAAGATATCATTTGCCGACATGGCACGAAGCCAATCGATGTGCTAAAAAATATTTTTCATGATCCATTGCCAGAACCCACATTAAAACGCTTGATAGATGGAACCCAACAGTCAAATATACTTTGGCCGGCGGGCTGGTTTCCAACTTTTCCGGGAGCGAAATTATGAACACAAACCGTGATACATACGAAGACATAGCTGAAACCACTCAGTTATTGGTTATCCCATTTCTCGCCGGTATCGCGGGCATACTGAGTGTATGGGGAAAGCAGACTGGCTACCGGGTAACACTTCATCGTACAATGTGTCGACATGATAAGGTTTATCTGCAACAGACCGTGAATTACATTGCATCGTCGAAGGAGGCCGAGCGCGGTTCAGGGCGAATATTCCCTGTAGACCGCGGTATTATAGGTGCAGCTTTTCGCAGCCAAAAGATGCATCATACCGCTCAATTTTCTTCCGACGAGGCACTGGTCGCAGCGTTGGGGGAAGATATGCGTGGTAGCGGAGATGAGAGATCAATCGACGACGTCGCGTACTCGTATCTCGCTATACCTTTTCTTGGCAGGCCAGACAGTGTGACCCCAAGTAAGGATAACGATAAACTTGTTTCGTTAGCGGTGCTATACGCGGAGTGTTATAAAGAGAACATTTTTTCTGATAGCGCATTGCTGCGGCTTCTTTCTGCGCAGTGCAATCAATTTTCTGAGCAACTAGACCGCATTGAGGGAGCCACCCTGTCACACATAAGAAATTTTTCTTATCCAATCTATGACAAATCGCTCGAACTGTCCGGAGATAGTCCGTATGTGAAATTAAATAGTATCCCGGATCTTGATTACACACCTCCCGTTTTCAGAAATTTGAAGTCGATTAATTTCCAATTTTACGAGGGAGCGGCCTAACATATGTGTTGGACGGCAGCTGTTTGCCGGTGCGGTCAAAAGTATGGTGTTCGTTACTTCGACATCCCGTCTGGTTATTGAGTAGCTGGTCTATTAAACGAGATGTTAAGCGAATTTAAACGTACAACGTCGGGTCCGAAGACGTACCCCTGTATACTGCTGGGTACCAGTCCGCGCCGCCTTCAAATCTAAGTGCGCCAAACAAAACCTCTTACTTGCTCCGATAGCAACAACCTCGTGCGCTGACCCTTGCCATCGATAGTAAGCTTCGCGGCTGCGACTTACTGAGTTTAAAAGTTAGCGACATCGCACAGGGGCGTAGCATCATGGGTAATCCCCCCATTTTTAGAGCGCGCTAAAAGTAGAGGTTAAGCGGCCAGGGCAAGCTTCTGTTTTGGCGTGATGCCGCCAAGTGCCATATTGGGCCGGTCATGATTGTAAGTCCACAGCCAGCGGGTTGCAAAATCCTGGATCTCATCGAGCGTTTCAAACAGGTGATGGGCCAACCAATCGTAGCGCACCGTGCGGTTATAGCGCTCGACATAAGCGTTCTGCTGCGGCTGGCCAGGCTGGATGAAGTCGATGCGAATGCCGCGCTTGGCGGCCCAGGCCAACGTCACAGCGCTGATGTACTCCGGGCCGTTATCGCAGCGAATGACTTGGGGTTTGCCACGCCATTCGATGATCCTGTCGAGGGAGCGGATGACGCGTTCGGACGGCAATGAGAAATCAACCTCGATGCCGAGACCCTCACGGTTGTAATCGTCAATCACGTTGAACAAGCGGATGCTACGGCCATCAGCCAGCTGGTCGTGCATGAAGTCCATCGACCAGGTCTGGTTGATTTGTGCAGGCACGGCCAGCGGCAGCGGTTTTTCGCGCACCAGGCGATGTCGCGGCTTGATCCGCAGGTTAAGTTCCAGCTCACGATAGATCCGGTAGACACGCTTGTGGTTCCATTTAAACCCCTTCACGTTGCGCAAATACAGGAAGCACAGGCCGAAGCCCCAGTTGCGCTGGTTGTTGGTCAGGCGTACCAGCCAGTCAGCCACAACAGCATTTTCCGCGTCGAGCTTGGCACGATAGCGATAGCAGGTCTGGCTGATGCCGAACGCATGGCAGGCCAGTCCTATGGTGGCTGAACGCTGGGCCACGGCCCATTGCGCCATCTCCCGCCGCTGAGATGGCGCTACCATTTTTTTGTCAGGGCCTCCGCGACGATCTCGGCTTTCAAACGCTCCTCGGCATACATCTTTTTCAGGCGCCGGTTTTCGTCCTCCAACTCCTTCATGCGGGCCATCAGCGAGGCGTCCATGCCGCCGAACTTGGAGCGCCATTTGTAGAACGTGGCGTTGCTGATGCCGTGTTCGCGGCACAGTTCAGGGACTGGCGAGCCGCCCTCGGCTTGCTTGAGGATGGCGATGATCTGGCTATCGGTAAAACGGGACGTCTTCATGCAGAACTTTCAAAAAATCTGAGTTTGGAAAATTCTACTTTTAAACGCGATCATTTGGTGGGGGGATTACCACACGTTCGCAATCTCGTTCGACAGTGACGATATTATTGGCGCCCAAGCACGCACATTGATTGAAAATAGGACTGTACCGGCTGCCGACGATAGCGAAGAAAAAACGTTCCTGTCGGACGAGACGACCATGGCCGAGATGCTGGCGGTCGCACGCTATTTAAGCGGCAAATCTACCGCTGACCTTGCGCAGATTTTAGGAGTTACTACACGTCGCGTACGTCAGATGCTGCAGCAAATACGCGAAAAGGGAACCATCCCGAAACGACTTCAATTTTGCCTTAGAGTTTGCTTGCTGTAGATGATCAACAGCGCCTGTTCTCGTCATCACAAAAGTTCTTCGCCGGTTCAGGTCAGTCTAGTGGCCGCCCTGAAAAATGAGTCAAGCCAAATGGATGGGGCGACGTTTGCCGCGCCATCTCCGAATATGGAAAACGGGTTTTGCGCCAGCAATGAGCTGTTTTTGTAGGTAGTGCGAAGCGGAGGACCGGAAGAGAATTGTGCTCGACTTTAGAAACCGGGTGGGGCGGGGGCAAGCGCGGAAAGGCGTTTGGGTATTGACTGCGCGTCAGGGGCGACGTCGATACGGAACAGTATTCTTGGGCTGGGGCAGTGCCCCGGCGTTGTCGGACATGTGCTGGACAATGTGGCGCTGACCATTGAGGTTGGCCTGTTGTTCGGCGCTCAAATTTCGAGGCGATGGATGGATCAGCAACAACCGCGAGCAGTACAACACCAGATGGCAAGTTCTCAATCTTGGCAGGGCTTCATGCCGCTTGACGTGGAACGGCGGACACATGTCGATACTGCATGTGCTGCTTACCACTTGGGGAGAAAACCGCAGACACTGCGGGTATGGGCGTCCGCCGAAAATGGACCTCTGCGACCGGTTCGGGTGAACGGCCGGCTGGCCTGGCCGGTAGAGGCTATCCGGCGCGTTCTTGGTGCTTGAGAGAAGGGCGTCGCACCTGTACATACGATGATTCGATAAGAGCCGTTTGGGCTCTTTGATCGCCTATGCATGGTGCGACAGGTCGCTGGCCCGTCTGGCTTGATTGATCAAGCCGGGTTACACAGGGGTTACATGGCGTCCAGAAAGCAAAAAGCCCAATCCTGAGGATTGGGCTAAGTGCTTGAATTTATTGGTGCCGACTGCCGGTTTCGAACTGGCCACCTGATGATTACAAATCAACTGCTCTACCAAATGAGCTAAGTCGGCAAAAACTGCGCGTTGCGAATTATACGCTATTTAATGCGTGTCAGGGTCGGGCGGCCGCCTTTTTTTGGTGGCTCGTCGTCGCCGGGCGTGGCGTTGTCGCGCTGTTCGGGGGAACTGGTCGGCACGGAGGACAGGGCCGGGGCGCTGGAGACCGGGGCGAGTACTGGTGGCGGTACGTCGGTCGAGGCGGGGCTGTCGGTCGGTTGCGCGTCGGGGTCATCGTTGCCTAGCACGGGCTCGAAGGCCATGCCCTGGCCGTTTTCGTTGGCGTAGATGGCCATCACGTTGTCGACCGGCACGTAGATTTCGCGCGAGACACCGCCAAAGCGGGCGTGGAAGCGGATGGCGTCGTTGTCCATCTTCAGGCCGCTGGTGGCGCCGAAGCTGATGTTGAGCACGATTTCGCCCTTTTTCACGTATTCCATCGGTACCGTGGTGCGCGAATCGACTTTGACCGCGAGATAAGGCGTGTAGCCGCTGTCGGTGCACCATTCGTAGATGGCGCGCAGCATATAAGGTTTGGTTGAGATTTCAGACATGATAGGCACTGTGAGGCGGGAGCGCCCCCCCGTCAGGCATGAGGCGGGCGCACCGGTAGTTCAATGAAACGATGGGACAACTAATTCAATAAAAGAGCAAAGAATGACAGTTGGCCCAAGATGCCCCGGCAAGCGTGGCTTGCCGGGAATATCTTAACGGCGCATGACCTTTTCGGAAGGAGTCAGCGCTTCGATGTACGCAGGACGCGAGAAGATGCGTTCAGCGTATTTCATCAGCGGCGCAGCCGTCTTCGACAGTTCGATGCCGTAGTGGTCCAGGCGCCACAGCAGCGGCGCGACAGCCACGTCGAGCATCGAGAATTCGTCGCCCAGCATGTACTTGTTTTTCAGGAACAGCGGCGCCAGGGTCGTCAGGCGGTCGCGGATTTCCGCGCGTGCCTTGTCGTGGGCCTTGTCGTTGCTCTTGGCGCGTTCGCTTTCCAGCACGTGCACGTGCACGAACAGTTCTTTTTCGAAATTGAACAGCATCAGGCGCGCGCGGGCACGCATCAGCGGATCGGCCGGCATCAGTTGCGGATGCGGGAAGCGCTCATCGATGTACTCGTTGATGATGTTCGATTCATACAGGATCAGTTCGCGCTCGACCAGGATAGGCACTTGGCCATACGGGTTCATGGTCGAGATGTCTTCCGGTTTGTTGAACAGGTCGACGTCGCGCACTTCGAAGTCCATGCCTTTTTCAAACAGGACCAGGCGGCAGCGTTGCGAAAATGGGCAGGTTGTACCCGAATAGAGAACCATCATTTTTTATAGTTCCTTAGAAACAAAGGGGGTGAAGCCGCGAACGGCTCACCCCAGGTCGCTTGTCCACTCATGCGGACAACGCAGAAACAGGCATAAACCGGCCTATGGCCGGCGCCTCACTTATTTGACTTCCTTCCAGAACGACGCGTTAAGGCGCCATGCCAGCAGAGCAAATACCGACAGGAACAGCAGCACCCACACGCCCAGGCGTTTGCGTGTTTGCTGTGCCGGTTCGGCCATCCACTCCATGTAGCCGACCAGGTCGGCTACCGCATTGTCATACTCGATCTTGTTTAACGTGCCTGGCTTGACCTGCTCGAAGCCGGCAAATTTGTGGATCTTCTTGCCAGCTTCGTGCGGATCATTTTCTTCCACGAACTTGGCAGTCTGGACACCTTGCAATTCCCATAATACATGCGGCATGGCAACATTCGGCAAGACCATGTTGTTCCAGCCGGTCGGCCGAGTGTCGTCTTTATAGAACGTACGCAGGTAAGTATACAGGTAGTCGCCGCCTGTGCCAGCGGAAGATGATTTCGCGCGCGAAATTACCGACAAATCCGGCGGTACGACGCCAAAGAAGGCCTTGGCATCCTGCGGTGCCAGGCTTGTTGTCATCAGGTCGCCTACTTTATCACCGGAGAACAACAGATTCTGCTTGATCTGGACTTCCGTCAAGCCCAGGTCGCGCAGGCGGTTGTAACGCATCGACACGGCGGCGTGGCAATTCAGGCAATAATTGACGAACAATTTGGCGCCATGTTGCAGCGCTGCCATGTTGGTCTGGCGGTCAGGTGCCTTGTCCAGCGGAAAGCCGCCTTCGCTGGCGAGAGCCATGACAGGCACGAAGGCCAGGATGGCGAGCAGTTTTTTTGAAAATTTCATGTAAGGTCCTTTGAGCGTGGCGTGAGAGCGGCTTAGTGCGGGTGAAACGTCACACGCGACGGCACGGTCTTGAACTTGCCCATTGCACTCCACCATGGCATCAGCAGGAAAAAGCTGAAGTAAATCAGTGTGCACACTTGCGACACGATGGTTTTCGTATCCGTTGGCGCCTGGGTACCGAGGTAGCCCAGGATCAGGAACGACAGGCCGAAGATGGCGTACACATATTTGTGCCAGTCCGGACGGTAGCGGATCGATTTCACGGGCGAATGATCTAACCATGGCAGGAAGGCCAGGATCACGACGGAACCGCCAAAGAACACCACGCCCCAGAATTTCGCGTCCAGCACCTGCGGCAGCATGCCGATGATGGCGACGATGGCGATGCCGGCGATGGCCGACTTGACGGTCGTCGGCAGGCGCGACTTGAGCCAGATAAACACCACGTAGGCGGCCACGACACCCATCAGCACGTACATGAAGTCGGCCGTGGTGGCACGCAGTACCGAGTAGAACGGCGTGAAGTACCAGGTTGGCGCGATGTGCAGCGGGGTTTTCAGCGAATCGCCGGGCAGGAAGTTGTTGTATTCCAGGAAGTATCCGCCCATTTCCGGCGCGAAGAACACGACGGCGCTGAAAATGACGAGGAAGATCGACACGCCGAACAGATCGTGCACGGTGTAGTAAGGATGCGAAGGAATCGAATCGAGCGGGTGGCCATCGGCGCCCAGGTTTTCCTTCACTTCGATGCCGTCCGGGTTGCTGGAGCCGACTTCATGCAGGGCGATCAAGTGCGCTGCAACCAAGCCCAGCAATACGAGCGGGATGGCGATCACGTGGAAGGCGAAGAAGCGGTTCAGGGTCGCGTCGGAAACAACGTAGTCGCCGCGTATCCACAGCGACAGGTCAGGGCCGATGAAGGGGATGGCACCAAACAGGTTGACGATCACTTGTGCGCCCCAGTACGACATCTGGCCCCATGGCAGCAGGTAGCCGAAGAATGCTTCTGCCATCAGGCACAGGAAGATGGCGAAACCGAACAGCCAGATCAACTCACGTGGCTTGCGGTACGAGCCGTACAGCAGGGCGCGCGTCATGTGCAGGTAGACGATGATGAAGAAGGCCGAGGCGCCCGTCGAGTGCATGTAGCGCACCAGCCAGCCCCACGGTACTTCGCGCATGATGTACTCGACGGAATTGAAGGCCAGGGCCGCATCCGGTTTGTAGTGCATGGTCAGGAAGATGCCGGTGACGATCTGCAAGACCAGCACCAGCATGGCCAGCGAGCCGAAGATGTACCAGAAATTGAAGTTTTTCGGGGCGTAGTACTTGCCCCATTGGTCATTCCACAGCTTGGTCAGGGGAAAGCGGTCATCGACCCAGCCCAGCGCTTTTTCGGCGACGGGAGCGTCTGCCGGGAATTTCGTTTCTTTAAAAGCAGCCATGATCAAGCCTCGCCTTTCTCGTCTTTACCTATCAGCAATTTGGTGTCGCTCAGGTACATATGGCGCGGCACTTGCAGGTTGTCCGGCGCCGGCTTGTTCTTGAACACGCGGCCTGCCATGTCGAAGGTGGAGCCGTGGCAAGGGCACAGGAAGCCGCCTTCCCAGTCATCGGGCAGCGACGGTTGCGGGCCGGGGGTAAATTTCGAGGAAGGGGAGCAGCCCAGGTGGGTGCAGATGCCGACGGCGACGAGAATTTCAGGCTTGATCGAGCGTGCCTCGTTCATGCAGTACGGTGGCGTAAATTCGTCGGGGTTGCGTTGGGACTTGGCATCGGCGACCTTGCCATCGGTTTGTTTGAGCGACGCGATCATTTCCGGCGTGCGCTTCAGAATCCAGACCGGCTTGCCGCGCCATTCGACGGTGCGCATTTCGCCGGGTTGCAAGGTGGTGATGTCTACTTCGACCGGCGCGCCAGCCGCTTTCGCGCGCTCCGACGGCTGGAAGGTGCTTACCAAGGCTCCTGCGGTTGCCAATCCAACTACACTGCCCGCCGCGCACGTGGCGACGAGCAAGCCGCGACGGCCTGAATCGACCTGCTTTTCGTTACTCATGCAAACCCCAATCAGTCAAAATGCGAATCTTTATTATGAGTGGCAGCCGCGAAAAACCCGTCGCCGAAGCTCTTTCCCACTGATTGCCGCAACCCGCATCTTTGTACGGTAAAGTGGCAACATCCCTGCGGAACTTCGGCCAATGGCGCAGCCCGTGCCAGTTTCTTGTTGATTATCCGGAAGTGAAAAAGCCACTTCTGGCAACCGCAAATTATAAGTGAAGCAAACAACGAATAGAACAAAAACGTTGCTTGTACCATAATTTATATACTTTTGCAGGAGGTGGCTAGTTCTTTCGAACTAGATGCGCCCGGCTGTGCCCGAATTGGTCCTGCCGACAACCATAAGTTGGTGGCACCGGGAATCAATAGTATGATCGGCATGTTTTTTATACATATCCGAAGGAGAAATTCATGGCAATGATGACGGAATTTAAAGAATTTGCAATGAAAGGCAACGTCGTCGATCTGGCGGTCGGTGTCATTATCGGCGGCGCCTTCGGCAAGATTGTCGATTCCCTGGTGCAAGACGTGATCATGCCGCCTATCGGCCGCATTTTCGGCGGCCTCGATTTCGCCAATTACTATCTGCCCCTGAACGGCCAGGCCACGACGATGACCCTGGTGGAAGCGAAAAAGGCGGGCGCCGTGCTGGCCTACGGTAACTTCCTGACCATTTTGCTCAACTTTGTCATTCTTGCCTTCATCATCTTCCAGATGGTGCGCCTGATGAACAAGGCCCGCCGCAGCGAACCGGTCGCGCCGGCCCCGGCGCCGGCCACGCCGGAAGACATCGTGCTGCTGCGTGAAATCCGCGACTCCCTGCAGCAGAACGCACGCAACAGCAACAATCTGGCAAAATAAGTCGTTCCGGCAATGGCCGGCTGACCTGGGCAGAGAACGCTATGCGACGATTCTGGTTATTGTTTGCACAAACCGTGACCATCGCGTTGGCGCTGTACTTTGTGTACGGCGCGCTGCGCCCGGCCAGCCGGGTACAGCAACTGGGCTCTGCTGCGAAACCGGTGCCCGTGGTGGAAACGGCGTCCAGCAGCCTGGCGCCCGGTTCCTACCGCGACGCGGCGGCGCGCGCCATGCCCGCCGTCGTCAATATCCTCACTCTGCAAGTGCCCAGGCGCGGCGCCCATCCTCTGGCGCGCGATCCCTTCTTCAAACGTTTCTTCGGCGACCGCGACCCGGACGGCGAGGATGACGAGAACTTGAAAAACAGCCTCGGTTCGGGCGTCATCGTCAGCCATGAAGGCTATGTTCTCACCAACAACCACGTGGTGGAAGCCGCCGACGAAATCGAAGTGGTGCTCACCGATGGCCGCAAGGCGCCGGCCAAGGTCGTGGGCCTGGATCCCGAAACGGACCTGGCCGTGATCAAGATCGACCTCGACAAACTGCCCGTCATCGTGCTGGGCCAGTCGGAACTGGCGCGCGTGGGCGACGTGGTGCTGGCCATCGGCAACCCGTTCGGCGTGGGCCAGACGGTGACCATGGGCATCATCTCCGCCCTGGGCCGCAACAATCTGCATATCAACAGCTTTGAAAACTTCATCCAGACGGATGCGGCCATCAACTTCGGCAACTCGGGCGGCGCCCTGGTCGATACGCGCGGCAACTTGATCGGCATCAACACGGCGATCTATTCGCAAAGCGGCGGCTCGGTCGGCATCGGCTTCGCCATTCCCGTCTCGACGGCCAAGACGGTGATGGAAGCCATCATCAAGGATGGCCACGTGGTGCGCGGCTGGATCGGCGTGGAAACGCAGGACATCACGCCCGAGCTGGCGCAAAGCTTCGGCTTGCAGCGCTCAAGCGGGGCCATCATTGCCGGTGTGGTGCGCAACGGGCCGGCCGACAAGGCAGGCATCGTGCCTGGCGACATCCTGCTGACGGTGGAAGGCAAGCCCGTGGGCGACACGACGGAAATGCTGAACCTGATCGCCCAACTGCCGCCCGGCGGAAAAGCTAAAATGACGGTGCTGCGCAAGAATCGCGAAGCGGCGCTCGACGTGATGGTGGGCAAGCGCCCCCTCCCGAAAGAGCTTTCCAAATAGTTGCTGATCGGAATTTGACACATGCATGTGCGTGATTTGACCCAATTTTTACGTGAACTGAGCGACAACAACAACCGTCCCTGGTTTGTCATGAACAAGCCCCGCTACGACATCCTGCGCGAAGAATTCCTCGCGCTGGTGACGTCACTCATTGCTGAACTCGGCAAGTTCGATCCGGCCGTGAAGTACTGCAATCCGAAGAAGGCCTTATTTCGCATCAACCGCGACGTGCGTTTTGCGCACGACAAGAGCCCGTATAAAACGCGTTTTTCGGCCGCCATCGCGCCGAATGACATGCGCCGTCCCAGCAAGGCGGGCGGCCCCACGTATTATCTGCAGATCGATGGTCAGGGTAACTTGTTGTTCGGCGCCGGCGAATACATGCCGCCACCGGGTCGCTTGAAGGCGCTGCGCGAACACATGGTCAACGACGCGCCAGGTTTTTCCAAAGTGCTGAAAAATAAGCGCTTGAAGGCGCGTTTCGGCACCATCCAGAACGAGGGCAAGTTGCAGCGCCCGCCCAAGGGTTTCGAGGCGGATGTCGAACATATCGAATTCATCAAGCTGAAGAGCTTTTTTGTCTGGACCGAAGTGCCGCTGCCCGTGAACGAACCGGAAAAACTGCTGCTGACCCTGGCGGAAGGCTTGCAGGATGCGTGGCCGCTGGTCGAGTGGATGCGCGGCGCGAAAGAGCCGGAGGAAGTCCCCGAGTAATTGCTGAAGGAGCACATGATGGCATTGGAGCACGCAAGTTCAGGGCAGGTGATCGAGGTGCTGCGCAGGAATGGCGACGACTTGTCGCAGTTTTCCGCCATCGCGCTGGCCAAGACGGACGAACTGGGATTGATCCGCATGTGCATGCCCAAGGGCAAGATCATGCCCGAGCATCATGTGCTTGGTGAAATCACCCTGCTGTGCCTGCAAGGGCAAGTGGCGGTGACGGCGCATGGCGGGGAGCAGTTGCTGGGGCCGGGGCAGATGCTGTACCTGCACGGCGGCCAGGCGCATGCGCTGGCCGCGCGCGAAGACAGTCTGGTGCTGCTGACGATATTGATGGCCAAGGCGGGGCGCTAGGGACACCTAACCAAACCTACTGCGCGGCGCGGGTCGCGGCCTCCGATGCTCACTGACTCGGCGTCCCCGTGCATTCGCACAGTTCCGCTTCTCAGCCACAACTCACTGCCGCTCGCGACGGTTTTGTTAGGCGTTATTACTCGTACACGTGGTCAGGCCGCCTCGGCGCGCGGATCGCGCGACAGCAGCTGCTGCACCATCACGTGCGGCACGTCGCCATCGAACAGCACGCCGGCTACCGCGTTGGTGATCGGCATGTCGACGCCCATGCGGCGTGCCAGTTCGCGCACGGCTTTCGCGCAGGGTACGCCTTCGGCCACATGACCGAGTTCGGCCACGATGGTTGCCAGCGCCTTGCCTTGCGCCAGGCCCAGTCCGACCCGGCGGTTGCGCGACAGGTCGCCCGTGCACGTCAGGATCAAATCGCCCATGCCCGTCAAGCCCATGAACGTTTCCGTCTGGCCCCCCAGAGCCGTGCCCAGGCGCGTGATTTCCGCCAGGCCACGCGTGATCAGTGCGGCGCGCGCATTCAAGCCCAGGCCCAGGCCGTCAGCGACGCCGGTGGCAATCGCCAGCACGTTCTTGACGGCGCCGCCCACTTCCACGCCCACCAGGTCTTCGCTCGCATACACGCGGATGGTGCCGCCATGCAAGGCCGAGACGACGGCGCCGCGCAAGGCGGCACTGTGCGAGGCGATGGTCAGCGCGCACGGCAGGCCGCGCGCCACTTCCTGTGCGAACGAGGGGCCGGACAGGGCGCCGCCGGCGACCATGTCGCCCAGCACTTCCTGCACGATCTGGTGCGGCAGCAGGCCCGTGCCGCCTTCAAAGCCTTTACAGAGCCACACCAGGTTGCCGATGGCCTTGTCTTTCAGTTGCAGCAGCAGGGGCCGCAGGCCTGCCACGGGACAGGCAGCGATCAAGAGGCCCCGTTCGCCGCTGGCATGCGCGACGGCGGCGTCGAAATCGGCGCCTATGCGCAGCTGCGGCGGCAAAGTAAAACCGGGCAGATAGCTGTTTTCGCCGCTGGCGGCCATGGCGGCCATGGCATCGCTATTGCGGCCCCACAGCAGCACGTCGTGGCGGCTGGCCAAAGCCATGGCCACGGCAGTGCCCCAGGCGCCGGCACCCAGGATGGTGATCTTGCGGACGGCGGGAATCATATCGGGAGTGACTTCAGGAGAAACTTGCATGCAACCTCAACGGGGCAGGGGGAACGGGCGCGGTGCTTACAGGCCCCACACTTCGCTGGTCTTGACGTAGCCGCTCTGGCCTTCCTTGTGCCGCACCTTGACCCAGCCGGAGCTGGGCTGCTCGCTCATTTCCAGCAGCACGCCCTTGTCGACGAGGATGATGGGCGAGGCGGTGTCGTCGGGGCTGGCGCGTACCTTCAGGTTCGCGGCGCGCGCCACGACGGTGCGCTTGGCCGACAGGCCCTTGGCTTCGGTCCAGGCCATTTCGCCGCTGGCATCGCGGACCTTGACCCAATCGCCGTAGCTGAGCACGACTTCCAGCGGCATGCCGCGTGGCGCCACATACAGCTTGCCGCCCTTGGCGGACGGCGCGTCGTACAGGATCACGGGGGCGGCTCCCACCGTCTTGAAATCGACGGCGTGGCTGGCGGCGGTGGCCAGCAGCAGCACGGCGCCGGCCATCCAGCGGAACTTGCTCAAGAGCGCACTATTCAACATGATATTTTTTGAACCTTAACGAAACACGGCGGCCAGGCCGCCGTTTCTTAGCTGCAGTATAGAGCACTCACAAAACCGTCGCGAGGGGCAGTGCATTGTGGCCGAGAAGCGCAGCTGTGCTAGAGCACAGCGAGCATCGCGGCTTGCCAGGCGCGCCGCGCAGCAGGTTTGGTGAGATGTTCTTAGTGCGTTTCGCTGGCTGCTGGTGCTGCGGCAGCGGCGTCAGCAATAGCTTGCAGACGTTGTTGGTAGAACACTTCGAAGTTGATCTCGGCCAGGTGCACTGGCGGGAAGCCTGCACGGGTGATCACGTCGGCGATGTTGGCGCGCAGGTAAGGGTAGATGATGTTCGGGCAGCCGATTCCCAGCAGCGGATCGAGTTGATCGGCAGGAATGTTGCGTGCTTCGAAGATACCGGCTTGCTTGCCTTCTACCAGGAAAGCGACCTTATCGCCGACTTTGGCGGTCACGGTGATGGTCACGGTGGCTTCGAAGATGCCGTCGGCCAGAGGCGCAGCGCCCACGTCCAGAGCGACTTCGATGGCTGGTGCTTCTTGTTCCAGGAAAATAGCTGGGGAATTTGGTTGTTCCAGCGACATGTCTTTCAGGTAGACGCGTTGGATTTGGAAGACTGGTTGCAGATTTTCGTCAGACATGGAACGCTTTCGTTGTAAAGGACAAGAACGGCACACCGTTCAGATATGGTACTTGCGGTATTCAAACCGCGCCGGATAGGCGCGGCCAGATCAGGTGCGAGGCAATTGTATCAAAACAATACGACAAAAAACCAAGCAATTTCTCGAACCCGCTTTATATCAGGCTGCCGTGCCATTTAACAAGGGGTCGAGCTTGCCAGCTTGATCGAGCGCATACAAATCGTCGAATCCGCCCACGTGGGTGTCGCCCACATAGATTTGCGGCACCGTGCGGCGGCCCGTGCGTTCCATCATCTTGATGCGCTCTTCCGGGTCGAGGTCGACGCGGATCTTTTGCACGGTCACGCCCTTGGCTTCCAACAAGCGCTCGGCGCGCACGCAATAAGGGCACACGGCGGTGCTATACACAATTACTGGGACGGTCATGATGATTCCTTCAGTTAAAAACACCGAACCAAACCTGCTGCGCGTCGTGATTTGCGGTCTGCGATGCTCACTGTGCCTTCGCACAGTTGCGCTTCTCAACCACAACTCCCATCCGCTCGCTACGGTTTTGTTGGGTGTTGTAATACGGACTTATTTGGCCAGCGACAAGGTTTTCAATGGCAAACCTTGCTTTTTCCATTCGTCGAGTCCGCCTTCCAGGCTCGTTGCCTCAGCGAAACCGGCTTTACCCAGCAGGCCGACTGCCGTTGCCGAACGCGAACCTTTCTGGCAAACCACTACAATGGGGCGCGTTTTGAATTTTTCCAGCTCGCCCAGGCGTTTTGCCAGTTCCGGCAGCGGCATGTTTTTCGCGTCAGGCAAGTGGCCCGTGGCGAAATCTTCCGCGCTGCGCACGTCGACGATGATGGTCTTGCCACGGTTGATCAGTTGCGTGACTTCCAGCACGGTCGCGCGCTTGCCGCGCATCGACAGCAATGGCCAGAGGAGGGCGCCGCCGGAAATAATGACGATGGCAAACAGAAAAATGTGGTCGATAATGAATTTCACGTAGGGTCCAATGGTTTAAGTCAATCCGCGCATTATAAAATAGAAGCTGGACGAGGTCTTTTTACGTTTTGCTTTTTTGATTTGAACCCCTTGAGAAGATAGAACTATGTACAAAATCGTTTTCATGCGTCATGGCGAGTCCACCTGGAACCTCGATAACCGCTTCACTGGCTGGACCGACGTCGATCTGACGGAAAAGGGCGTCAACGAAGCCAAGGCCGCCGGCCAGATCCTCAAGCAGGAAGGTTTTACGTTCGACGTGGCCTACACTTCCGTCCTGAAGCGCGCCATCCGTACCCTGTGGCTGGCGCTCGACGAGATGGACATGATGTATTTGCCGATCAAGAACGACTGGCGCTTGAACGAGCGCCACTACGGCGCCCTGCAAGGCCTGGACAAGGGAGAGACGGCCGCCAAGTATGGCGACGAGCAAGTACTGGTATGGCGCCGCAGCTACGACACGCCGCCGCCGCCGCTGGAAGCGAACGACGACCGCGCCTCATACAACGACCCGCGCTATGCCGGCTTGCCGAAAGCATCGATTCCGCTGACCGAATGCCTGAAGGACACCGTGGCGCGCGTGATGCCAGCCTGGGATGAAGAAATCGCCCCGGCCATCCGCGCTGGCAAGAAAATCATCATTTCGGCCCACGGCAACAGCCTGCGCGCGCTGATCAAGATGCTCGATGGCATCAGCGACAGCGATATCGTGGGCCTGAACATTCCGAACGGCCAGCCGCTCGTGTATGAACTGGATGCCGACCTGAAACCGATTCGCCATTACTACCTGGGCGACCCGGCAGCGATTGCGGCAGCGCAAGCGGCCGTGGCGAACCAAGGGAAGGCCAAGTAACTTGTTGTCTTTCTTCCGCGGCACAGCGATCGCCCCCTCTGCTGAACGACCCCTGCCGGCGTGGCGCGCCGGCGCCATGCTGTGCGCAGCGCTGCTGTTGTCGAGCGGTGCCGCACAGGGTGCCAAGCCCACCGAACGCAGCAAGCAGAAAGCGGCTGCGGAAGCACAACGTGCTGGATTGCAACAAAAGCTGACGGCGCTCAAGCGCGACATCAGCCGCACGGAAAGCGCCAAGGATGACGCGGCCGATACTCTGGCCGAATCGGAAGAGGCCATTTCCAACGCCAACCGCGCCTTGCGCGACCTGGCACAGGAGCAAAGCGCGACGGGTGTGAAACTCAATGCGCTGGGGCAGGAGCACCAGCAACTGACGGCCACCGTCGAGAAACAGAAAACGCAGCTGTCAAAGTTGCTGCGTGAACAATATGTCGCCGGCAACGAAGACCGCATCAAGCTGCTCTTGTCGGGTGACAACCCGAACCGCATCAACCGCGACTTGCAACTGATGGCGTATGTGTCACAGGCGCAGGCGCGCCTGCTGGAAGCCTTGCGCGCCAACTTGCTGGCGGTCGAGAAAAACCAGGCGGACGTGCAGAACGCCAAGGATGAGCTGGAAGAAATCGCGCAGGAAGAGCGCGACCAGAAGGCCCTGCTGGTGCAGGAAAAGGCGCGCCGCGCCGCCCTGCTGACGAGCTTGTCGCAACGCCTGGTGGCGCAGCGCAAGGAAGTGGGCAATGTCGAGCGCGACGAACAGCGCATGGGCAACCTGGTCGACAAGCTGGCGAAACTGATCGAAGAGCAGGCTGCTGCTGCCGCGGCCGAAAAGAAACGCCAGCAATTGCTGGCCGAGCAGCGCGCCGCCGCGAAAGCGGCCGCCGATGCCAAGATCGCGGCGGAAAAACGCGAACGCCTGCTGGCCGCGCGCGCCAAGGCCGCCCAGGCGCAGGCCGAACGCGAACGCCTGGCGAAAGAGCAACAAAACAAATCGGGCAAGATCAAGCCGCAGACGCCGCCACCGCCGCCTGTGAAACTGGAACCGATCGATGAAGACGAGCCGCCGCAAGTAGCCAAGGTGGCGCCCAAGCCCGAGCCCAAGCCGGAACCGGAGCCGGAGCCGGAACGCCCGAGCCTGGGCCCGGCCGCGCCGGCCGGCGCCTTTGCCAGCATGAAAGGGCAGTTGCGCGCGCCCGTGGCGGGCAAGATCGCCGCCCGCTTCGGCAGCAAGCGCGGTGACGGCCCCAGCTGGAAGGGCGTGTTCATCCGCACGGGCGAAGGCAGCGAGATCCACGCCATCGCCGGCGGCCGCGTGGTGTTTTCCGACTGGCTGCGCGGCTTCGGCAATTTGATCATCGTCGACCATGGCGGCCAGTACATGAGTATTTATGGCAATAACCAATCCTTGCTGAAACGGGTGGGCGATGCCGTCAAGGGCGGCGACGCCATTGCCAGCGCGGGCAACAGCGGCGGCAACGAGGAATCAGGGCTATACTTTGAATTGCGCCATCAGGGCCGCGCCTTCGACCCCGCCACCTGGGTGAAGTTTTAAGTTCCCCAGCGAATTTGTAGATTGCGAAGAATACATGGGTATTAAAGTCAAAAGTATCGGCCTGATTGGTCTGGGCGTCCTGGCCGGTATCGGCATGTCGCTGCAGTTCCCGGCCGTGGCGCAGAAAATCACGAATGCCCCGCTGCCGCTCGACGAGCTGCGCCAGCTGTCCGACGTCTTCGGTCTGATCAAGTCCGATTATGTCGAGAAGGTGGAAGACAAGAAACTCCTGACGGAAGCCATTTCCGGCATGGTGTCGTCGCTGGACCCGCATTCTGTCTACCTCGACAAGAATGCCTTCAAGGAAATGCGCGAAAGCGTGCAGGGCAAGTTTGTCGGCATCGGCATCGAAGTGAGCATGGAAGACGGCTACGTGAAAGTCGTCTCGCCCATCGAGGACAGCCCCGCCGCCAAGGCCGGTATCCTGGCGGGCGACCTGATCACCCGTCTCGACAATATCCCGCTGAAAGGCTTGCAGCTGGAGGACGTCATCAAGAAGATGCGCGGCCAGCCCGGCAGCAAGCTGGTGCTGACCATGTCGCGCAAGGGCGAAAGCAAGCCGTTGGTCTTCCCCATCGTGCGCGAGGAAATCCGCGTGCAAAGCGTGAAGGCCAAGATGGTCGCGCCTGGCTATGCCTGGCTGCGCATCGCCCAGTTCCAGGAACCGACCGTCGATGACATGGTCAAAAAGATCAACGCGCTGTATGCGCAAGACCCCAAGCTCAAGGGCA
This sequence comes from Janthinobacterium pasteuri, assembly GCF_051380775.1. NCBI lineage: Bacteria > Pseudomonadati > Pseudomonadota > Betaproteobacteria > Burkholderiales > Oxalobacteraceae > Janthinobacterium > Janthinobacterium pasteuri. Next base: position 68,994 of record NZ_JBNYXS010000008.1, on the reverse strand, counting down.
TGGTGCTGGACTTGCGCAACGATCCCGGTGGCGTCGTGCCGGGCGCCATCGGCGTGGCGACAGCATTCCTTCCGGGTAATTCCGTGATCGTTTCCACCAAGGGCCAGTTGCCGGAATCGAAACAAGTGTTTTATGGCCGCCGCGAATTCTATGCGCCACCGGGCGCCAAGGCTGACCCGCTGGCCAAGCTGCCGGCCGCGCTGAAAACCGTGCCGCTGGTGGTGCTGGTCAATGCCGGTTCCGCGTCCGCCTCGGAAATCGTCGCCGGCGCCTTGCAGGATTACCAGCGCGCCACCGTCATCGGCACGCAGACGTTCGGCAAGGGTTCCGTGCAAACCTTGCGCCAGATCACCGCCGACACGGCCGTCAAGCTGACCACGGCCCGCTACTACACGCCGAAAGGCCGCGCCATCCAGGCGCGCGGCATCGTGCCCGACTTGCTGGTCGATGAAACGGCCGAAGGCGATGGCTGGAACAGCCTGCGCGTGCGCGAGGCGGACCTGGAAAAACACTTGAGCAGCAACGATGGCAAGCCGGAAGCGGCCAAGCCGACCATGGAAGGCATGCAGGATCAACTGGAAGAAGAGCAGCGCCTGATCGCCACGGCGAAAAAGCGCAAGCCGCTCGAATACGGCGCCAAGGATGACTTCCAGCTGCAACAAGCCTTGAACCACTTCCAGGGCTTGCCGGTGCAGCTGGCCAAGGTCGACGCGAAGGGCGAGAAGATCGGCGCCAAGCCGGAAATTGCTTCCGACATCAAGGCGGACGACAAGAAAATCCCTGTGCAAAAACCGTAGTCGTGGCCATGAACGACCATCAGCTGCTGCGCTATTCGCGCCATATCCTGCTAGACGAGATCGGCATCGAAGGCCAGCAAGCCTTGCTCGACGCGCATGTGCTGGTGATCGGTGCGGGCGGGCTCGGCTCGCCGGCCGCCATGTATTTGGCCGCCAGCGGTGTCGGCAAGCTGACCCTGGTCGATGACGATACGGTCGACCTGACCAACCTGCAGCGCCAGATCGCCCACACGACGGCCCGCGTGGGCCAGCCGAAAGTGGCATCGGCGCGCGAAACCTTGACTGGCATCAATCCCGAGATTGACATCGTCGCCTTGCAAGAGCGCCTCGACGGTGCGCGCCTGGCCGAACTGGTCTGCTCCAGCACGGTGGTGCTCGACTGCACCGACAACTTCGCCACGCGCCACGCCGTCAACCGCGCCTGCGTGGCGGCCAGGGTGCCGCTGGTGTCGGGCGCCGTGATCCGTTTCGACGGGCAAGTGAGCGTCTTCGACCCGCGCACCGGCACGCAGCCGTGCTATTCCTGCCTGTTTCCGCACGAGCAGCAGTTCACGGATGAGGCGTGCTCGACCATGGGCGTGTTCGCGCCGCTGGTGGGCGTGGTGGGCGCCATGCAGGCGGCCGAGGCGCTGAAACTCATCATGGGCGTCGGGGAATCACTGGCGGGACGGCTGTTGCTGCTCGATGGCTTGCACATGGAATGGAGCAGCATGCAGGTGGCGCGCGACCCCGGCTGCGCCGTTTGCGGTGACGTGGTCTTGCCGCTCTGAGAAGCCGCGCAGAAATTTTTCCCCATATGACAGGCTTTGTCATATTTCCGCTTTATACTCTGCACTCATTACTCACCTTCTTCTCTCTTTCTTATGCAAAACGCAGCAAACCATCCGACCCGCCAGCGCCGCGCGCGCGGTTTCACCTTGATCGAAATCATGGTCGTGGTGGTGATCATGGGCATCCTCGCTTCGCTGGTGGTGCCCAAGCTGATCGCCCGCACGGGCGAGTCGAAAGTGGCGGCGGCGAAAGTCGACATCGCCACCGTGATGCAAGCCTTGAAACTGTATCGCCTGGATAACCAGCGCTACCCGACCACCGAGCAGGGCTTGCAGGCGCTGATCGAAAAACCCACCACGGGACCGGCCGCGAATGGCTGGAAGGCGGGTGGCTACCTGGAAAAGATGCCGAAAGATCCATGGGGTAACCCATACCAGTACCTGTCGCCGGGCGTGAAAGGCGAAGTCGACCTGATTTCGCTGGGCGCCGACGGCCAGCCAGGCGGTAGCGGCGACGATGCCGATATCGGCTCCTGGGAACTGTAAGTTTTCCATTGCATGCCTGCCATGACCACCGGTCGCCAGCTGCACCAGCGCGGCTTCACGCTGATCGAATTGCTGGTGGTGATGGTCATCATCGGGGTGACCCTGGGCCTGGTGTCGCTGAACGCCATGCCGAATGGCCAGCAAGCCTTGCAAAAGGAAGCCGAGCGCATCGCCCTGCTGCTGCAGCTGGCGCGCGATGAAGCCATCGTGCGCAGCCGGCAGGTGGCGTTCGAGGCGGACGAAAATCAATACCGTTTCCTGGTGCTCAATGAAAAGCTGTGGCAACCCGTGACGCAGGACGATTTGTTGCGCGAGCGCGCGTTTGCCAACACGCCCATGCTGCTCAGCGTGCAGCCGTCGAACAGCGTGGCCCAGCCACTGCGCATCATCTTCGGCCGCGAACCGGTCGACAAGCCTTTCGTGCTGACCCTGGCCAGCGGCGAGCGCAGCGTGGCCATCCGCGCCGACGGCATCGGCCACTTCACGGTCGAGCAATGATGCGGCGCTCATTTCGCCGCCACCCGCGCGGCTTCACTTTGCTGGAAGTACTGGTGGCCCTGGTCATCGTCGGCACGGCCCTGGGCGCCTCGCTGCGCGCCGTGGGCAGCCTGACGCAGAACAGCGATGGCTTGCGCAGCGCCATGATGGCCACCTGGTCGGCGGAAAACCATCTGGTGCGGCTGCGCCTGGCGAAAACCTTCCCGCAGACGGGCAAGCGCACGGTCGACTGCCCACAGGGCGATTTAAAACTCATCTGTGAAGAGGAGGTGGTGGCCACGCCGAATCCCCGCATCCGGCAAGTGCGCGTCAACGTGTACGACGTGCAATACCCGGCCCGGCGCATCGTGCGTCTGGTTTTACTGGCGTTCAACGACTGATGGCGCGCCGCAATCACTGCGCCGCGGGCTTCACCCTGATCGAGCTGCTCGTGGCGATCGGCATCCTGGCCATGGTCGCCGTGCTGGGCTGGCGTGGCCTGGACAGCATCATGCGTTCGCGCGAAGTGCTGACCAGCCAGCTGGAGCAGGCGCGTGGCATGCAACTGGCGTTTGCCCAGATGCAAAGCGATTGCGACCACCTGGCCGGTGCCGGCCAGGGCAATACCCTGCTGAATGGCCGCACCAACCTGAGCGCCGAGACCGACCGCCTGACCCTGGTGCGCCTGGCCGCGTCGGAGCAGGAGTCGCAGCAGTTGCAAGTGGTCACTTACCGTCTGCGCGGCGGCGTGCTGACACGGCGCGAGTCGAATGGCACGCGCGACCTGGCCGTGCTCGACACCCTGTGGCAGGCGGCGCGCGACGATACCGTTACCTCCAACGCCGACGTGGCCCTGATGCGCGGCGTCGACAGCATGGTCATGCGCGGCTGGAGCAATGGCGCCTGGAATGTGCTGACGGCCGGCGCCACCATCTCCACGCAAGTGCCGGGCCTGGAAGTGACCTTGCAAATGCCGGGGCAGGATGCGGGCCTGTCCAAAGTCTTCCTATTGGGGCCGGGATGAAGCCCGTCAAGTTCCCTGCGCGCCAGCGTGGCGTAGCCGTCATCACAGCCCTGCTGCTGACGGCGCTGGCCATCACGGTCGTCGCCAGCCTGTTCTGGCAGCAGCAGGTGCAGGTGCGTTCGATGGAAAACCAGCGTTTGCGCCTGCAGACGCAGTGGGCCATGCGCGGCATGGTCGACTTCGCCCGCTTCTGGTTGCGCCAGGAATGTCTTTCGAATCCTAATAATTTTCTGACAACTGCGGACGGGATCTGGGCCACGCCCATCGAGGAAGCGCGGCTGGACGATTATGTGGACCGCGAAAAAGTCGACACGGAAAAGTTCGACGCCACCGTCTCGGGCCGCGCGCTTGATGCGCAGGCGCGGTTTAATATTATCAACCTGGCCATCGTCACCGCCGCGGGCGAGGTCGTGGTCAGTCAGCCCAACGTGCAGGCCTACCAGCGGCTGCTGGCCAACTTGCGGCTCGATAGTTCCCTGGCGCAGGCCACGGCCGATGCCGTGGTGCGCACGTGGCCGAAACTGCGTGCCCCCGATGGCAAGACCCCGGCCAACAGTACGGGCGGCGGCAGCGAACCGGTGGCGTTCACGCAGGTCGATGATTTGCTGGCCGTGCCCGGCTATACGCCGCAAGCCATCGAGAAGCTGCGCGACTTTATCATCGTGCTGCCGAAACTGAATGTGGGGGACATGACGGCGGTGAACGTGAATACGGCGTCGCCCGAGGTGCTGGCGGCCATTACCGACATGTCGGTATCTGAGGCAAGTGCACTGACCTTGAGTAATCCACGTAAAAAGTTTGTCGATGGACCAGATTTCCGAAATAATATCAAGCTCAATAACAAGGCGGTAATTGCTGGCGTGGAAGTCGATGTGAAAAGCCGCTATTTCCTCACCGTCATCCGAGTGCGGCTGGACCGCGCGGCCCTCGATGCCGTGGCGCTCGTTAATCGAAAAACGGATCCGAAGTGCACCACCAGCCTGGTCTGGTTGCGGGAAAATTAACAGCTGAAAGCGAGTCACTTTGACAATATTGTATATCCGTCACCCGGCCAAGGCGTCCACCGACAACGCGCCTGCCTGTTCCTTCGTGCTGGCCGGCGACGGCGGCGCCCTGTTGCAGCAGGGCAGCGCGTCGCTGGGTAGCCTGGGTCAGCTGATCGCCGGCGCGAAGCAGGTGGTACTGCTGCTGGCGGCGGCCGACGTGACCCTGCTGCGCCTGAAAACTCCGCCGCTGGCCGGCGCCCGCCTGCGCGCGGCCTTGCCTGGACTGGTGGAAGAACATATCCTCGGTGACACTCAGGATTGCCTGCTGGCCGCCGGCGCGCCCGACGCTGCCGGCATGCGCACGGTGGCCGTGGCGCAGCGCTCCTGGGCCGAGGTACTGGTCAAGGCTTTGCTGGCGCAGGGCGCGCGCAAGGTGGTGCTGCTGCCATCGCAGCTGTGCCTGCCCTTGCAGCCTGGCAGTGTGACGGCATCCTTGCACGCGGCCGGTGACGGCCTGGAACTGGCCTTGCGCCAGGCGCCGCAAGAGGGTTTGGGCCTGGTCTTGCCGGCTCAGCCGCAGCAGGCGCTGCTGACGACGCGCGCGTTTGCCGGCGACGTGCCGCTGACGGTCTACGTGGCGCAGGCCGAGCTGGCACAATATCAACAGCTCGCTGCCGGCATGGATGGCGTGACGCTGGAGAGCGAGCATTGGGCGCACTGGATCGCCGGTGCCAAGGGCGCGGGGCTGGACCTGGCGCCCGCGCTGGGCACGGCCACGGGATCGGCCACCGAATGGCGCCGCTGGCGCTGGCCGCTGCGCCTGGCGCTGCTGGCCGTGATCGTCAACCTGGCCGGCATGAATATCGAATGGATGCGCCTGAAGCGCGAGGCCGCCACCGTGCGCACCTCGATGCAGCAAACCTTCAAGGCCGCGTATCCGAATGAAGCGCCCGTGTATGGCCTGGAAGCGGAGCAGATGCGGCGCAATATCGCTGCTGCCCGCCTGCAAAGCGGGCAGGCGAGCATGGATGACTTCACCAGCATGAGCGCGGCGCTGGGCGAGGCGCTGGGCGGCCTGGCCGGGCGCGGCGTGGTGGCCTCGCTGGAATACCGCGAGCGCAGCCTGATCGTCAAGCTGAAACCGGATTTGCTCGACGCCAGCGCCCAGGCGCAGGTGCGCGACGGCCTGGCCGCGCGCAAGCTGGCCTTGAATGAAACGGCGCCGGGCGTGTGGAAAATCACGCCGGCCACGGGAGCAAAAACATGAGTGCAGCAGTCAACAAGGCGCGCGCCGCATTGACGCGGCAGCAGCAGGCCATGCAGGCCTTTTGGGCCGAACGTACGCAGCAGGAGCGCAAGCTCTTGACCATCGGCGGCGTGGTGGCGGGCCTGGCCGTCGTCTACGCGGTGTTCTTCGAACCGGCCTGGACGGGCCGCATCGCCTTGCAAAAGAGCTTGCCCGAGCTGCGCCAGAACGCGGCGCAGTTGCAGGCGCTGGCGCGCGAAGCGGGCGAACTGGCGCGCCAGGCGCCCGTGCAGGTCGCGCCCATGGGCCGTGAAAGCCTCGACGCCTCGTTGAAGGCGCGCGGCCTGAGCCCGCAATCGCTGTCGCTGACGGGCGAATACGCGCGCGTGCAGCTCAATGGCGTGCCGTTTGCCAGCGTCATGTTGTGGCTGGACGGTTTGCGCCGCGAAGGCCGCGTGGCGGTGCAGGAAGCGAAGATCACGGCACAGGGCAAGGCAGGGCTGGTCGATGCCAGCCTGACCCTGCACCAGAGCCCGGGCGCGGCACGATGAGGCGCTTGCTTGGCTGGCTGCTGGCCATCATCTTCAGCGTCTGCGTCACCCTGCTGGTATTTTTCCCGGCCGGCTGGGTCGCCGGCATCGTGGAAAAGCAGACGGGCGGACGTTTGACCTTGGGCGACGCGCAAGGTACCCTGTGGCGCGGTTCGGCCTTTATCGGCGGGGCGGCCAGCGCGAACGGCGCCGTGACGCCCCTGCTGCCGGGGCGTTTCAGCTGGCGCATTTCGCCCTCGGTGCTGTGGGGATCGGCGGACGTGGAATTGCAAAACCCGCAGGCGCTGTCGCAGCCGGTGAACTTGCGCGGTTCGTGGTCGCACTGGCAGGTCAGTCCGGCGGCACTGCTGTTGCCGGCCGATGGCCTCGGTGGCCTGGGCGCGCCGTTAAATACCGTGGCGCCGACGGGCAGCATGCGCCTGTCGTGGAGCACGCTGGAGCTGGCCCTGGAGCAGCGGCAGTTTTCCGCCGTCGGCCGCACCACCTTGCAGATGACGGACATGGCGTCGCGCCTGTCGTCGCTGCGTCCGCTGGGCAGCTACGAGCTTGATTTCGATTGGCAGGGGCAGCAGGCGACGTTGACCTTGCGCTCCATCAAGGGACCGCTGCTGCTCGACGGCAGCGGCAGCCTGCAACAGGGGCGCATGCAGTTTTCCGGCCAGGCCCAGGCCGCAGCAGGATATGAAGAGACCTTGGCGAGTTTGTTGAATTTGCTGGGACAGCGCCGTAGCAATAGCGAAAAAAACATCATCGCCTTAGAGTTCAGACAATGAAAAAACCATCCGTGAGCCCCCATACTTTCTCCTTCTCGCTGCGCCGCCTGTCGGCCGCCGCCTTGCTGTGCTGTTCCGTGGCCGGCATGCCGGCACCCGCCTGGGCCGCGCCCGGCGATGAAGCGGCGCTCAATTTCGTCGGCGCCGACATCGAATCGGTGATCAAGGCCGTGGGCCATTACACCAACATCAATTTCGTCATCGACCCGCGCGTCAAGGGCACGATCACCCTGGTGTCGGAAAAATCGATCAGCAAGACGCAGGCCTTCGGGCTGCTGGCCTCAGCCTTGCGCCTGCAGGGCTATGCGGTGGTCTCCGGCGACGGCTACGCGAAAGTGGTGCCGGAAGCGGACGCCAAGCTGCAGTCCGTGCCGACCCAGGTAGGCAATGGCGCCAGCCAGGTGAAGGGCGACCAGATCGCCACTCAGGTGTTTTACCTGAACTACGAATCGTCGGCCAACCTGCTGGCCGTGCTGCGGCCCCTGATTTCGCCGAACAACACGATCAACGCCAACCCGGGCAACAACTCGCTGGTGATCACCGATTACGCGGATAACCTCAAGCGCATGGCGAAGATCATCGCCGCGCTCGACGTGCCCGCCTCGACGGACCTGGACGTGATCCCCGTGCGCTATGCCATCGCTTCCGACCTGGCTTCGATGGTGAATAAACTGATGGAAGGCGGAAATGCGGGCGCCGGCGCGGCCGCCGACACGGGCAAGGTGTCCGTGCTGGCCGACCCGCGCACCAATTCGCTGGTGCTGCGCGCGCCGTCGGCGGCGCGCGCCAACCTGGCCAAGTCGCTCATTTCCAAGCTGGACCAGCCGACCACGCAGCTGGGCAATGTGCACGTGGTGTACCTGAAGAACGCGGACGCCACCAAGCTGGCGCAAACCCTGCGTTCGGTGGTGACGTCGGATGGCACGGCTGCCACGGCGCAGCAGGGCACCAGCAACCAGGGCACGAATAACCAGATCAGCCAGAACAACAGCGGCATGAACAGCACTGGCCTGGGCGGCAATACGCAAAGCGGCAGCACGGGTGGCGCTTCGCTGAACAACGGGCCGCAGCAGCTGTCGTCGGGCGGCGCGGCCGGTTTCATCCAGGCCGATGCATCGACGAATACGCTGATTTTGACGTGTAACGAGGCCGTTTACCGTAACCTGCGCGCCGTGATCGACCAGCTCGACGTGCGCCGCGCCCAGGTCTACATCGAGGCGCTGATCGTCGAAGTGACGTCGTCCAAGGCGTCCGAATTCGGCGTGCAGTGGCTGGGCCTGACGGGCGACAGCAAAAGCAATTACCGCGTCGGGGCGCTGCAATCGTTCGCTTCCGGCACCAGTAACAACATCGGCGCCATCGCCACGGGCGGCGGCAAGGTCTTGCCGACGGGCGGTCTGACGGTCGGCATCTTCAAGCAGATCAACGGCGCGCTGGGCCTGGGCGCCGTGGCGCATGCGCTGGAATCGGACGGCAACGCGAATATCCTGTCGACGCCGAACCTGATCACCCTGGACAATGAACTGGCGACCATCAAGGTGGGCCAGAACGTGCCTATCCTGACGGGCCAGTACACCAGCACGGCCGGCACCAACACGAACCCGTTCCAGACCATCGACCGCAAGGAAGTGGGCCTGACCCTGAAGGTGCGTCCGCAGATTTCCGAAGGCGGTACCATCAAGCTGGGCATCTATCACGAGACGTCGAGCGTGGACAAATCCACGTCGACGGCCGTCAGCGGCATCACCATCAACAACCGCGTGATCGAAAACAATGTGCTGGCAGACGATGGCCAGATCATCGTGCTCGGTGGCCTGATCGAGGACAGCACGGGCGACAACGCGGAGAAAGTGCGCGGCCTGGGCGATATCCCCCTGATTGGCAACCTGTTCAAGTACCAGACGCGCGAGCGCAAGAAAACCAACCTGATGATCTTCCTGCGCCCGGTCATCGTGCGCAACAAGGAGCAGAGCGGCAGCCTGGCGGCCGACCGCTACGACTACATGCGCTCGGCCGAGACGGCAGCCGTGCCGGCCACGGGCAATCTGATGCTGAAAGACCTGGGCACGCCCGTCTTGCCGGCCCTGCAGGATGGCCAGCCGCTGGGCGGCAACATGGTGACGCGCCCTGTGCCGCCGGCACCGACGCCGCCGCCAGGCGCGCCGGCCAACGCGGCCACGCCGCCGCAGCAGCAGAAGTGATGGGACAGCCATGAGTAATCTGCTTCCCTACGCCTACGCGCGCGATTTCGGCCTGCTGGCCCGGCCCGGCACCGTCGATGGCGCCCCGGTCGACGTGCTGGTGGCCGCATCGACGGCACCGGCGGCCATTGCCGAAGTGTCGCGCCGTTTCGGCCAGATTCAATTGACGGTGCTGTCGCGCGGCGAACTCGATGCGGCCATTGCCGGCGCCTACGCGGGCGGCGGCGGCGACGCGTCGCAGATGGCCGATGAATTCGACGCCGACCTGGACTTGACCAAGCTGCTGCAGGACGTGCCGGCCATCGAGGACTTGCTCGAATCGTCCGACGACGCGCCCGTCATCCGCATGATCAACGCGCTGCTGACGCAGGCGCTGCGCGAAGGCGCTTCCGATATCCACATCGAACCGTTCGAGCAGACCTCCGTCGTGCGCTTTCGCATCGACGGCAGCCTGCGCGACGTGGTGCGCCCCCGCAAGGCCATCCACGGTTCGCTCATTTCGCGCATCAAGATCATGGCGCAGCTCGACATCGCCGAAAAACGCTTGCCGCAGGACGGCCGCATCACCCTGCGCGTGGGCGGGAAACCCGTCGACGTGCGCGTCTCGACCCTGCCGACCGGGCATGGCGAACGGGCCGTATTGCGTCTGCTGGACAAGGAAGCGGGCCGCCTCGACTTGCAGCACCTGGGCATGAGCGCGCCCATGCTGAAGCAGTTCGATGGCCTGATCACGCAGCCGCACGGCATCGTGCTCGTTACCGGGCCCACCGGCTCGGGCAAGACGACGACTTTGTACGCGGCGCTGTCGATGCTCAACGCCACGACGACGAACATCCTGACGGTGGAAGACCCGATCGAGTACGACCTGGCTGGCGTGGGCCAGACGCAGGTCAACCCACGCATCGACATGACTTTTGCCAAGGCGCTGCGGGCGATCCTGCGGCAAGATCCCGATGTAATCATGATCGGCGAAATCCGCGACCTGGAAACGGCGCAGATCGCCGTGCAGGCCTCGCTGACGGGCCATCTGGTGCTGGCGACCCTGCACACGAACGATGCCTCGGCGGCCGTCACGCGCTTGCTGGACATGGGTATCGAACCGTTCCTGCTGTCGTCCTCCTTGCTTGGTGTGCTGGCGCAGCGTCTGGTGCGCAAGTTGTGCGGCTCCTGCAAGACCTTCGACGGGCAATACTGGCAGGCGGTCGGTTGCGAGCAGTGCGGCCAGACCGGCTACCAGGGCCGCGTGGGCGTATACGAGCTGCTGCGCACGACGGAGCAGATCCGCGCGCAGATCCACAACCGCGCGTCGGAAGCGGACGTGCGCGCCGTCGCGCTGCAGGACGGCATGACGAGCATGCGCGACGACGGCGAACGCTGGCTGCGCGACGGCACCACCACGCAAGCCGAATTGCTGCGCGTGACCAAAGACTAGGCCCGCCACCATGCCCGCATTCCGTTATGAAGCCGTCGATGCCCAGGGCGCCACCCGCAAGGGCGTGCTCAATGCCGACAGTCCCCGTTCCGCGCGCGCCGAGCTGCGCGTGCAAGGCCTGGTGCCGCTGGCCGTCGAGCCGATCGCCGCGCAGGTCGATGCCGCCGGCGTCACCAAGCGGCGCGGCTTCGGCGAACGCCTGTCGAGTACCGAGCTGGCCCTGTTTACGCGCCAGCTGGCCAGCCTGCTGGAAGCGGGCCTGCCGCTGGAGCAAGCGTTTTCCGCGCTGCTGGAACAGGCCGAGCGGCCGTACCTGCGCGACTTGATCGCCTCGATCCGTTCGGAAGTGATCGGTGGCGCCGCGTTTTCCGACGTGCTGGCGCGCCATCCGCGCGATTTTGCGGAAATTTATCGGGCGCTGGTGGCGTCCGGCGAGCAGATCGGCCATTTGTCGCGCGTGCTGTCGCGCCTGGCCGACTATATCGAGCGGCGCAATGCGCTGGTGCAGAAGGTCAAGCTGGCGTTTACCTATCCGGCCATCGTCACGGTGGTGGCGTTTTCCATCGTGATCTTCCTGCTCACCTACGTGGTGCCGCAGATCGTTTCCGTGTTCGCCAATACCAAGCAAAAGCTGCCCATGCTGACGGTGATCATGCTGGCGTTGTCGGACTTCGTGCGCAACTACGGCATCGTCGTGGCGATTGCCCTCGTCGGCGCCTGGGTGGCCTGGCGCCGCGCGCTGCAGCAGCCTGCCTTGAAACGGCGCTGGCATACCTGGCTGCTGACGGCACCACTGTACGGCAAGTTCGAGCGCAGCCTGAATACGGCGCGTTTCGCCAGCACCCTGGCCATCACCACGGGCTCCGGCGTGCCGATCCTGCGCGCGCTCGATACCAGCCGCGATACCTTGACCAATGTGGCGATGCAGGAACTGGTGGCCGAGGCCAGCGGCGCCGTGCGCGAGGGTGTCAGCCTGGCGCGCGCCCTGTCGGCGCAAAAGCATTTTCCGCCCATGCTGATCCACATGATACGCGCCGGCGAAATCACGGGCGAGCTGCCGGCCATGCTGGAACGCGCCGCCAGCGCGCAGGAGCAGGACCTGGAACGCCGCACCCTGACCATCGCCGGCTTGCTGGAGCCGGCCCTGATCCTGGCCATGGGCGTGGTGGTGCTGCTGATCGTGCTGGCCGTGCTGATGCCGATTATCGAAATCAATCAGCTCGTCAGATAAGAAACTCAAGGAAACCATGAAGCGTTTGCCTCAATTTACAAGTTTGCTCGCCGTCGTGGCGCTGTCCGTGTCGCTGGCCTACTGGGCCATGCAGCTGTTCAAGGCACCGCAACGCCCCATCAATCCACCCGCCGTGCCGGTGGTGCAGGATGCCAGCGTGGAGGCGGGTGCTTCGCTGTTCGGCGGGCAGATCAGCGTGGCCACGGCCAGCAACTACCAGCTCAAGGGCGTGGTAGCGGCCAGCAACGGCCGCGGCAGCGTGGCCATCATCTCGACCGATGGCAAGCCCTCCGTAGCCCTGCCCGAAGGCGCCGAGGTGGTGCCAGGCGTGACAGTGCTGGAAGTGCATGCGCGCCATGTGCTGCTGCGCGATGGAGGCGTGAGCAAGCGCATCGACCTGGTGGCCGACGACAAGGCGCTGGCCCTGCCGGCGCAAGTGTCTGCTACCCCGGCACCGGCACCGGCCCCTGCGCCCGTCACGAACCTGGTGCCGCCGCCGCTGCCGATGGAGCAGCAGCGTCCGGCAACCATGATGCCGGCGCCGCAAGTGAGCACCACCAGCACGCCGCCGTCGAATTGAGCTGATTGTCGGATTTACCCCGCCTACCCCATTACCATCATGCTGATGGCGCCGTGCCGCCATCGTGACAGGAGTCCTCATGTTTTCGATCCGTGCCGTCCTGGCAGCAGGCTGCGTGGCGGCGCTGTGCGCTTTGCCACAAGCTGGCGCCGCCGCCACCGCTTCCCCGGCAGCCGCTCAGGCGGAGTCCGTACCGGCGCGCCCGCGCATCGCCCTGGTGCTGTCGGGCGGTGGCGCGCGCGGTCTCGCGCATATCGGCGTATTGAAGGTGCTGCAGGAGCTGCATGTGCCGATCGACATGGTGGTGGGCACCAGCATGGGGGGCGTGGTGGGCGGCGCGTATGCCGCCGGCGCTTCCGTGGCCGACCTGGAAAAGATGGCGCGCGAAACCAACTGGGCGCGCGTGGTGGCCGACCGTCCGCCGCGCGATGAACTGGCGTTCCGCCGCCGCGAGGAAGATTTATTGCTGCCGTCGCGCATCGAGTTTGGCACCAGCCGCAACGGCATTTCCACGCCGCCGGCCGCGGCCAGCAATGCGGCGCTGGAAATGGCGCTGAACCGGCTGCTGCCGGCCGGCATGCGCGACCGTGCCGCCAGCCAGCTGCCGCTGCCTTTCCGCTCGGTGGCGTCGGACCTGGTCAATGGCGAGCTGGTGGAGCTGGTCGACACGCCGCTGTTCCTGTCGATGCGCGCCTCGCTGGCCGTGCCGGGCGTGTTTGCTCCCGTGCGCGTGAACAACCGGCTGGTGGTGGACGGGGGCCTGGTGCGCAACCTGCCCGTCGACATGGCGCGCGCCATGGGTGCCGACATCATCATCGCCGTCAACGTGGGCACGCCGCTGGCGCCGGAAAAAGAGCTGGGCAGCGCCATCGGCGTGGCGCAGCAGATGCTGCAGATACTCACGGAACAGAACGTGCAGCGCTCGCTCAAGGAATTGCAGCCGCAGGATATCCTGGTGGCGCCGGACCTGACGGGCGTGAGCTTCCTCGACTTTGAAAACTATGCGCGCGCCATGCGCGCCGGCGAGCAGGCGGCGCAGGCATTGGCCGCCCGTCTGGCGCCGCTGGCCCTGCCGCCGGAACAGTACGCGGCGTGCGAGCAGCTGCGCCTGGCCGCGCCGGCCTTGCTGGATGTGGCCTTGCCGCTCACGCGCCTGGCCGTGGAGAGCGAAGGCGATATCAATCCGCGCATCCTGCAGGCGCAGTCGGGGCTGGTGGAAGGGCAGGCGGTCAGCCAGGAAGATGTGCTCAAGGCGGCGGCCAAGCTGTATGGCCGGGGCGACGTGGCGCGCGTGGAGACGGACGTGGTCGATGCCGGCGACCAGCGCTCGGTCACCATCAAGGCGGTCGAAGCGCCGTGGGCCAGCAGCCGCCTGCGCATGGGCCTGGAAATGGCCAGCGATTTCAAGGACAGTAATACCTTTGCCCTGAAGCTGCTGCATGTGCGCTCGAATTTGAACAGCTGGGGCGGCGAATTGCGCAGCATGGTGCAGATCGGTACCACGCGCAACTTCGGGGTGCAGTACTGGCAGCCGCTGGGTGCCGGCAACCCGTGGTATATCGCGCCGTCGATCCAGTACAGCTCTCAGGCGATCGACCTGTTCGACAAGGGGCGGCGCAATGCGCGCGTCGCCTACAGCGGCCAGAGTGCCAGCCTGGTGCTGGGGCGCCAGTTCGGCTTTTGGGGCGATCTGCAGTTTGGCGTCACGCGTAGCGAAGTCAAGGCGGACATCAGCATTCCCGCCGACCCGACCTATCCCAAGGAGCGGGCACTGGGCACCAACCAGTTCGTCCAGTTCCGCGTCGACACGCTCGATTCGCCCGGTTTCCCTACGCGCGGCGTGCTGCTCGACGCTACCTGGACGCGCTCCTCGACCACCGGGTCGGGCGAGACGGGTCTGGGGCGCTCGGCCATTACGGGCTTGAAGGCGTTTGGCAGCGGCAACTGGGCCGGCCATGTGTATGGCGAATGGGCACGTGCGCAGCGGGGCGAGGCGCCGCTCAGCCTGGGCGGCTTCCTGCGCCTGTCTGGCACGGAATTCAATTCGGTGACGGGGCGCAGCGTAGCCCTGGCGCGCTTCGTGATGGCGCGTCGCATCGGCTCCCTGCCCAGCACTCTGGGCGGCGCCGTGCGGGCCGGCTTTTCATTGGAAATGGGCGGTGGCTTCGATCAGAGCGAGCGCTGGAAGGCCACCAAATTCACGCAGGCGAGCAGTGCCTTCATCTCCGTCGATACGCGCTTCGGTCCCGTGTATGTGGCCTCGGGTGCATCGAAGGGCGGCGAGAGCACGCTTTATCTGTTCCTGGGACCGGTCTGGTAAGGCGCCGCCGGGGCGGCGGGCGCCGTGCTGCGGCGCAGGGCCGTGAAGGCGGCAAATTCCCATGAGCGAAATCCCAGCAGCAGGGTAAAGCCATCGCGCTCGGCGGGTGCCAGGCGCCGGTCGTTCTGGTGCAGCCGCGCCAGTTCCTCGGCCAGCTGGCGGATCTTTTGCACCAGTTCCTGCGCGCTCGATAGCGACAGGCGCGCCGGGATACACATCAGCGTCTCGCCGGCGCGATCGAAATGCCCGCTGAAATAATCGGCCACCACGTGTTCGCGGAAGTACTGCTGCACCGGGCCGTCGGCCAGCCAGTGGAAGGCGTTCGAGACGCGCAGGCTGTAGCGGTTCAGCGGCTTGAGTTCGATCAAGCCCAGCCGGTCCAGCTCGGCCAGGCAGCTGATGCATTCGGCCTGCGTCAGCGCATACGTTTCCACCACCTGCTCCAGGCTCCAGTGACCGAGGCAGCAGATTGCCACCAGCAGCAGGCGCGGATGCGCCACCAGTGACTTTTCCTGCACCAGCGTGAGCGTGTCGGCATGCGGCGTGATGTCGGCTGCGCCACGCAGTACGTCTTCCATGGCGATGCCCGAGGCCTTGCAGATCAGGGCCAGGCGCGACAGCGACATATCGTGCTGGCCAAACATGCGCTTGACGCTCGACTCGCTCATGCCGATGCGCTCGGCCAATACCTTGTACGTGATGCCGGCGGCACGCAATTGGGTGCGCAGCACGCGCAAAAGCAGTTCAGGTGAACTCACGAGATATCCTTTTTTACAAGTTTGGTAGCGGATGACGGTACCGAATGTAGCCGCAAATGGCACTTTGCACAAGGTGATAGTACTTCTCGGTAAAAGAGATGACACTCCCGCTTGTGGCTCGCGCAGCGCGCTACAACCAGGCAATCCATCCACTTGTAGAGGTTATCCATGTTCCCATCTTTCCGTTTCCCCGCAGCGCTGCTGGCGCTGGCCAGCATCGCTTCCCTGCATGCCGTGGCGGCCGCAGCCGAACCTGCGCCGGGTCCCGTCTACGCGGGCGCCAGCTACGGCTTTCGCGCCAATACCGGCCTCGATTGCGTGCCAGGACAAGGCGATTGCGACAAAAGCAGCAAGCGCAATGGCAAGGCCTACCTGGGTTACAGTGTCGACGCGCTGCCGTTTCAGGGCGGCGTGGCCCTGTCTTCGGTTGAGCTGGTGGGGTATCTGGGCGGAGAGGTCAAGTCGGGCTTCGACACGGGCGTCGGCAAGCGCGCCGGCCGCGGCAAGTTCACCGGCGTCGGCGTGCAGGGCGTGCTCGGCTACCAGTTTGACGCGTTCACCCTGAGCGGGCGCGCCGGCGTGGCCTACACGCAGGGCAAGGTCGATTATCTGGGCGGCGGTTCGGACAAGAAGAACAAGGCAGGCCTGATCTACGGCATCGGCACGGCATATGCACTGAACCAGAACTGGTCGCTGCACCTCGACTGGGACCGCGTACCCGTGAAGTACAACGACAAGCAAACGACCAAGGTCGACATGTTTTCGCTGGGCGCGTCCTACCGTTTCTAAGGGGATGCTGCAGCGGCAGAGAGTGGCCTGATGGCGGACGCCCCTGACTAGGGGTGTCCGCGGGCGGCCTATTTGTCCGTTTCTACTTTCAGCAGCAATGTCGCCAGCAGGCGTTTTTCCTGCTGGCGCTGGCCGGACACGGTTTTCACGTGCGCCCCGGCAGTGCGCTGCAAGGCGGCCGTGGCCACCGGGTTACGTGGTTTTTGCGAAGGTTCGACGCGGAACTGCATTTTCTGCCGCGTCGCCAAGGCCTTGTTTGCCATCGCTTCCCCTCCCTGACTACAGCACGTAGCGCGACAGGTCTTCGTTGACCGACAGCGCCTCCAGGCGTTCGTTGACATACGCGGCATCGATTACCAGCAGGTTTTCCGTGCTGCTGCTGCTGCCTTCGCTGGCCGTAAACGACACTTCTTCCAGCAGTTTTTCCATCACCGTGTACAGACGGCGCGCGCCGATGTTTTCCGTGCGCTCATTGACCGAATAGGCGATTTCCGCCAGGCGCGTGATGCCTTCCGGCGCGAATTTCAAGGTCAGGTTTTCCGTCGCCAGCAAGGCTTCGTACTGCATCGTCAGGCAGGCGTCGGTGCTGGTCAAAATACGCTCGAAGTCCGAGATCGACAGCGATTCCAGTTCCACGCGGATGGGGAAACGTCCCTGCAGTTCGGGAATCAGGTCCGACGGCTTAGCCAGGTGGAAGGCGCCCGAGGCGATGAACAGGATGTGGTCCGTGCGTATCATGCCGTACTTGGTGTTGACGGTCGTGCCTTCGACCAGCGGCAGCAGGTCGCGCTGCACGCCTGCGCGCGAGACGTCGGCGCCGCCGGACTCCGAGCGCGAAGCGATCTTGTCGATTTCATCCAGAAAGACGATGCCGTTCTGCTCGACGTTCTGGATGGCCTTCTGTTTCAGCTCATCTTCGTTGACGAGTTTGGCCGCTTCTTCCTCGACCAGCAGTTTCAATGCTTCGCGGATCTTGACCTTGCGCGCCTTCTTGCGCTGCCCGCCCACGCCCGAGAACATGGACTTGATCTGTTCCGTCATTTCTTCCATGCCCGGTGGCGCCATGATTTCCATCTGCGGGCCTGCCTCGGCCAGCTCGATCTCGATTTCCTTGTCATCGAGCTCGCCCTGGCGCAATCGCTTGCGGAAGGTCTGGCGCGTGCTGTCGCCGCTGCCGCTGTCCACCGCCGCAGCCGTATTCGGCGCGAAGCCGAAGTCGCGTGCCGGCGGCACCAGGATATCGATGACGCGGTCTTCCGCCGCATCTTCGGCACGTGCGCGCACTTTTTTCATCTCCAGCGCGCGTGTCTGCTTGATGCCGATGTCGATCAGGTCGCGGATGATGGTGTCGACATCGCGCCCCACATAGCCCACTTCCGTGAACTTGGTTGCTTCGATCTTGATGAACGGCGCCTCGGCCAGCTTGGCCAGGCGGCGCGCGATTTCCGTCTTGCCGACGCCGGTGGGGCCGATCATGAGGATATTCTTGGGCGTGATTTCATGGCGCAGGGGTTCGGCCACCTGCTGGCGGCGCCAGCGGTTGCGCAGAGCGATGGCGACGGCGCGCTTGGCCTTGGCCTGGCCCACCACGTGCTTGTCGAGTTCGGTGACGATTTCCGACGGGGTCATGTTCATGATCATAGTTGGCTTTCTATTCTTTGCTCTGGCGCGCTTAGATTTAGTCTAAGGTCTCGATGATGTGGGACATATTCGTGTAAATGCACAGCTCGGCGGCGATGGTCAGCGATTTCTTGACCACTTCGGCCGGCGACAAGTCTGTGTTTTCCTGCAGCGCCTTGGCGGCCGACTGGGCGTAGGTGCCGCCCGAGCCGATGGTGCCGATGCCGTCTTCCGGTTCCAGCACATCGCCATTGCCCGTGATGACCAGGGTCGACTCGCTGTCGGCCACCAGCAGCATCGCTTCCAGGCGGCGCAGCACGCGGTCGGTGCGCCAGTCCTTGGCCAGTTCGACGGAGGCACGCAGCAGATTGCCCTGGTGCTTTTCCAGCTTGCCTTCAAAACGGTCGAGCAGGGTGAAGGCGTCGGCCGTGCCGCCGGCAAAGCCGACCAGGACCTTGCCCTGATACAACTTACGCACCTTGCGGGCCGTGCCCTTCATGACGATGTTGCCCAAAGTTACCTGGCCATCGCCGCCCAGGGCGACTTGCTTGCCGCGCCGGACGCAGAGGATGGTGGTGCCGTGAAATTGTTCCATAGTGACCTCAAAAGATTCGTGCCTATGCGTGCAGCGTCATGCGGTGCGCGCCCATGGCTCAAAAGTGGGGATGGAAAAGGCAATTGCAAGCCGCAGTGCCTGCTTCAGTGTAGTCGGCGCAAGACGAAAAAAAAGCACGCAACCGAAGCTTGCGTGCTTTTTTATCGCTCTTGCGGGGCAGCCGGGGCGGCCCCGCAAGGGGAAGGGCGATCAGTCGCCGTACAGTTTTTGCTTCAGTTCGCGCCGTTGCTGGGCTTCCAGCGACAGGGTGGCGGTCGGACGGGCGATCAGGCGCGGGATGCCGATTGGCTCGCCCGTTTCTTCGCACCAGCCATAGTCGCCGGCGTCGATGCTGGCGATCGATTGCTGCACTTTCTTCAGCAATTTGCGTTCGCGGTCGCGCGTGCGCAGTTCCAGCGCATGCTCTTCCTCGATGGTGGCGCGGTCGGCAGGGTCCGGGACCAGCACGGTTTCACGCAAGTGTTCCGTGGTTTCGCCGGCGTTTTTCAGCAAGTCTTTCTCGAGCTGCTGCAGGCGCGCCTTGAAGAATGCCAGTTGTGCCGGATTCATGTAGTCATCTTCGCTCATGGCGCGAATTTGGTCTTCGCTGATGAGAGGGATGTCTTGGTTGGCGGCCGGGGTCGATTTATTAGTTTTGGTCATAACTTCGCTTACCTTCGATACGACAGAGTTTTCAAATTGATCAGTTGATGCGGCGATGCCGAGCAACTGTACAGGTTCCGCTGGGCATTGCTGTCCGGATGTACTGCTTGCGACCTTGGCTTGCCGGCGAAAGCCAGAACTACCGGCCGGCTATGGTGCCATGTTGATAACTTTTTACCGCTCTATGCCAGTCGCGCTCTGCGCGCGACAACGGGCGTGTTGGGTGGATCGCTTGCATGCCTGGCATGTCGCCAGCGGCAGTTTGCCAGCATTTCATGACAGGCCAACGACATGGGCCGTTTTCGTCGCTGATTTTGGCACGCTTTGCCTTATATTGCCATCCCGATTTGTTGCCTAGCCGATCAGAGACGACTACTTGTTGGTTTATACCAGCAAGATGGGTGTCGGACAGCGGGAAAGCGTGCTTAACTTTCCCTTTTGTTTCTGCTTTGCAAAGAATACTTTGCAAAACCCGGCTAGTTTATACCAAACATTGTTCGAGTCCGCGAATAAAAATGTCTTTTGGTAGATTCTTGCCAATAAACACCATTTTGCTGCCGCGCACTTCATTCTCGCCCCATTTGGCACCCAGGTCGCTGCCCATCAACTGGTGCACGCCCTGGAATAC
Organism: Janthinobacterium pasteuri; assembly: GCF_051380775.1. Taxonomy (NCBI): domain Bacteria; kingdom Pseudomonadati; phylum Pseudomonadota; class Betaproteobacteria; order Burkholderiales; family Oxalobacteraceae; genus Janthinobacterium; species Janthinobacterium pasteuri. Next base: position 49,007 of record NZ_JBNYXS010000008.1, on the reverse strand, counting down.
CACCTTGCGTTCGGCACCCTGCATCAGCAGCACGCCCTTGTAGCGCAGCATGCGCGGGCCATACACTTGCACCAGGCCACCGAGGAACTCGTCAAGCTTGGCGCTGTCGAACGGTTGCGTGCTCTTGAAAACAAAAGCGGCGATATCGTCGCTGTGCTGCGCATGGTGGTGGTCCGCGTGGCCGCAATCGGTGGCGCAGGCGTCGCTGTGCTCGTGCGCATGCTTGTGCTCGTGGCCGTGCTCATCTGCGTGCCCGTGCGCATGGTCGTGCGCTTTATCATGATCATGATCATGCACGTGCTCCGTTTCGGTGGCCAGAAAATCCGGGTCCAGTTCCAGTTTTTCATTCAGGTTGAAACCGCGGATGTCCAGCACTTCGGCCAGCGGCGCGCGGCCGAAATCGACCTTGGCGATGGGCGCGCGGGGATTGATGCGCTTCAGGCGGCGCGTCAGCGTGGCCACGTCCTCTTCACTGACGAGGTCGGTTTTTGACAGCAGCAGTTTGTCGGCAAAGCCCACTTGCCGCTGGGCTTCCTCATATTCATCGAGTTGCTTCATTGCATGGCGGGCATCGACTACCGTGATAATGGCATCGAGCATGTAGTGGCTGCCCACTTCTTCATCGACAAAGAAGGTCTGTGCCACGGGGCCGGGATTGGCCAGGCCCGTCGTTTCGATGACGACGCGGTCAAACGCCAGCAGGCCGGCGTCGCGCTTGCGCGCCAGTTCCGTCAGGCCCACGATCAGGTCGCCGCGCACGGTGCAGCAGATGCAGCCGTTGTTCATCTCGATAATGTGCTCGTTGCTATCCTGCACCAGGATTTCATTGTCGATGTTTTCCTGGCCAAACTCGTTCTCGATCACGGCGATGCGCATGCCATGGTCTTCCTGCAGTATGCGGTTGAGCAAGGTGGTTTTGCCGGCGCCCAGGAAACCGGTGAGGATGGTGGTTGGAATCAGTGCCATGAAGGATGCCTATGCTGTAATCGATGGTGCCACCGCGCAAGCGGAAGAATGCGGACGATTATGCCGGAATTTTGCAAATGCTTGCAAATGCGCGCCGATCCGCTTGATATGCATCAGGCTGGTCAACGGGCGCGGCTGCTTATTTGAGCTTGGCGCGCGGGTGCGCCTGGTCATACACATGCGCCAGGTGCTGGAAGTCGAGGGCCGTGTAGACCTGGGTCGAGGTGATGCTGGAATGGCCCAGCATTTCCTGTACGGCGCGCAAGTCGCCTGATGATTGCAGCACGTGCGAGGCGAACGAGTGGCGCAGCACGTGCGGGTGCACGTTGGCGGGAATGTCGGTAGCCAGCGCATGCGCCTTCAGGCGCAGCTGCAATACGCGCGGCGAGATGCGCGTGCCGCGCGTGCTTAAAAACAAGGCAGCGCTGCCATCGGCTGCTGGCGGGCGCACGCCCAGCCAGGCCGTCAAGGCGACGAGGGCCGCCTTGCCGACGGGCACCTTGCGCATCTTGCTGCCCTTGCCCGTGACGATGACTTCGAAGCTGGCCATGTCGAGCCAGCCCAGCGAGGCGTCCCGGCCGTCCTCGGCCTTGCAGTAATGGGTATCCAGGCTGGTCAGTTCCGACACGCGCAAGCCGCTCGAATACAGCAGCTCGAACATGGCGCGGTTGCACAGTTGTTCCAGCTCGGCGGCGCCCTGCTGGTGTTGCGCGGGCGCCACGAGGCGCACGGCATCGTCCACCGACAGGGCCTTGGGTAAGGTCTTGGCCCGCTTGGGGGCGCGGATGCCGTCGACAGGGTTGGCGTCGAGCTTGGTCTCGCCACTGAGCCAGTTGAAAAAGCCCCGCCACGACGACAGCTTGCGGGCGATCGAACGCGGGTCGAGGCCACCGCTATGCAGCTTGGCCGTGTAGCGGCGTATTTCATTGTGCGCCAGCGCCGTCCAGGGCGTGTTGCCGCTCAGCTCCAGCAAGGCGCGCAGGTCGCGCCCGTAGGCGTCCAGCGTATGCGGCGACAGCTTGCGCTGCGTGGCCAGCTGCGCCAGGTAGGCGTCGAGCCATTCGGCCTTGCCCATGGCGTTCTCAGGCAGGCGAGCCGGCGCGCAGCGCGGCCAGGGCGGCGCTGGCCGTGGCGCCGATATGCACGAGGAAGTCGGTGCCCATGCTGGAGGTAAAGCGTTCGCTGTCGGGCGAACCGAGCACCAGCAAGCCGAAGGTGCCCGTGGTGTTCGGGGCGCGCAGGGCGATCATGACGGTCGATTCGATCTTGTCGGCCTGCAACCAGTGCACGGCTTCGAAGTCGCGGTTGCTGCCGCAGTACGGTGCTTGCAGGCTGTTGGCGAACATGCGCACGTCGGCCGTGACATCTTCCGTGAACCAGCCATTGGCGTGTTCCGGCAGCACTTGCCACAGGCGCAGGCTGACATAGGGCACGTCGAAATTGCTTTGCAGGGCGTCGACCAGCACGCGCGGCATCTCGGCATCGCTGCGCACTTGCAGCATGGCCTGGTTCCAGCCGTGGAATTTGCTGGCGATGTCGCCATTTTCCTCGGCCAGGCGGCTCAGCTTGGACATGCGCAGTTCGAGCGCCTTGTACTTGTCACGCATCACTTCCATCTGCCGCTCCTGCAGCGAGATGGTGCGTCCCGTCAGCGGGCTGCTCAGCTTGACCTCACCGAGCAGCGCGGTATGCTCTTCGAAGAAAGTCGGATGCTCGCTCAGGTATTGGGCGACGGTGCTGGAATCGAGTGTGGCGGTCATTGAGAATGTCTGTCAGTGAAGGATGAACGCTTCATTCTAACCGAGAGTGCACCGGCATAGGCGCAAAGGGCGGGGCGCCGATGCATTTTCCGCGCGCGCATGAAAAAAGCGGCATGGTTGCCCATGCCGCCTTGCATTCCTTGCTCAGCAGTCACCCGTGAAGGGTGACGTGCGGGGGATTAGAAATTGTGGTGTACGCCGATGCCCACGTAGTTGGTGGTGGTCGATGCATTGTAGTTGCTCGTGTTGGCCGCTTTTTTATTCGAAATGTCTGCGTAGACATACGTGCGTTTCGACAGGTTGTAATCGTAGCCCAGCGAAGCTTGCTTGGTTTTGACGGTGCCATCCGGCGTTTTCTGACCGTAGCCGGCGCGGATCTTACCCGGACCGACGTCATAGTTGGCGCCGATCAGCCATGCCTTGGTATCGGTATTGATGATCTTGTAGTTGCCATCATCCTGATGCTGATACGACGCCATCAGTTTCAATTCCGTGACCGGATTGAACGATGCGGCAACCGACCACAGTTTGGCTTGCACGCCGTTGCGTTCGTAGGCTGCCATGGCGGCAAACTGCGCGTTGGTGTAGGTGCCCGACACCGAGTATGGATTCGACGCTGGCGCAGCGTTTGCCAGCACTGCGTAGTTGCCGCTTGGATTCGCACGTATGGCCACGTTAGCAGGCGTTGGCTGGTTGAGGCCGATGCCGCCGAAGCCATTGGCTTCCTTGGCGGCCACGGTGGCGTTGAACTGGAAGCCGTTGATGACTGGCGAGTTATAGAACACGGCATTCGAGAAGCGGTTTTTCGAATTGCCCGTTGCGCTCAGCGGATCGCTGGTGTAACCGGCGACCGTGATGTCGGTCTGGAAACCTGCTGTCGTAGGCATGCCCGACCATGGTTCGAACGCGGTGCTCGCTTCCTGGAAGGCGGTCAGGCCACGGCCCAGGCGCACGGTACCGAAGTCGCCTTGCAGGCCGACGCGGCTTTGACCCTGGAACAGCGGACGGGAGTTGCCTTCCAGCGTACCCGTATCGGATTCATAGCGAATTTCCAGTTGGAAAATAGCTTTCAAGCCATTGCCCAGATCTTCCGTGCCCTTGAAACCCAGCTTGTTGTTGTCGCGCTTGGTGACGGCGGTGGTCGAACCAGTCGCTTTGCCCAGGCCTGCATCGATCGTGCCGTAGATTTGAACGGACGACTGCGCTTGTGCGGTTGCGGCAAAGGCGCCGAAGAGTGCGAGGGCAACGAGTGATTTTTTCATGTCTTATTCCCTATTAAAAGTGAGTTCCGTCCGAGATCCGAGCAGATTGAAATGCGCTAACGATCGCGTTTCGATGAATGAACCTTAATTCGTCGGCACGCAAGACGTGCGGGATTGGTCAAATATGCGTGAAAAGATTGGTGAAAAGCGTCATAAATCCATGGCCCTGTTGTATTTTTGTAACGCGTGGTTTCTGCCGATCCTGCGCCGATGTCCAGCGTTCTCCCATCGCCACGGTGGCGGCGCCTTGCCATCTTGGCGTGTTTTGGCCTGGAGATTGTTGCGTTGAATCAAGTTCTTAAGCCGGCTGAGTCGGATTTATGACGCAAGGACGTTACACTAAGGGACGGCCTGCACTGATGGGCCCGGAGACGACGCACTATTATTAGAATCATTGACTCAATATCGAGAATCGATGGCAAATCGCGAAACATTAGGATTGATCAAGGGTGCACGCGCCGGCGATGTGGCTTGCCAGCTGGCGTTGGGACGGCTGTATCTGTTCGGACAGGGTGTGCCGCAGAGCTTGCCGACCGCCTTGCACTGGCTGGCGCGGGCGGCCCAGGAGGATAGCCAGGAAGCATGCTTGCTGATTGGCATGCACGTGCCGTTCGAAGTGGCGCAAGCGGCAGCCAGGACGCTGATTCCGTATTACGCGCAAGCGTTCGATGCGGGTCTGGTGCAGGCCGGCCTGGTGCTGGCGCAACTGGTGCTGGGCAACGACGCCAGCAGTTGTGAAACCTTGCGCGCCAAGGCGCGCGTGGCGCTGGACGCCGCCGTGTGTGCCGGTTTGCCCGATGCGCAATGGTTGTTATCCATGCAAGAAGGATCGTCCGCAGCCTCCATGCCGGACACCGGCGTCGCTGGCGAGCATGCGCTTGACGGCGACGCGCCCCTGTACGCCTGGCTGGAGCAGGCCTGGAGCCAGGGCAACCATGCCGGCTTCCTGTCGCAAGGCTTGCCGCTGGCGCGCGAGCTGTTGCAGCGCCAGGCCGCCGCCGGGGCGCGCATGATCGCATTGGACACGCAGCAGGTGCTGTTGCTGTCGCGTTGTGCCCAGGCGATGGCGCCAGGCGGCGATGTCGAGGGCTGGCAATGTTGCGAGCTGGCCGCGCAAGGCGGCGACCGCACGGCGCAGCTGGAGCTGGGACTCGGCTATGCGCGCATGGATGCGCATGGCCAGCGGCTGGCCACGCGCAATGGCGCGGCCAATTTCAAGCGGGCCGTGCGCTGGCTGACGCAGGCTGGCGAACAGGGCCTGGCCGAAGCCTGGTTCGTGCTGTCGCGCATCTATACAAAACCGGAATTTTCCCAGCGCAATGTGGTCGAAGCCCATTCCTGCCTGGAGCGTGCCGCCGACCTGGGGCATGGCCCGGCCCAGCTCGAGTGCGGCATGCATGCCTGGCGCAATCGCCGCGATGGGGGCAACAACGATGTGCGTGCCGCCTATTGGCTGCTGCAGGCGCAGGCGCAAGGCAGCAGTGAAGCGGAGGCGGCGCTGGCGAAGATCGCGCCGCACGGCGAGCCCGGCGACTGGGGCCAGTGCGCCGCCCTGCAGGCCGATGGGCAGCTGCGCCAGCTGGGCCAGAGTCACCCCTTGCTGGCGGCGCGCCTGGAGCTGGCGCGCCGCTTTCATCTGTCGCGTGCCGAGGCGCTGCTGCTCGATCTGCATGCGGCCGACCAGGGGCATTGCCTGCTGATCGATATCAGCGCCACGCATGGGCGCGGCAAGCGGCGCCTGGTATTGATCCGCACGGCGCAGGAGCGCCAGCTGCTCGATCAGGTAGTGCGCCTGTTCGAACGCGTCGATTGCGGCGTGACGGGGCCAGAAGGCAATTACCGGCAACGCCTGTACCGCCTGAAGTGCTACCTGGCCGAGCTGGGTGTCGCGCAGGAGCAGCAGTTCCTGGCGGCATGATGTGAGGCGGCTTGCCGCTTTGACTACAGCTCGATCGTGCCTTCGAACACGGTCACGGCCGGGCCTGTCATCAGGACAGGATGGCCCGGGCCTTGCCACGCGATCGACAGCTCTCCGCCACGCGCGCTGATGCGCACGGGCGAGTCGAGCCGGCCGCGCAGGATGCCGGCCACGGCGGCGGCGCAGGCGCCCGTGCCGCAAGCGAGCGTTTCGCCCGCGCCCCGTTCAAACACGCGCAGTTTCACGTGATGGCGATCGACGATCTGCAGGTAGCCGGCGTTGACGCGGCGGGGAAAGCGCGGATGGTGCTCGATCAGCGGTCCCGATTGTTCCAGGTCTTGCGCGTCGACATCCTCGACCACTTGCACGGCATGTGGGTTGCCCATCGACACGACAGATACCAGCACGGGGGCCGTCTGGCCTGGCAGCGCCAGGTCCAGCGGCCACAAGGTGTCGTCGCCTTCCGTGACACCGTCCAGGCCGTTTGCATCGAACGGTACCAGCACGGGTTCCAGCACGGGCGCACCCATGTCGACCGTGATGCTGCCATCGCGCTCCAGGCGCGGCGCAATGATGCCGGCCATGGTTTCCACGCGGATGCTGTCCTTGCTTGACAAGCCTTTTTCGCTGACGAACTTGACGAAAGCGCGCGCGCCGTTGCCGCATTGTTCGACTTCGCCGCCATCGTTATTGTAGATGCGGTAGCGGAAGTCGCAGCCGGGCAGGCGTGGCTTTTCCACCACCAGGATCTGGTCGGCGCCGATGCCGAAACGGCGGTCGGCCAGGCGCTGCCACTGGGCCGGCGTGAAGTCGATATCTTGATTGATGGCATCGATGACGATGAAGTCATTGCCGGCGCCATGCATCTTGGTAAAGTGGAGTTTCATGTTCTGCCGTATCACTTGTGCTGGTTATAGAACGACGCTTCGCCTTCCGGACGCGTCTTGAAGCGTTTATGCGTCCAGAAATACTCGGCCGGCGCTTCGCGCACGCGCTCTTCGATGAATTCGTTCATGCGGCGCGTGGCGGCCGTGATGTCGTCGCCCGGATAATCGTCCCAGGCCGGGTAATAGGTCACTTTCCAGCCCTGGTAATTGGGCAGGAAGGTGGCGATGACGGGAATCACTTGCGCCTTGGCGGCCAGCGCCAGGCGCGCCGTGGCCGTCAGGGTGGCGGCGGGCACGCCGAAGAAGGGCACGAATTCCGCATCCTTCTCGCCGAAATCCATGTCTGGCAGCATGAAGTAGGGCAAGCCGTCGCGCAGCGCGCGCAAAATCGTCTTGATGCCGTCCTGGCGCGTAAACAGCTTGGGCGGCTTGAAGCGCGAACGGCCGTTGCGCAAGGCCTGGTCGAAGGCGGCATTCTTTTGCTGCACATACATCGATGAAGCGGAAATTTCCATGGCCGTGGCGGCGCCGGCCACGTCGAGGCAGACGAAGTGCGGGCATAGCAAGATGGTGGGCTTGGCGGCGATCTGCTGGCCCGGGAAGGCGGGCACCTTCTTGATCAGGCGGTTCAGGCGCGCTTCCGACGACCACCACAGGATGCTGCGCTCCCACACGCTGCGCGAATAGGCCTGGAAATGCTGGCGCGCCAGGGCCACGCGTTGTTGTTCCGTCAATTCCGGCATGCACAGGCGCAGATTTGTCAGGGCGATCTCGCGCCGCTTGGGCATGGCGATGAACAGCACGCTGCCGACGGCCACGCCGAAGCGGCCGAGGATGGGCAAGGGCAGCCAGTGCAGCAGCCACATGAAGGCGATCAGCAGTCTCATGCCTGCTCCTTGACGGCATCCGGCGTCGCTGGCGTGGGCGGCGGCGCGCCGCGCGGCACCTTGTAGCGGTTGTAGCTCCACAGGTATTGCGCGGGACTGCGCGCGATCAATTGTTCCATGGCGGCATTGATGGTGCGCGCCTGCCCGGCCGAGGTGCTGTCCAGCGACTCGGTGAACGGCACGAAATGCACGACATAGCCGCGTCCGCCCGGCAGGCGTTCGGCGTAGGTGATGATGACTTCGGCGCCGCCCATCTGCGCCAGCTTGGCCGGCAGGGTCATGGTGTAGGCGGGACGGCCGAAGAAATCGGCCCACACGCCTTCGCCCTCTTGTGGCACCTGGTCCGGCAACAGGCCGATGGGCTGGCCTTTTTTGAGGCATTTGGCAAAGATGCGCACGCCCGACATATTAGCCGGCGCCAGCATCAGGTTTTCGCGTGCGCGCGCGCCTTCAATCAGCGGTTTCAGCGCGGCGCGCTTGGGCGGCCGGTACATCACGGTGAGCGGCGTGCGCAGGGCGATTTGCTGGGCGACGATTTCAAAGCAGCCCAGGTGCGGCGTCAGGAAGACGATGCCGCGGCCGTGTTGCAACGCCTTTTCCACCAGTTCCCAGTTTTCCACCGTCGCATGGCGCGCCACGCGCTCGGCTGGCGCGCACCAGATGAAGGGCAATTCCAGTACGCTCTTGCCCGCTTCGGCCACGGCCGTATGCAAGTGTTGCGAAAACCCCGCACCCTGCATGTTCTCGCGCATGCGGCGCCGGTAGGATGGGGATATGGCGTAAATCACCCAGCCGAGCGCAGCGCCCAGGCCATGCAGGACGGGCAGGGGAAAGATGGATAAAAAGCGGAAAATTGGGACTAACATGAATAAGCTGTTTCCAGGAATGGCGGGTTGCTGTGCCAAAATTTTTTAAGAAGCGTAAAATACCACGTATGCAGTAACCGCTGAGTTAATAGACAACTTGCGAAGCGGAATATAAATATCGCTAAAGCGTCGCAGGCAAAATCCTCTTTACTGCGACAGAACATTCACATAGTAATCAGGAGCTTGCAATGTCAAACGACTATCTCTTCACTTCCGAATCCGTTTCCGAAGGCCATCCCGACAAGGTTGCCGATCAAATTTCCGACGCCATCCTTGATGCCATCCTGACCCAGGATCCGACCGCCCGCGTGGCTGCCGAAACCCTGTGCAACACGGGTCTGGTGGTGCTGGCTGGCGAGATTACCACGCACGCCAATGTCGATTATATTCAAGTGGCGCGCGAAACCATCAAACGTATCGGCTACGACAACACGGAATACGGCATCGACTACAAGGGTTGCGCCGTGCTGGTGGCCTATGACAAGCAGTCGCCCGACATCGCGCAAGGCGTGGATGAAGGTGCGGGGATTGACCTGGATCAAGGCGCTGGCGATCAGGGCCTGATGTTTGGCTACGCCTGCGATGAAACGGCCGAGCTGATGCCAGCCGCCATTCATTACGCGCACCGCCTGGTCGAGCGCCAGTCGCAATTGCGCAAGGATGGCCGTCTGCCATGGCTGCGTCCGGATGCAAAATCGCAAGTGACCCTGCGCTACGTCGATGGCCGCCCGGTTGGCGTGCACACCGTCGTGCTGTCGACCCAGCATGCGCCGGAAATCTCGCACAAGCAGATCGAAGAAGCCGTCATCGAAGAAATCATCAAGCCCATCCTGCCGCGCGAATGGCTGACCGAGACCAAATTCCTCGTCAACCCGACGGGCCGTTTCGTCATCGGCGGCCCGCAAGGCGATTGCGGCTTGACCGGGCGCAAGATCATCGTCGATACCTACGGTGGTGCAGCCCCGCACGGCGGCGGCGCGTTCTCGGGCAAGGATCCATCGAAAGTCGACCGTTCCGCAGCATACGCAGCCCGGTACGTGGCGAAAAACATCGTCGCCGCCGGCCTGGCGCGCCAATGCCAGGTGCAGGTCAGCTATGCCATCGGCGTGGCCAAGCCGATCAACATCACCGTCTACACGGAAGGCACGGGCGTGATTCCTGACGCGGAAATCGCCAAACTGGTGCTGGCGCACTTCGACCTGCGTCCAAAAGGCATCGTGCAAATGCTCGACCTGCTGCGTCCGATCTACCAGAAGAGCGCCGCCTATGGCCACTTCGGCCGCGAAGAGCCGGAATTCACGTGGGAGCGCACCGACAAAGTCGCCCTGCTGCGCGACGCCGCCGGCCTGAAGTAATCTAGCCCGCTTGCAAGAAAAGCGCCCCGGCCAGCTGGCCACGGGCGCTTTTTTTATGGGCGGTTGGATGTTGTAACGTAGCAAGTATGGCGAATTTGGCTGGCGCAGCGGCCTTTGCGCTGTTAAAATCCAGTGTCCGAGGAGCGTTGCGACGAAGAAATTCGCCAGGCTCGGAATATCCTGCAACTGCGCTCACGTACCTTTTTCAACTGAAAGGAGGGCGTGATGAACGCCGTACTCAAATCGCAACACGACTACACCATCGCTGATATCACTCTGGCCGCATGGGGCGACAAAGAAATCAAGATTGCTGAAACGGAAATGCCTGGCCTGATGGCCATCCGCGAAGAATTCGCGGCAGCGCAGCCTTTGAAAGGCGCGCGCATCACCGGTTCCATCCACATGACCATCCAGACCGCCGTGCTGATCCAGACCCTGGAAGCATTAGGCGCGCAAGTGCGTTGGGCATCGTGCAACATTTACTCCACGCAAGATCACGCTGCCGCCGCCATCGCTGCCGCCGGCACGGCTGTGTTCGCCGTCAAGGGCGAGTCGCTCGACGACTACTGGGAATACACGCACCGCATCTTCGAATGGCCGAACGCGGACGGCAAGGCTGTCTACTCGAACATGATCCTCGACGATGGCGGCGACGCCACCCTGTTGCTGCACCTGGGCGTGCGCGCGGAAACCGATTTGTCGGTGCTGGCGAATCCGGGTTCGGAAGAAGAAATCTGCATGTTCAACTCGATCAAGCGGCATTTGCTGGTCGATCCGACCTGGTACTCGAAGCGTCTGCCAGAAATCCTGGGCGTGACGGAAGAAACCACCACCGGCGTGCACCGTTTGTATCAAATGCACAAGGAAGGCAAGCTGGCTTTCCCTGCGATCAACGTGAACGATTCCGTCACGAAGTCGAAGTTCGACAACCTGTATGGCTGCCGCGAATCCCTGGTCGACGGCATCAAGCGCGCCACCGACGTGATGATCGCCGGTAAAGTGGCCGTCATCGCCGGTTACGGTGACGTGGGTAAAGGTTCGGCCCAAGCCATGCGCGCCCTGTCGGCGCAAGTATGGGTGACGGAAGTCGATCCGATCTGCGCACTGCAGGCGGCGATGGAAGGCTACCGCGTGGTCACGATGGATTACGCCTGCGAACATGGCGACATCTTCGTGACTTGCACGGGCAACTATCACATCCTCACGCACGATCACCTGACGCGCATGAAAGACCAGGCCATCGTCTGCAACATTGGTCACTTCGACAATGAAATCGATGTTGCTTCGTTGAAGCAATACGAGTGGGAAAATATCAAGCCGCAAGTCGACCACATCATCTTCCCGTCGGGCCGCCGCATCATCCTGCTGGCCGAAGGCCGCCTGGTCAACCTCGGTTGCGGCACGGGCCATCCGTCGTACGTGATGAGCTCGTCGTTCGCCAACCAGACGATCGCCCAGATCGAGCTGTACGCGAACACGGCCAACTACCCGGTCGGCGTGTACACCCTGCCAAAACACCTGGACGAAAAAGTCGCCCGTTTGCAACTCAAAAAGTTGAATGCGCAGCTGACGGAACTGACGCAAGAGCAAGCCGACTACATCGGCGTGCGCACGGAAGGTCCTTATAAACCTGAGCACTACCGTTACTAATCGGTAGTCCGGGGCTGTAACTCACCCTCTGAGGGCCGGCGCCCGCCGCCGGCCTGACCCTACTTTTGACAGGCTAGAGAAATGCGCTTGCTACTGATTTGGTTTATCAATGCGGCAGCCCTGTTTGCCGTCCCTTACCTGATGCACTCGGTGACGATGAGCAGCGGCTGGACCGCGCTGCTGGCCGCTGCCGTGCTGGGGCTGGTCAATGCGCTGATCCGCCCATTGCTGATCTTGCTGACTCTGCCCGTGACATTCCTGTCGCTGGGCCTGTTCATCCTGATCATCAACGGCTTCATGTTCTGGCTGGTGGCGCAGGTGATAGCTGGTTTCCATGTCGCCAGTTTCTGGTCTGCCGTGGGCGGTGCCATTTTGTACAGCATCATTTCCTGGGCCTTGTCGACCTTACTTTTGAGTAATGACGATGGAAAAGCATAACTTCAGTATTGAGTTTTTCCCGCCGAAAACCCCGGAAGGGGCGGAAAAGCTGCGCGCCACGCGTGCAAAGTTATCTGAATTGCATCCGAAGTATTTTTCGGTGACCTTTGGCGCCGGCGGTACCACGCAGCAAGGTACCCTGGACACCGTGCGCGAGATCCTGGCGGCCGGCGAACAAGCCGCGCCCCATCTGTCTTGCGTCGGTGGTTCGCGCGAATCGATCCGCGCCGTGCTGGCCGACTTCAAGGCAGCCGGCGTGAGCCGTATCGTGGCCTTGCGCGGCGATTTGCCCAGCGGCTACGGCGCCTCGGGCGAATTCCGCTACGCCAACGAGCTGGTGGAATTCATCCGCGCCGAGACGGGCGACCATTTCCATATCGAAGTGGCCGCCTATCCGGAAGTGCATCCGCAAGCGCGTTCGCCGCAAGACGACCTGCAGGCGTTCGCGCGCAAGGTACAGGCCGGCGCCGATGCTGCCATCACCCAGTACTTTTACAATGCCGATGCGTATTTCCAGTTTGTCGAGCAGACACAGAAGATGGGCATCAACGTGCCTATCGTGGCCGGCATCATGCCGATCACGAATTACACGCAGCTGATGCGCTTTTCGGACATGTGCGGCGCGGAAATTCCACGCTGGGTGCGTCTGAAACTGGCCAGCTTTGGCGACGACAGCGCGTCCATCAAGGCCTTTGGCCTGGACGTGGTGACGGGCTTGTGCGAGCGTTTGCTGGAAGGCGGCGCACCAGGCTTGCATTTCTATAGCATGAACCAGGCGGCGCCCACGACCGCATTGTGGCAGCGCCTGGTGAAGTAATCCCTCGGGGTTATCGCGTCTGACAGTAAAGATCGCCCTCGGTCATGATGTGATCGAGGGCGATGTCGTATGCGCCGTTGGGAAAACTGGCCGCCAGGCAGGCATAGGCGATGCCCAGGGTGCGCGGCCGCGGCGTGGTCGCCAGGGTGCGGTCGTAATACCCGCCGCCATAACCGAGCCGGTAACGTTGCTCATTAAACCCCAGGCAGGGCACCAGCAGGGTGGCAGGCGCCGGGCGCAGGCGCAACTGGGACGGCACGGCCACGCCCATGCCATCCTTGACCATCGCTACACCGGGCCTCCAGTCGGAAAATGCCAGCGGCGCATGCTTTTCCAGCACCACCGGCAGGCATAATTTCACGCCGCGCGCGGCCAGCTGCGCATACGCGCCGTGCAAGTCCGGCTCGCCATGCAGGGGCCAGTACACGCCCAGTTCACCGATTTTTTCTTGCGCGCACCAGTCCAGCAGGCGCTGCGCGATGGCCGCATCCCACCGTGCGCGCGTGGCATCGGGCAGGGCGCGGCGGGCCGCCAGCAGGGCCTTGCGCAAGCCGGCTTTGTCCTGTGGCGCAATGGGTGGCCGCGTAGCCGGATCGCATGTTATTCTAGGGTCGCTATTCATATCACCATCAAGTTAAGATTGAGAGTCGTACATTGATTTCCCCACTGAAATGGATTGCCGGCACGATGCTGTGTGTTGCATCGGCCCTGTCTCCCCTGGCCGCCCTGGCCCAGGTATCCGCCACCGTCTCTCCTGCCGCACCCGACACGCGCAGCGAGGACGATGCCTTCCTGCTGCTGCGCGACGCCGCGCGCAAGGATGACGTCGAAAAAGTCGACTTTTATGCGGGGCGCCTGACGAATTACCAGATTCCATCGTATGTTGACTATTATCGGCTGAAACCGCGCATCAAACAGCTGACCGAGGCGCAATTTCGCGATTACCTGAACCGCTACAAGGGCAGCGCCATCGCCGACCGTTTCCGCAACGACTGGCTGCTGGAGCTGGGCCGCAAGCGCGACTGGGTCGTGTTTGATGAGCAATATCCGCAATTCGCCCTCGATGACGACACCCAGCTCAAGTGCTACGCGCTGATGTCGCGCGCCGCCAAGGGCCAGAACGTGGCGGCCGAGGCGCGCAATCTGCTCGTCTCGCCGCCCGGCTATGGCGAAGCGTGCGGCAGCCTGATCGCAGTCTTGGCGCAAAACGGCCAGTTCGACACGAATGATCTGTGGGCGCAGATCCGCCTGGCGGGCCAGACGAATGCCACGGGCCCGGCGCGCCGCATTGCGCTGCTGCTGGGTGCATCCGACGCGAAGATGGCGCAAGCCATCGACTTGCCGGCGCTGATGCTGGCCAAGGGACCGGGGCCAAGTCGCGCCGACCACGAGATGTACCTGGTGGCCGTCGGCCGCATGGCGAAAAGCACCCTGAAGCTGGGCGTGGTGGCGCTGCAAAAGGCCAGCGCGCAGCTGACGGCGCAGGAGCAGGCCATCGGCTGGGCCAGCCTGGCCCTGCAGGCATCGTATTCGCTGGCGCCGGAAGCGTTTGAATATTGGCAAAAATCCAATGGCGCGCCATTGACCCAGGAGCAGATGCAGTGGAAAACGCGCATTGCCTTGCGCGAAGGCAACTGGGCCGTGGTGAAGTCGTCCATCCAGGCCATGCCGGCCTCCCTGCGCACGGACCCCACCTGGGTCTACTGGATGGCGCGCGCACAACAGGCGGAAACGCCGGGTCGCCCGAATGCACAGGCCGACACCCTGTATCGCACGATTTCCGAGCAGTCCAATTTCTACGGCTTGCTGGCCAATGAAGAGCTGGGCAACCATTTGGTCTTGCCGCCGCCGGGCCAGCCCGTCACGCCTGCGGAAATTGCCGCCATGGCCGCCAATCCGGGCTTGCAGCGCGCCTTGAAATTTTTCAACATGCGCTTGCGCTTCGAAGGCACGCGCGAGTGGAACTGGGAATTGCGCTCAATGACGGATCGCCAGCATCTGGCGGCGGCGGAATTTGCGCGCCAGAACAATGTGCTCGACCGCATGGTCAATACCTCGGACCGCACGCGCCTGGAAGTGGACTATACGCAGCGCTACCCGACGCCGCACGACGACGTCATGCATCCGGCCACGCAAACGCTGGGCCTGGATAAAGCCTGGGTGTATGGCTTGATCCGCCAGGAATCGCGCTTCATCATGGATGCGCAGTCGCATGTGGGCGCCTCTGGCCTGATGCAGGTGATGCCATCGACGGCCCGCTACGTGGCCAAGAAGATCGGCCTCACCGATTTCGTCACGGAAACGTTGAGCGATGTGCGCACCAACGTCTTGCTGGGCACAAATTACCTGAATATGGTGCTCGGTGGCCTCGATGGTTCGCAAGTGCTGGCCAGCGCCGCCTACAACGCGGGGCCGGGGCGCTTGCGCATCTGGCGCGCCACCATGACGCGTCCGCTGGAAGGCGCCGTCTTCGCCGAAACGATTCCGTACACGGAGACGCGCGGCTACGTGAAAAACGTGATGGCCAACGCCACCTATTACGCGGCCCTGTTCGAGAAGCGCCCGCAATCGCTGAAAGCGCGCCTGGGTACCGTGGGACCGAAAAACAGCGCCATCGCGGCCGATTTGCCGTAACCCAATGAATTGATACCCGACCATGCAAACGACCATCCTTGATCCCAGCCTGACGCAAACCCTGGCCGCCGCCCGCGAGCCGGGCCTGACCCTCATCATCGGCAACAAGAATTACTCATCGTGGTCGATGCGCCCGTGGGTGGCCATGACAGCTTTCGGCATTGCGTTCCAGGAAGTGCGCGTGCTGCTCGATCAGAGCGACACGGCCACCAAAATCGCCGAATATTCGGCCTGCGGCCGGGTCCCCGTGCTGCTGGCGGGCGAGATCACGATCTGGGACAGCCTGGCCATCTGCGAATACCTGGCCGAGCAGTTTCCTGACAAACACCTGTGGCCGCAAGACGTGGCCGCGCGCGCCATGGCGCGCTGTGTCTGCGCGGAAATGCATTCCGGTTTTGCCGGCTTGCGCACGGATATGTCGATGAATATCAAGGCCAGGTTGCCGGGCCGGGGCCGCACGGCTGCCGCGCAGGCGGACATAGGCCGCATCAGCGAAATCTGGGAAGAGTGTTTGTCGCGCTTTGGCCACCATCAGTTCCTGTTTGGCGATTTTTCCATCGCCGACGCGTATTTCGCTCCCGTCGTCATGCGTTTCCGTACGTATGGCGTGTCGCTGGCGCCGGCCCTGAACGCGTATTGCGAGCGCGTGCAGGCGCACCCGGCCGTGGCGCGCTGGATCACGGAAGCGCTGGCGGAGACGGAAGTGGCGGCCAAACACGACGCGGAATTACCCGATTAGAGAGAAGTTGATGATGAAGATATACACGGTCGGTGGTGCGGTGCGCGACCAACTGCTGGGCTTACCCGTGAAAGACCACGACCACGTCGTCGTCGGCGCCACGCCCGAAGACATGCTGCGCCAGGGTTTTCGCCCCGTCGGCAAGGATTTCCCCGTGTTTTTGCACCCGAAGACGCAGGAAGAATATGCATTGGCCCGCACAGAGCGCAAGACGGCGCCCGGCTACCGGGGCTTTGTCTTCCACACGGCACCCGATGTCACCCTGGAAGACGACCTGGTGCGGCGCGACCTCACCATCAACGCCATCGCCCAAGCCGAAGACGGCAGCCTGACCGACCCGTTCGGCGGGATCGAGGATATCCGCAACAAAATCTTCCGCCACGTTTCCGACGCGTTCGGCGAAGACCCCGTGCGCATCTTGCGCCTGGCACGCTTTGCCGCCCGTTTTGACGCTTTTACGGTGGCACCGGCCACCATGGCCCTGATGCGCCGGATGGTGGCTGATGGCGAAGTTGACGCTCTGGTGGCCGAGCGCGTGTGGCAGGAAGTGGCCAAGGGGCTGCTGGAAAGCCACCCTTCGCGCATGCTGGCGGTGCTGCACGAGTGCGGCGCGCTGGCGCGCATCATGGGCGAAATCAGCATCAGCGAGCGCTTGCTGCAGGTCATCGACCATGCCGCCGCGCAAGGTCATGAATTACCTGTGCGCTTCGCCGCCCTGATGCTGCATGTGAGCAAGGATGCCATCGAGCAGCTGAGCGAGCGCCTGCGCGTGCCCAACGAGTGCCGCGAGCTGGCCCTCATGGCGGCGCGCGAGTTGCACAATATCAACGGCGCGCTGGACTTGACCGCCGAAGCCGTAGTGAGTTTGTGCGAACGCTGCGATGGCTTGCGCAAGCCGCAGCGCTTTGCGCAACTGCTGCAGGCCGTGGCGTGCGATGGGCTGGTCGCGGGCAACTTTGCGCCGGCGGCACGGCTGCAGGGCGGGCTGGACGCGGCGCGCGCCGTCAACGCGGGTGCGCTGGCGCAGGGTTGCGCGGAGCCGAAACGCATTCCCGAAGTCATCCATGCGGCGCGCGTGGCGGCCGTGCAAGCATTCCTGGCCCAGGCTTGAATGGCGGGAATAGGCTACAATGGCGCAACAATGTTGCACTGCACAATATCGGCCTGACGTGCCGCCGCACCGCCCCTGGAGTCGTCGTGACCTTACCCAAGCTATTTCAAAATCCGTTTCGCCGCTGGCTCAGCCGTAGCGGCGGCGGGCGCCCGACCGTGCTGGTCAAGCAGTTGCATGAGCGCGACCGGCGCCGCATGATGAAGCATTTCCTGTCGCTCGAAAAAAGCGATCGTTTGCTGCGTTTCGGCAGCGCCTTGCCCGATGAACTGGTGGCGCAGTACGTGCAGAAGATGGATTTCTCGCGCGACATGATTTATGGCGTCTACAACAGCCTGTTCAAGCTGGTGGGCGTGGGGCATCTGGCGTTCGCGCCGAAGGACAAGTCGCCAGCGAAAAGTGTCGTGACGGATAAGGAGCAGGTGGCCGAGTTTGGCGTGTCCGTGTCGAAATCCATGCGCGGCATGGGCGTCGGTTCGAAACTGTTCGAGCGGGCGGCGATTCATTGCCGTAACAACGATGTCGATACCCTGTACATGCATTGTCTGTCGTCGAACAAGACGATGATGCATATCGCCAAGAAGGCGGGCATGGAAATTCAGCGCGACTATGGCGAAGCTGATGCCTATCTGAAACTATTGCCCCCGAACCCGACCAGCATGCTGCAGGAAGCGGTGCAGGAGCAGTTCGCCATGTTCGACTACACGTTCAAGGCGAACGCGCGCGCCGCATTCAAACTGTGGGATCGCTTGCCGGGTCGCAAGAAGAAGCCCGAGCCACCGTCACCGCCGTCACAGTAAGGGCAGGGCCGTCGTATCCTTGATGCGCTGCAAGGCAAAGCTCGATTTCACGTCCAGCACGGCCGGGTGGCGCAGCAGGGTCGCCATCATGAAGCGCGAAAAATGCTCCATGTCTTCCACGTGCACGCGCAGCAGATAATCCATTTCGCCCGTCATCGCATAACAAGCCACGACTTCTGGCCAATGCGCGACGGCCACGGCGAAGTCGGCGCGCGGCGAGGTATTCGTCACCAGGTTGGGCGCCAGCACGCGCGCCGTGCTGTGCGCGGTGGCGTCGCTGTGCTTTTCCAGCCGCACATTCACATAGGCCAGCAAGCCCAGGCCGATCTTTTCCGGGTCCAGCAGGGCTACGTACTGGCGGATCACGCCCGCTTCTTCCAGCCGTTTGACGCGGCGCAAGCATGGCGACGGCGACAGGCTGACCTGTTCGGCCACGTCCTGATTCGACAGGCGGCCATCGGCCTGCAGGACGGCAAGGATCTTGCGGTCCGTTTTATCCAGCGTAATTTTGCTCATGCTTCCTCCGGTGGTTCTCATTTCACGCAATATTATTGCGCAAATCATGATTGTTCGGGAGATCTTTGGCATTTAATGCCCGTGACCCACGCCTATACTGTGCGCTACTTCTTGGAGGAGACATCATGCAATTTCAGCCTTGGGATAACCCGATGGGTACCGATGGTTTCGAGTTCGTCGAGTATGCAGCACCAGACCCAAAAGCATTGGGCAAGCTGTTCGAGAACATGGGCTTCACGGCCATCGCGCGCCACCGCCACAAGGATGTGACCCTGTACCGCCAGGGCGACATCAATTTCATCATCAATGCCGAACAAGATTCGTTCGCGCAGCGCTTTGCCCGCCACCACGGCCCGTCCGTGTGCGCCATCGCCATCCGTGTCGACGACGCGGCCTTTGTGTACCGCCGCGCGCTGGAACTGGGGGCCTGGGGTTTCGACAATAAAACGGGGCCGATGGAGCTCAATATCCCTGCCATCAAGGGCGTCGGCGATTCGCTGCTGTACTTCGTCGACCGCTGGCGCGGCAAGGGCGCCGACAAGCCGGACGCGGCCGCACCGGGCGGCATCGGCGACATCAGCATTTATGACGTCGACTTCGTCGCCATTCCCGGCGCCGTTGCCAACCCCGTCGGCCACGGCCTGACATATATCGACCACCTGACGCACAATGTGCACCGTGGCCGCATGAAGGAATGGGCGAGCTTTTATGAAAGCCTGTTCAACTTCCGCGAAGTGCGCTATTTCGACATCGAAGGCAAGCTGACGGGCCTCAAATCCAAGGCCATGACTTCGCCCTGCGGCAAGATCCGTATCCCGATCAATGAATCGTCGGACGACAAATCGCAGATTGCCGAATACCTGGATCAATACCATGGCGAAGGCATCCAGCACATCGCCCTGGGCACGGACAATATCTACGCGTCCGTGCAAGGCATGCGCGATACGAGTATCGATTTCCAGGACACGATTGAAACTTACTATGAGCTGGTCAACCGCCGCTTGCCGAACCACGGCGAGCAGCTGGAAGAACTGCGCCGCCTGCGCATCCTGATCGATGGCCACAGCACGGAAACGGAACGCGAACTGCTGCTGCAGATTTTTACGCAGACGGTGATCGGTCCGATCTTCTTCGAGATCATCCAGCGCAAGGGCGACCAGGGCTTCGGCGAAGGCAATTTCCGCGCCCTGTTCGAGTCGATCGAGCTGGACCAGATCAAGCGCGGCGTGCTGAAAGATACGAATGCGGCGTAATGTTGCTTTGTAACAAGCAGTAGTAAAAATAGCACCAGCCGGGGAGTGCAGCGCAGCAAAGAACTGTGCGCATTCCTGTGGTAGTCTACGACAAACAAGTCATTTTTCCGCACCGGCATGCTCACAAAGCGCGGCCGGTACGTGTGAGTTCAACCGACTTTGCACGCGTAGCACAGAGAATAATGGAGACAAGTAATGAATGCAGCTATCAAGGGCTCGAGTCTTGAGCCGGGCGCGCACGCGTCCGAGATTTCCCTGAACGACAAATACACGCTGGAGCGTGGCCGCGCCTTCATGACGGGCACGCAAGCGCTGATCCGCCTGCCCATGCTGCAGCGCGAGCGCGATTTGAAGGCTGGCCTGAATACGGCCGGCTACATCACCGGTTACCGCGGTTCGCCTGTGACGTCCGTCGACATGACGGCGATCAAGGCCAAGAAATACCTCGATGAACACCACGTCAAATTTCACCCGGGCTTGAACGAAGACCTGGCCGCCACGGCTGTCTGGGGCACGCAGCAAACGAATCTGTTCGAAGACGCGAAGTATGACGGCGTATTCGGCATGTGGTACGGCAAGGGCCCCGGCGTCGACCGCTGCGGCGACGTGTTCAAGCACGCCAATAACGCCGGTTCCGCCAAGCACGGCGGCGTGCTGGTACTGGCCGGCGACGACCATGCGGCCAAATCCTCGTCCACGGCGCACCAGTCCGACCATATCCTGAACGCCTGCGGCATCCCCGTGCTGTACCCGTCGTCGGTGCAGGAATACATCGACTACGGCTTGCATGCCTGGGCCATGAGCCGCTACACGGGCCTGTGGGTCTCGATGAAATGCGTGACCGACATCATCGAGTCGGGCGCCGCCGTCGATTTCGACCCGGACCGCGTCCAGATCGTGCTACCGACCGACTTCGAGATGCCGGCCGGTGGCCTGAACATCCGCTGGCCCGATACGGTGCTGGAACAAGAAGTCCGCATGAACAGCTACAAATGGTATGCGGCGCTGGCGTATGCGCGTGCCAACAAGCTCAATAAGATCATCTGGGACAGCCCGAAGGCGCGCATCGGCATCATCACGGCCGGCAAATCCTACCTGGACACGCGCCAGGCGCTGGCCGACCTGGGCATCGACGAGCAGACGGCGTCCGACATCGGCATCCGCCTGTACAAGATCGGCATGACCTGGCCGCTGGAAGCGGACGGCGTGCATGAATTTGCCAAGGGCCTCGACGAAATCCTGGTGGTGGAAGAAAAGCGCCAGATCCTCGAATACGCGCTGAAGGAAGAACTGTACAACCTGAAGGATGGCGAGCGTCCGCGCGTGGTCGGCAAGTTCGACGACACGGGCGAATGGAGCAACCAGAAGGGCACGGGACACGGCGACTGGCTGCTGCCGGCCACGTACGAGCTGAACCCGGCCATGATCGCGCGCGCGATTGCCAGCCGCATTTCGCGCTACTACGCCGGTCATCCTGTCGAGCAGCGTGTGAAGGAACGCATTGCCTACCTGGAAGCCAAAGAGAATGTGCTGAAAGCGATCAGCGCGAAACCCGATCCGCAGAAAGACCGCACGCCGTTCTTCTGCTCCGGTTGCCCGCACAATACCTCGACCAAGGTGCCGGAAGGTTCGCGCGCGCTGGCCGGCATCGGCTGCCATTACATGGTGCTGTGGATGGACCGCGAGACGTCGACGTTTACCCACATGGGCGCCGAAGGCGTCACCTGGGTGGGGCAGGCGCCGTTCACGAATGAAAAGCACGTGTTTACCAACCTCGGTGACGGCACGTATTTCCACTCGGGCATCCTGGCCATCCGCGCGGCCGTCTCGGCCAAGGTGAACATCACCTACAAGATCCTGTTCAACGATGCGGTGGCCATGACGGGCGGCCAGGAATTCGACGGCCCCCTGTCTCCGGCCATCATCTCGCGCCAGATCGCCGCCGAAGGCGTCGGTCCCATCATCGTCGTCACCGACGAACCGGAAAAATACCCGGACGATTACGCCTGGGCGGAAGGCGTCACCGTGCGCCACCGTTCGGAGCTGATGGACGTGCAGCGCGAATTGCGCGACATGCCGGGCGTGTCGGCCATGATCTACGATCAGACCTGCGCCTCGGAAAAACGCCGCCGCCGGAAACGCAATGAGTATCCGGACCCGGCCAAGCGCGCCGTCATCAACGAAGCCGTCTGCGAAGGCTGCGGCGACTGCTCCGTGCAATCGAACTGCCTGTCGGTGGAACCGCTGGAAACGGACCTGGGGCGCAAGCGCCAGATCAACCAGTCGTCCTGCAACAAGGATTTCTCGTGCACCACGGGTTTCTGCCCAAGTTTTGTCACGGTGGAAGGCGGCGGCTTGAAAAAGCCGAAGAAGGCAGCTGCCGCTGACAAGGATGCGCCAGCCGTGCCGGCCTTGCCGACACCAGCCATTCCTTCGACGGCGGAGCCATTCGGCATCCTGGTGACCGGCATCGGTGGCACGGGCGTCGTCACCGTCGGCCAGATCCTGGCCATGGCGGCGCACGTGGAAGGCAAGGGCTGTTCCGTGCTGGACATGAGCGGCCTGGCGCAAAAAGGCGGCCCCGTGATGTCGCACGTGCGCCTGGCGGACCGCCAGGAAGATATCCACTCGACGCGCGTCGGCACGGGTGCGGCTGATCTCGTGATCGGCTGCGACTTGATCGTCACGGCCAGCCGCGATGCGCTGTCGCGCATGGGAGAAGGACGCAGCTGGGCCATGATCAACTCGACCAGCTCGTCGACGGCCGCCTTCGTGAAGAACCCGGACTGGCAATTCCCCGGCGCTTCGGCGCGCATGGAAATCGAAAAAGCGTGCGGCAGCGACCACGTGGACTTCATCGACGCAGGCCAGATCGCCACGGCGCTGATGGGCGACTCCATCGCGACGAATATGTTCATGCTCGGTTATGCCTGGCAAAAGGGCAAGGTGCCGCTCACCGAAGCGTCCATCATGAAGGCCATCGACTTGAACAACGTCTCGGTAGCGTTCAACAAGGCCGCCTTCAACTGGGGCCGCGCAGGTGCCCACGATACGGCCAGTCTGGTGCGCATGACGACGCCAGCGAAAGTGGTGGAATTCAAGCGTATCGACACGCTTGACGACATCATCGAAAAACGCGTGGCCTTGCTGACGGCCTACCAGGACCGCGCGTATGCGCAGCAATACCTGGACTTCGTCGGCCAGGTGCGCGCCGCCGAAAGCGCCCTGAATGGCCCGCATCTGCGTCTGACGGAAGCCGTGGCCCGCTACTTCTACAAGCTGATGGCTTACAAGGACGAGTACGAAGTGGCGCGCCTGTACACGGACGGCGCCTTCCAGGCGAAGATCGCCGCCATGTTCGAAGGCGACATCAAGCTCAAATTCCACCTGGCGCCGCCGATCATGGCGAAAACGGATGCCCAGGGCCATCTGATCAAGAAAGAGTATGGCCCGTGGATGCTGAAGGCGTTCGGCGTGCTGGCCAAGTTCAAGGGCTTGCGCGGCACGGCCTTCGACGTGTTCGGCCATACGGCCGAGCGCAAGATGGAACGTGCGCTGATTCTTGAATACCGTGCGACGGTGGGCGGCTTGCTGCCGAAACTGACGACGGCCAAGCTGGCGCAAGCCGTGGCCATTGCCAGCATCCCGGAAGATATCCGCGGCTATGGTCACGTGAAGGAGCGTCACCTGGAGGCGGCGAAAGAGAAGGAAGCCAGTCTGCTGATCGCCTTCAACGCGCCGACACCGTTGCCGCCCATCGTGGCAGCACCCGTGGCGGCGACCGTGGCGTGATGTTTTTAGTATGACGTTGTAACAATGGCGCCTGCGGGCGCCATTTTTCTGTGTTAAAGAAAACAACGCTTGCTGGCAAAACACATTATAATTTTCCGATAATTTCTTTTAGGAAAGTTCCTCATGCCTTCCCTGCGCCTCTCTTCCCTGGCCGTTCCTCTCGTATTGTTGTTAAGTGCCTGCGGTGGCGGCGGCAGCGACAGCACGGCCGTCGTGCCGCCCGTGACGCCGACAGGCCCCACGGCGCTGGTCGCTTCATCCACGGTCGCGAACCGCTGCGAGGCGCCGCGCAGCGGCAGCAGCATCGACAAGCAGGGCACCTTGCTCGATGAACTGACGTGGGTGCGCAGCTGGATCGATGAAACCTATCTGTGGTACCGCGAAGTGCCGACCACCTACCAGCCGCAGAGCTTTGCCACGCCGAAAGCGTATTTCGATGTGCTCAAAACGACGGCCACGACGGCTTCCGGCAAGCCGAAGGACCAGTTCCATTTCACGTATACGACGGCGGAATGGGAAGCCTCGCTCAATGGCGTGGAGCTTGGCTACGGCATGTTGCTGGCGCTGACGCGCACCACGCCGCCGCGCAAGGCCGTGGTCACCATTGTCGAGCCAGGCTCGCCGGCGGCACTGGCGGGTTTGCGGCGCGGCGACGAGCTGCAAACCGTTGACGGAACCGATTTCGTCAATTCCCCCGACACTGCCAGTGTGAAGATCATCAACGCGGGCCTGTTCCCTGCAGCGCAAGGCACGCACACGCTGGGATTCAGCCGTGGTGGGACGCCGCTGAGCGCCACCCTGCAGGCGGTCGAGGTCAGCACCAGCGCCGTGCAAAACGAGCGCATCATCGACACGCCCACGGGCAAGGTGGGCTATCTGACCTTCAACACCCACAATAATGTCGCCGAGCGCCAGCTGGTCGAGACCATGCGCCGCTTCCAGGCGGCCGGCATCAGCGACCTGGTGCTCGACGTGCGCTACAACGGCGGCGGCTATCTGGATGTCGCCAGCGAACTTGCGTACATGATTGCCGGCCCGCAAGTCACCACCGGCAAGACCTTCGAGCAGACGCTCTTCAACGACAAGACGCGTCCGGAAGCGCCCGTGCCATTTCATGCGCTAAGCCAGGGCTTCGGCGGCCCGAATCCCCTCGCCAAGGGCACGCCGCTGCCGTCCCTGGGCCTCAAGCGGGTGACCTTGCTGACAACGGGCAATACCTGCTCGGCCAGCGAAGCGATCATCAACGGCTTGCGCGGCGTGGACGTGCAGGTCAACCTGATCGGCGGCACGACGTGCGGCAAGCCCTACGGTTTTTATCCCACGCCCAATTGCGGCACCACGTATTTTGCCGTGCAGTTCCAGGGCGTCAACGCCAAGGGCTTTGGCGACTTTGCCGATGGCATGGTGCCGACCTGCGACGTGACGGACGATTACCAGCACCAGCTGGGCGATGCGGCGGAAGGCATGCTGGCGGCGGCGCTGCGCTACCGCAGCAGCGGCAGCTGCACGCCGGCCACGGGGGCGACCAGGCTGTTGAGTTCGATGGAGAGTCCGGCTGACACGGCCATGCGTTTGCTGCGGCCGGCCTATCAGGAAATTGCCATCATTCGCCGTTAAAGCGCATGCTTCCGCCATGGAATCCCCATGGCGCCTGGCGTTTTCCTGCTCATGAATCTTTCTATATAACAATTTTGATATATGGAAAGATGAATCCATTCGTTCTGTAATTGCTGGCATCTTGATATCTTTCGCCTTCTCCCTAACCTTGAGAAGCGCAAAGATGCCTATACAATTCAAGTTGCCACCGCTCACCGTCGCCGTACTGGCCATCCTGGGCGGCACCGCATGGCAGGCGCACGCACAGACGCAAGCGCCCGCAGCGGGTCAGCAGGCAGCGGCCACCCCGCCAGCCGTCGTGGTCACCGGTTCGCGCATTCCCCGCGCCAGCCTGGAAGGCCCGTCCTCCGTCACCATCCTGACGGGCGATGAAATCACCAAGCAAGGCTACAAGAACGTCTTCGATGCGCTGACCAACCAGGTACAGAACAGCGGCTTTACGCAAGGCGAGGACTTCGGCAACACGTTCACGCCGTCGGCCAATACCATCAGCCTGCGCGGCCTGGGTCCGAACCACACCTTGATCCTGCTCAATGGCCGCCGCCTGGCCGACTTCCCCGTCGCCTATGAAGGCACGGTCAACTTCACCAACCTGGCGAATATTCCGTCGAGCATTGTCGACCGCATCGAGATACTCAACGGCGGCGCCTCGGCCATTTATGGCTCGGATGCGATCGCCGGCGTGGTGAACGTGATCCTGAAGAAGCAGACGGAAGGTTTCGATATCAACGTCAAGGCGGGCGGCACCACGCGCGGCGGCGCAGGCAACCAGCGCGTGCAACTGACGGGAGGCGGCAATTTCGACAAGCTGCATACCCTGTTCAGCGTGGAACTGAGCCAGCGCGATCCGCTGTCCAGCCTGGACCGCGACTTCATGTCCAGCAAATCGGGCACGCCGACGAATATCGCTTCGCGCCGCGTGGTGCAAGCGGGCACCTCCGGCACTTACGTGGATTTGGGCGATACGTGCAGCCAGTTTGGCGACATGTACGGCGGCAGCGTCATCAAGTACCAGGCGAAGAACGGCAGCTATTGCGCCAGCCCGAAAGTGGGGCCGACCTACTGGACCACGCAAACGAAGAACCGTAGCCAGAACGTGTTCGGCAGCGCCAACTACGAGCTGTCGCCGGAAACGACCCTGTTTGCCGACTTCTTGATCGGCAAGAACTCGACAGAAAACAATACGCGCGGCCCCACGTGGACGTCGTCGTCGACGGGCAGCAGCTATTTCCGTAACCAGAATACCAATCGCTACGAAGCGTGGACGCGCTATATGTCGCCCGAGGAAATGGGTGGCGTGGAGCGTTACAACCGCAAGTGGGACGACCTGGCCACAGCCATCTCGCTGGGCGCCAAGGGCCGCATTCCCGGCACGTCATCGTGGCAGTATGAAGCGAATTACAACGCCTCGGTGTACAAGAGCGAAAGCCACACGCCGCGCGCGCTGGCCAACATCGACAGCTTCTTCCTGGGGCCGAAACTGGGCACCGACGCTGCCGGCGTGCCGATCTACGCACCGGACCCGGCCCGCTTGTCGCGCCGCGTGACGGCGGCCGAATTCGACAGCATCACGGGCAATTCCGACAGCGACGACAAGGCCTGGACGAATACCCTGAGCCTGGCCACCAATGGCGATCTGTTCCAGCTGCCCGCTGGCGCGGCGAAGATCGCCACTATTGCCGAAGTGGGCAAGCAGGGCTTCAGCAATGTTCCCGATGCGCGCCTGAACGACGGTTACTTCAACGTCGCCACCAAGTCCGATATCACGGCCGGCACGCGTACCCGCTATGCGCTGGGAGCGGAAGTGAATCTGCCGCTGCATGAAAAGCTGACCGGTACCCTGGCCGGCCGTTACGACCGCTACAGCTTTGCCGGCCGCCATGAAGGCAAGTTCACCTACAACGGCGGCCTGGAACTGCGTCCCGCGCCTGAGCTGCTGTTCCGCGCCAACTACGCCACCAGCTTCCGCGCGCCGGACATGAACTACATCTACAAGGCACGCGGCACCGGCTACTATTCGAGCACCACCGATTATTACCGTTGCAACGCTGCCGGCCAGGCCATCGACAAGTGCGAATTCGCCAGCAAGTCGCCGGGCGCCGACTATGTGCAGAACGGCAGTCGCGACCTGCAGTCGGAAAAAGGCAAGTCGTTCGGCGTGGGCGCCGTCTGGTCGCCAAGTTCCAATTTCGACGTCTCCGTCGATTACTGGAACATCAAGATCGACGATCTGGTGACGAACCTGAGCGCGGACAAGATCCTGCGCGATGAAGCCGATTGCCGCCTGGGCAAGCTCGATGCCGCTTCGCCTACCTGCGCCGACACCCTGGGCCGCGTCGAGCGTTTCGCGGCCAATGCCCTGAACCGCGCCGGCGAGATCAAGACCATCACCGTCAATCCTATCAATGCTGCCAAGCAGAGCAGCAGCGGCATCGACATCAGCGTCAAGTATTTGCTGCGTACGTCGGACTATGGGCGCTTTGCCTTCAAGGCCAATTACGCCAAGGTACTGAGCAATAAATCGCAGCAATTTGCCGGCGACGAAGAGATCGACGAGCTCAAATCGCTGAGCAATTCGGATTGGCGCGACAAGCTGAACCTGAGCGTCAACTGGAGCGCTGGCGACTGGTCCAACACCTTGCTGGTCAGCCGCTACAGCAAGATCCCGAACGCCGCCGGTACCGGCTACCTGACGCCGACGGCACTGGCCAATATCAGCACCGTGTACCGCATCAACGACCGCGCCACCTTGTCACTGATCGTCAACAACGTGTTCGACAAGATCAAGCGCGACGACAGCGGCGGCTGGCCGTACTATCCGGTGGGCAGCTACAGCCCGCAGGGCCGCCAGGGATGGGTCGAATTTAACTATCACTTCGGCTCGTAATTCACGTTTGCCAGAGCAAGGCCGGAGCAGTTGACGCTGTTCCGGCTTTTTTATTGGCCGCAGCATTTTTACCTGACCGCCGCTCTATAATTGCCCGCTTGTCCCCTTGATGGAGCTAGTCCGATGCTACGCCATGCCCTGCTGTCCGCCGCCGTGTTTTCCCTGTTTGCCGTCAACGCGCATGCCGCACGCGATATGCGGCAGTTTTCCCTGAAGACGGTGGCCGAGTACTCGGGTTTCAAGGAGACGGGCCGCTACAAGGAGGTGGAAGCCTTGTGCCGGCGCTTCGAGGACCATCATCCAAAACAGGTGCGCTGCTTTGAATTCGGCCGCACGCCGGAAAACCATCCCATGCTGGCGCTGGCCGTTTCCAACACGGGCGCGCTGACGCCGGAAGCGGCCAAGCTGCGCAAGATACCGGTACTGCTGGTGCAGGGCGGCATCCATGCGGGCGAAATCGACGGCAAGGATGCAGGCTTCCTGGCCCTGCGCGAAGTCTTGGAAGGCAAGGCAGCCGCCGGCGCGCTGGACAAGCAGGTGCTGCTGTTCGTGCCCGTGTTGAATGTCGATGGCCACGAGCGCTTCGGTGCCTGGAACCGCCCGAACCAGCGTGGGCCGCAGGAAATGGGCTGGCGCAGCACGGCGCAGAATTTCAATTTGAACCGCGACTACATGAAGGCCGACTCTCCCGAGATGCAGCACATGCTGGCGCTGGTGAATGCCTGGGATCCGCTGGCGTACGTCGACTTGCACGTGACGGACGGCGCGCAGTTCGAACCCGATATCTCGATCCAGGTCGAACCCGTGCATGCGGGCGATGCGGCCTTGCGCATAGCGGGAACGGCGCTGCGCGACGGTGTGCTGGCCGACCTGGCGAAGCAGGGTTCCGATCCGAAGCCGTTCTACATGGCGTTTGCCGAAGAAGACAATCCGCAGTCGGGTTTTGTCGATTCGACGCCGAACCCGCGCTTTTCGCACGGCTATTTCCTGTTGCGTAACCGTTTCGGCGTGCTGGTGGAAACCCATTCGTGGAAGGACTACCCGACCCGCGTGCGCATCACGCGCAACACCATCATTTCCCTGCTGTCGCACATGGCGCAGCACGGCGCCGCATGGCGACAAACAGCCATGGAGGCGGACCTGCGCGCGATGCAGCTGGCCGGCAGCGCGCTTCCCCTCAGTTACAGGACCACGGAGAAAAGCCGCATGATCGCGTTTCGCGGCTATGCCTATACGCGCACGCCGTCCGAGGTCTCGGGCGCGCTGATGACGCGTTATGACGAAAAGACGCCGCAAATCTGGAACGTACCGTTGCGCGACGAGATCGTGCCCGACCTGCAGGTGGCCGCGCCGAAGGCCGGTTACCTGGTGCCGCGCGCGCAGGCGGCCATGGTGGGTGCCAAACTGCGCCAGCACGGCATCACCTACCAGGAAATGCGCAGCATCATCGCCAAACAGAATGTGGAAGTCTTCCGCGCCACGCAAGTGAAGTTTGGCGCGCAGTCGTTCGAAGGACGCCAGACGCTGGCGGTACAGGGCGAATGGCAGAAGGAAGTGCGCCTGGTCGATGCGGGCGTGCTGTATGTACCCGTCAACCAGCCGAAGGCGCGCCTGGTGATGGCGCTGCTCGAGCCGCGCGCGCCCGATTCGCTGCTGGCCTGGGGCAGCTTCAACACGGCGTTCGAGCGCAAGGAATACATGGAAGACTATGTGGCCGAAGACGTGGCGCGCGCGCAGCTGGCGGCCGACCCGGCGCTGGCGGCGCAATTCCGGCAGAAGCTGGCCGACGAGCCCGCGTTTGCAAAGAATCCGCATGCGCGCCTGGAGTTTTTCGCCCGCCGCCACGCTTCCTGGGATGAGCGCTTGAACCTGTATCCTGTCATGCGCGTCGACGTGGCGCCCGTCAGTTTCATGGATTGATAAGGCTCATTATGACCGTGATGCGGAAGTACTATTCTTTCTATCCTCCGCGTCAGCGGCCACCTGTTCCATGCATCGGTTTCCCATGACAGAAAAAAAGCAGAAAAAAATTCTCCTGTTGAGCGTCTCGGCTGGCGCTGGCCACATGCGCGCGGCGCAAGCCATCGAGGCGTATGCGGTGCGCGATGACGGCGCCGGTCCCCCTGCGCTGGCCCGTCATCTGGATGTGATGGACTTTGTCACGCCCGCATTTCGCAAGCTGTACACGGATTTTTACATCAAGCTGGTCAACAAGGCGCCCGCGCTGTGGGGCTATCTGTACCATGCCAGCCATGACGCGCCCAAGGATAGCCAGATGCAGCGCCTGCGCCGTGGCATCGAGCGCCTCAACACGCGCGCCCTGATGGCGCAGATCGCCGCCTTCCAGCCCGACGCCA
This sequence comes from Janthinobacterium pasteuri, assembly GCF_051380775.1. Classification (NCBI taxonomy): domain Bacteria; kingdom Pseudomonadati; phylum Pseudomonadota; class Betaproteobacteria; order Burkholderiales; family Oxalobacteraceae; genus Janthinobacterium; species Janthinobacterium pasteuri. The sequence goes on along the minus strand of NZ_JBNYXS010000008.1, from coordinate 18,495 downwards.
TCATCTGCTCGCATTTTCTGCCGGCCGAACTGCTGTCGCGCGCGCTGCGCCAGGGACAGCTGGCCTGCCCCGTGTGGGTACAGGTCACCGACTTCGATTTGCACCGCATGTGGGTGCAAGAACGGATGCAAGGCTATTTTGCCGCCACCGACGAGGTGGCGTTCCGCATGCGCCACGAAGGCATCCCCGCCGACCGCATCCACGTGACGGGCATTCCCATCATGCCCGCGTTTGCGCAGGTGCCCGAGCGCGTGGAGTGCGCGCAGGCATTCGGCCTCGACCCGCAGCGCACGACGATTCTGCTGATGGGCGGCGGGGCGGGATTGGGCAGCCTCGATACCGTCGCCGCGCGCCTGCTGGCGCTGCCAGGCGACTTCCAGCTGATCGTGCTGGCGGGGAAAAACGCCGCCGCGCTGGCGGCGCTGCAGGTGCTGGCCGGCCAGTACCCGGGCCGCCTGCTGGCGCAAGGCTTTACCGGTGAAGTCGAGCGCCTGATGGCGTGCACCGACCTGGTGATCACCAAGCCGGGCGGGCTGACCACCTCGGAATGCCTGGCCCTGGGCTTGCCCATGATCGTCAATGCGCCGATTCCCGGCCAGGAAGAGCGCAATGCCGACTATCTGCTGGAGCAGGGCGTGGCCCTGAAGGCCTTCGATGCCGTGACGCTGGAATACCGCGTGCGCCATTTGCTCAACCATCCGCAGCAGTTGCAATCGATGCGCGCGAAAGCGCTGGCCCTGGGGCGCCCGCGCGCCGCCGCCGACGTGCTGGCGCTGGTACTGGACGACGGGCGCGCTGGCGCCGCTCTTCGATAACAAGGAAGCCATGATGTTGCATGCAGTACTTTTGACCCTCGCCCTGGGGCTGGCCGCCGCGCCTGCCGTGGCGCAGACGGCGGCGACGCCGGAACGCCATGCGGACTGGGCCACGCCGCTGCCGCAGCTGTCGAACCTGCACCAGGTCACGCCCGTCCTGTACCGCAGCGCCAAGCTCGATAGTAGCGATGTGGCCCAGCTGCAGGCGCTGGGCGTGAAGACGGTGATCAGCCTGCGCTCCTTTCACTCCGATACGCAGGTGCTCGATGGCAGCGGCATCCGTGCCGTGCGCATTCCCATCAATACCTGGGCCATCCGCGACAAGCACGTGATCGACACCATGCGCGCCATCCGCGCCGCCGGGCAGCAGGGACCCGTGCTGCTGCACTGCCTGCACGGCGCCGACCGCACGGGCATGATGGCCGCCATGTACCGCATGCTGTACCAGGACTGGCCGCGCGAGAAGGCGATCGACGAGCTTAAAAATGGCGGTTACGGCTATCACGCCGTGTGGAAGAATATCGAAAGCTACCTCAAGCGCGTCGATGTGGCAGCACTGCGCGCGCAGATTGACGGAAAGACTCCCTGAGCCATGCTGATGGAGAGGCGTGACTGTCTCTCATCGCCGGCACTGACCGCGCATTCGCGGCAATTTAATAAAACCCGATCACCGCGCCGCTGGACAGGCGCTCTTCTCTTGGCAGCGATGTTTCATGCGAAAAAAAATGGTAGATATCGGGATCTTCCAGCCAGCTCACTTGGCCGAAAGGCAGGCCTAGCCGGATAGCGGCGCTGGTGCTCCATTTTTCACGGTCATTGTCGGGCAAGGCGCTGCATTCCTCGAGACAGCACAAGCGCCTGGAGACCACATCATCCATGCTGGGCGTGGTGCTGGCATGGGGCGGCATCGAGCCACCCCATTGCAGCCATAGGGCCATGTCCGGCCAGCGTATGCATAGCACGATCCAGCGCTGGTATTGCGCCAGCGACGGCACCGGCAAGCCATGGCTTATCCGTGCAATGCGCAGCAACAGCACAAAGCGCACGAAATTGAGCGTGCGCTTGATTTCCCGTGGCCCGCACGCATACTCTTTGCTAATGCCGCGCAGGACGGTCTGAACGTCTTTGCCATCCCGCATGAATTGCGAGCTGGCCCGGCGCTGCCGCTCACTGGCGTCCTGTGGCGCCTCGCTTTTCGTCCGGGCATGCGTTTGCGCTTCCGCTGCGCCGGCATGGGAAGCCTGTTGTGCCGCGGATCCTGCCGACGCGGTAGCGCCGGCCTGCGATTCCGAGCCGATCAGATAATCGATAAATTTGCCATTTTTCAAATGCCGGCTGGGCGGAATGGTAAACGCCAGCTGGATGAATTTGTCCATGAAGCGCCATCCCAGCGGCACCAGTTTTTCATAGGAGGGCAATTGCTTCTTGATGTCCCTGTGCGCGTGCTCGAGCGCCGCCGCCACGATCTGCGGATCCATGCCGATCACAAACAGGAATTCGGACTGGTCGCCTGCCAGGAACGTGTTGATACCCTCGACGACGCTGGCAATTTTGCCGGGCGAGCAACGGTCGAGGTCATCGATGAAGATGACCAGTGGCGCGATGACGGGCGTGCCATCGCCATGTTGCGTGTGACGCTGGGGCAGAGAGTGCATCACGCGTCGCAAATCCTGGTGAATCTGGTGCATGATGCCGACCGTCCTGGCATAGTCGGGCACGCGTACATATTCCGCCAGACTGAATTTGGCAGGCTCGTCCGCTACCTTTTTTCTACTGCTGAAGAAGGCCTGTACCGCATACACGGTAATCGCAATTTGCGTGCCGATGGCTGTCGGAATGGCCACGGCAGCGGCATCGAGCCATGTCCTGATCGCCGCAGGCAGACTATCGGGCGGAATGAGCGACACGCTCACCAGACTGATGATCAGGCCCATGGCCCCCAGCAGCCAGCGGCGCACCTTGATCCACCAGAAAGTGCCGACCCGGTCATAGATTTTTCTGCGCACCACGCCATCGTCTATGCGCGACAGATTCAGGCGCAACAGGAATAGCTCGCGTTCGACAGGACTCAAGCGGTCGCTGACCTGACTGACGATGGCGTCCACCAGGCCGGCCCAGACTTGCTCGGAACTTTCGTATTTCCAGGCATTGAACCAGACGGTCCAGCGCTTGCTTTCGTCGACGAATACTTGCTTGTCGGGCCCGGATTTCCGGTCGAGAAAGCGCAGCACATCGCGCGTCTTGAACGTGCCGCTTTCTGGCTCGGCAGGCCTCGGAGGATCGAGCTGATGCTGAATCTGGCGCATCAGCGAAGATTTGCCGGCGCCCCACGGCGCCTGGATGCTGATACTGATGGAGCCGCGGGTTTGGTCACTGGTGAGGAAAGCCACGATCGCGATCGCGTATTGCGAAAATTCCATGTAGTCCAGCAATGAAGGGTGGTCATGCGCCAGAATGTCGAGTACGTTCTCGGGTGTTTGCTGGGCCGCCTTGGCCAGCGGATGCCGTTCGTAGGCGGCTTGCAGCTGTGCCATGTCGATACCCATCTTGTGCAGCAAGGACATGCATTTGCCTTCCTTTAAGGACCATAGCGCGCCGATCAAGTCGCTCACCGTGATGCTGTCGCGGCCGGCCTGGCGTGCCGCGAAGGCCGCATCTCTCAGCCATTTTTCGGCATTCGTCGAATAGGTAAGCTCGTCCGGACTGGTCCCGCTGGCCAAGGGGGCGCTGATACTGCTGTATTGGAACGGAAAGTATCCGGACCATGTCGCCTGAAACCTCTCACCGGCCAGTTCCTTGAGTGCGCGGCTAAAAAAGAGCGCTTCGGGCGTAGCCTGTATTGATGGCTGCACAAGGTCATCGGCCCTGGCCAGGGTGAACAGTATCAGGCTGGTGGTGATCGAACGTGAAGGTGGATCTTTCATTGTGCCCAGCGCGTGGGCCTGGCGCAGCAATGCCATTAGCTCGCTGCTCGGCGCAGGCATCGGTGGCTGTTCTTCCACCAGCGCCGACCTGGACTCGGTGTTGCCGTCTGACTGTTCTCTCATGATGGCCGCTCCTCGATTGGCAGGCCGGGTATCCGGGACACTCAGGCTACCATGCTTGATTTTTCGCCTATTTGACGTGCGCCATCTGCGCCAGATCAATCGTCTGGCTGTCTGTGCCAACCTGCTTTCAGGCATGGATTTGGACATGCCTGGGCCGGAATCAGGCATGATTGCGATTCCAATCACGTTTTTCCGGAACCCGCATGGAACACCACAGCTTTCTCATCAACATACTGTTTTACCTGGTGGCCGCCATCATCATGGTGCCGCTGGCCAAGCGCCTGGGCATGGGCGCCGTGCTGGGCTACCTGGTGGCTGGCGTCGTCATCGGTCCCTGGGGCCTGGGCCTGATCAAGAATGTCGAGGTGATCCTCAGCTTTTCCGAATTCGGCGTGGTGCTGCTGTTGTTTTTGATCGGCCTGGAGCTCGAACCCAAACGATTGTGGCTGCTGCGCCGCCCCATTTTCGGCTGGGGCGGGGCGCAGGTGGGCCTCGTCAGCGCGGGGCTGTGCGCCGTAGCCATGGCGTTCGGCGTGGACTGGCGCACGGCGCTGGTCGGCGCGCTGGGCTTGTCTCTGTCGTCGACGGCCATCGTGCTGGCCACCCTGGGCGAACGAAAACTGATGAGCACGCCGGCCGGTTCCGCCGGCTTTTCCATTCTGCTGTTCCAGGATATCGCCGCCATTCCCATGATCGCGCTGGTGCCGCTGCTGGGCGGGCTGGTCACGCACAGCGGCGAACCGGGCTGGCTGCGCGTGGCCAAGCTGGCCGCCGTGCTGGCGGCGCTGGTGATCGGCGGGCGCTTTCTGGTCAACCCCATCCTGCGCTTCATCGCCAAAACGGACTTGCGCGAAATCTTCACGGCCTTTGCCCTGCTGCTGGTGATTGCCATTTGCGTGCTGATGGAATCGGTGGGCCTGTCGATGGCGCTGGGCACTTTCATGGCGGGCGTGCTGCTGGCGGACTCCGAATACCGGCATGAGCTGATCAGCGACCTGGAACCGTTCAAGGGCTTGCTCCTGGGCCTGTTCTTCATCGCCGTCGGCATGTCCGTCGATTTCGGCGTGCTGCGCGCCCAGCCATTGTTGATCCTGGCCCTGGTGGCGGGCCTGCTGGCGGTCAAAATCGCCTTGCTATATGTGTTGTCGAAGTTTGTCGATATTCCCCGCGGCCAGCAGCTGTTCTTCACGCTGCTGCTGTCGCAAGGGGGCGAATTCGCCTTCGTCGTGTTTGCCGCCGCCGAGGCCGCGCATGTCTTTGCGCCGCAGACGGCCGCGCTGCTGGTCGTGGTGGTGACCCTGTCGATGGTGGCCACGCCCTTGCTGCTGCTGGCGCACGACAAATTCGTCGCGCCGCGCCTGCAAGGCGAAAAGAAGCGCCGCCCCGACGACCATATCGAGGCGCAGGACAACCCCATCGTCATCGCCGGCTTTGGCCGCTTCGGCCAGATCATCGGCCGCCTGCTGGCGGCGAACAAGATCGGCGTGACGGTGCTCGACCACGATCCGGACCAGATCGAGCTGTTGCGCAAGTTCGGCTTCAAGGTGTTTTATGGCGACGCCACGCGCGTCGATCTGCTGGTGGCGGCCGGCATCGAAAAGGCGAAGGCGCTGGTGATCGCCATCGACAATGTGGACGACAGCCTGGCCCTGGTCGACGCCGTGCGCCTGCGCCTGCCCGAACTGACGATCCTGGCACGCGCACGCAACGTCACGCATTACTATGAATTGATGAAGCGCGGCGTGACCCTGATCGAGCGCGAGACCTTTGCCGCGGCGCTGCTGCTGGGCGAGCAGACCTTGCAGCAGGTGGGCTTCAGCGCGGAGCGGGCGCAGCACGCGGCCGGCATCTTTGGCCGGCATAACCTCAAAACCCTGCTGGAAGTGGCGCCGCATTTCCAGGACCAGCAAAAAGTCATGTCGCTCACGCGCCAGGCGCGCGAGGAGCTGGAAGACATGTTCGAGAGCGATGCGGCGGCGTTTGCAGCGGCGGAAGCGGAAACTCCGGGGTCAGCCCCCCGGTTGAGTTAACTCCGAGCTCTGAGCTAACGTTGTTGCCGGTCTGACTCCAGCATCACTTCCCCCGCTTCGCTTCGATTGCCTCGATCTGATCCATGATGTCGTTCTTGCAAGGTTCAGTGGCCTGTGTAATGGGATGCCATCGTCGTTTTATCATCAAGCATGAGGTGGCTCATGCAAGTAGATCAAACAGAAGGAGCGGAAATGGTTCTGATGGAAGAAAATTGCAGAAAGTGCACCTGCGATGATGATCACCTGTCGGGCATGCGGCAGGTCAACGGACCTATGCCCCTTGGCAGACCGGCCAATACGGTGTGCCGTTCAGAATTGTTTTGCGGCCAAATAGCTGGCATTTACAGCAAGTGGCCATCCGAACAAACCGACGGGAATGGGAGACGAACCGGGAGAGAAAGCTCCCCCGGATACAGCTGCCTGCTTACTGTTTCTTGCCCAGCAAGTCGAGCAGGATCGACGTTTCCGCCGTGATCGCCGCCTTGATGGTCGGCTGGTACTCGGGCGCCCATTGCGGCGAGTGCGGGCCGGCCAGCGGTTTGCCGCTGGCCTTGGCGGCGGCCAGCTTGGCCGGCTCCACCGCGCCGATATGCAGCAGCACCGCTTTCACGCCGGCCTGGCCGTAGTTGGCGAAGTCTTCCGACGTCATCTTGGCCGGCATTTCCGTCACGTTGGCCGCGCCCAGCGATTTTTGCAAGGTAGACACCATGCGCAGGGTCAGGTCCGGGTCGTTGTAGACGGCGTCCGTGCCGGGACGAATCTCCACCAGCGGCTCTTTCGGCGCACCAGCGGCAAACGCCTCGCCCTTGACTTCGCGCGCGATGCTGGCCAGCACGCGCTTGCGCACGGCATCCTTGAAGGTGCGCACTGTCAGCTGCATGGTGACCTGGTCGGGCACGATGTTGGCCTGGGTGCCGCCATGGATGCTGCCCACGGTGATGACGACGGGGTCCATCGGATTGTTTTCGCGCGAGACCAGAGTTTGCAGTGCCAGCACGATGCGCGCGGCCATCACGACGGGGTCGCGCGTGTCGTGCGGTGCAGCGCCGTGGCCACCCTGGCCATACACGGTGATGCTGATGGTGTCGGCGGCGGCGCGGAAGTAGCCGGCATGGTAGCCGACGGTGCCCGATGGCAGCGTGGCTTCGTCGTGGAAGGATAGCGCGTAGTCCGGTTTCGGGAAGCGCGTAAACAAGCCGTCCTTCAGCATGGCGGCCGCGCCCAGCAGCGGTTCCTCTGCCGGCTGGCCGACCAGCATCAGCGTGCCGCTCCATTGCTGACGGTTGTCTGCCATCAGCTTGGCGCTGCCATACCAGGCCGACATGTGCACGTCGTGGCCGCAGGCATGCATCACTGGCACGCTTTCGCCGGCCGCGTTTTTCGTCACGGCGCTGCTGGCAAACGGCAGGCCGGTTTTTTCCAGCACGGGCAGGGCATCGATTTCGGTGCGCAGCATGACGACGGGGCCGGGGCCGTTGCGCAAGATGGCGACGACGCCCGTGCCGCCTACGCCGGTGGTCACGTCAAAGCCGAGCGCCTTGACTTTCTCGGCCAGTTTTTTTGCCGTTTGAACTTCCTGGAACGCCAGTTCCGGGTGGCGGTGCAAGTCCAGGTACAGGCTTTCCACGGCGGGATAGTTGGCATGCAGTTGCGCTGCGATGGCCGGCGGCAGGGCTGCGCCGTGGGCGCTACCGGCACAGGCGAGGGTGGCGGCGAGGGTGATGCTGGTCATTGGTGAGGCGGAAAATTTCATAGATTTCTTTGAGTAGCAGACGTGTGGAGATGTGCCGCGCGCCTGTAGTTGCCGAGGAGACTTTTAAATTAACAGAAACATTTCTCAAAATCAATAAACCAGCTACATATATTTCAACAATGTATAATCTGCAATATAAATAATTCCGTAAGGAATTAGAAATATCTTCAACGCATTATTTTAGAGAAAATACACCATGGGCTTTATCGCAAATATCAAAATCGGCAAGCGCCTGAGTATCGGCTTTGTCCTGATCCTGGCAATGACCGTTCTGATCGCTACTGTGGGCGTGTGGCGCCTGAATGAGGTGGCGACGTCCACGCGCGCCATGATGGCCGAACCGCTGACCAAGGAACGCCTGATTACCGACTGGTATGGCTTGAACTTTGCCTCGATCCGCCGCACGGCCGCTATCGTCAAGAGCAGCGACCCGGCGCTGGGGCCATATTTCAAGGAAGACTCGGCCGCCTCGGTGAAGAAAGCGGCCGAATTGCTCAAGCAGATCGAGCCGCTGGTCGCGGGCGAGAAGGAAAAAGCCCTGTTCGCCAAGATCCTTGAGCAGCGCAAGGTGTACAGCGCTTCGCGCGATGGCGCCGTCAAGGCCAAGGCCGATGGCGACGTGGAAGGTGCGGCGAAAATCCTCGACACCGCGTTTACCCCGGCCGCCCAGGTTTACCAGGATCTGCTGCAGGAACTGGTGACCTTGCAGCGGGAAAGCATCGATGCGACGGCCAAGCAGATCGATGCCTCCGCCGTGCATGACACCACCGTCATCAGCCTGCTGACCCTGTTCGCGGTAGCGTTCGGCGTGTTGTGCTCGTGGCTGCTGACGACGGGCATCACGCGTCCGCTGCGCCAGGCGCTGGCGCTGGCCGAAACGGTGGCCGCCGGCGACCTGACGCAGACCGTCGCCACGACGGCGAAGGATGAGATGGGGGCGCTGCTCACGGCCCTGGGCAATATGAACAACAACCTGGTCAGCATCGTCAGCCAGGTGCGCAGCGGCACGGACAGCATCGCCACGGCATCGTCGGAAATCGCCGCTGGCAACCTGGACCTGTCATCGCGCACGGAACAGCAGGCCGGTTCGCTGGAAGAAACGGCCTCGTCGATGGAAGAACTGACCAGCACCGTCAAGCAGAATGCCGACAATGCGCGCCAGGCCAACCAGTTGGCGATCACGGCGGCCGGCATCGCCAGCCGCGGCGGCTCGGTGGTGGCCGAAGTGGTGGCGACCATGGGCTCGATCAACGAATCGTCGCGCAAGATCGTCGACATCATCAGCGTGATCGACGGCATTGCCTTCCAGACCAATATCCTGGCGCTCAATGCGGCAGTGGAAGCGGCGCGGGCCGGCGAGCAAGGGCGCGGTTTTGCCGTGGTGGCGTCCGAAGTGCGCAACCTGGCGCAGAGGTCAAGCCAGGCGGCCAAGGAAATCAAGGGCTTGATCGACGATTCGGTCAGCAAGGTGGGCGTGGGTGCCAAGCTGGTTGACCAGGCTGGCGCGACGATGGATGAAGTGGTTTCCAGCGTCAAGCGTGTGACCGACATCATCGGCGAGATTTCCAGTGCCAGCCAGGAGCAGACGCACGGCATCGAGCAAGTCAACCAGGCCATCACGCAGATGGACCAGGTGACGCAGCAAAATGCGGCGCTGGTGGAAGAGGCGGCCGCAGCGGCCGGTTCGCTGCAAGAGCAGGCGCACGGCCTGGCGCAAGTGGTCAGCGTATTCAAGCTGCGCGAACAGCCAGGTTTGCTGCGCCGCCCGGCGCCACAGCCGGCAGTCGCGCGCCCTGCGCCGACGCCGCGTGTTGCAGCGCGCAGCATTGCCGTCAAGGCGAAGCCGTCAGCTCCCGTGAAAGCGCTGGCCGGCGACGACTGGGAAGAGTTTTAAATGAAGACAGACGATGGCGCCATCGCCATGATGGCGCCGTGCCTCAAGGTCAGCCTTGCTGCAGCGGGATGGTGCCAAACGTCGTCGGCGTCGAGCACGGTTCTTCGTCAAAGGCGATGTCGCCCATGGGGTTGGCCATGCCGTCCGCCTTCAAATCCTTGAAGCCGAACAGTTTCGGGTCCATCAGGTGCGACGGCGCCACGTTCGACAGCGAAGAGAAGATGCTTTCCACGCGGCCGGGGAATTTCTTGTCCCATTCGCGCATCAGGCCCTTGATCTGCTTGCGCTGCAGGTTTTCCTGCGAGCCGCACAGGTCGCATGGAATGATGGGGAAGCCCTTGACTTCGGCATAGCGCTGCGTATCTTCTTCCTTCACATACGCCATCGGGCGGATGACGATGTGCTTGCCGTCGTCCGACTGCAGCTTGGCTGGCATGCCCTTCAGTTTGCCGCCGAAGAACATATTCAGGAAGAAAGTTTCCAGGATGTCATCGCGGTGGTGGCCCAGGGCAATCTTGTTGGCCCCCAGCTCGTCGGCCACGCGGTACAGGATGCCGCGGCGCAGGCGCGAGCACAGCGAGCAGGTGGTCTTGCCTTCCGGGATCAGGCGCTTGACGATGCTGTAGGTATCCTGGTTTTCGATGTGGAAGGCCACGCCCAGTTCCGTCAGGTAGGCTGGCAGGATTTCCGGTGGGAAGTTCGGCTGTTTCTGGTCCAGGTTGACGGCGACGATATCGAAGTGAATCGGCGCGCGTTCGCGCAAGGTCATCAGGATGTCCAGCAGCGCATAGCTATCCTTGCCGCCCGACAGGCACACCATCACCTTGTCGCCGTCTTCGATCATATTGAAATCGCCGATGGCTTGCCCCACCAGGCGGCACAGGCGCTTGTGCAGCTTGTTGTTTTCCAGGGCGATCTTTTCCGCCTTCTTGCGCGCCAGTTTCTGCGCTTCCACGTTGGCCGGGAATTCCACGGCCGTTGTCGTCGTTTCCATCACTGCGGTATTGCTCATGTTGTTCATGCTTCATCCTTGATCTTGAATACTTCCACGCCCACGCCTTCGCAGTCGGGATACACGTCCGGTTTCATGCTCGACACGCGGGCGGCGCGCACGTGGGGGTGCGCCAGCATGGATGCCAGCACGTCGTCGACCAGGCTTTCCTGCAGCTGTACATGGCCTTGTGCCATGCGTTTGGCGATGGTTTCGCGCATGAAGTCGTAATCGACCACTTCTTCCAGCTGGTCATCCTTCGGCGTCGACAGGGCCAGGGGAATGTACAGGTCGACGTTGATGAGGACGCGCTGCTCGCCCTTTTTCTCGAAGTCGTAGACGCCGATGTTGATGAGGATTTCGTAATTGCGCAGGAACAGGCGGCGGCAATCGGCCAGGCGAGGGTGGGACAGGGCGGACGACATAGTTTTACCTTTTAGGGGATGCTGGAATGCTGGTTGTTTGGTAGGGCTGCTGATTATTTGGTCAAAAACATGACATCGCGCGGCAAGCCGATCAAATGCTGGCCGCCATCGACCAGCAGGGTAGTGCCCGTCAGCGCGCGCGCACCGGCCACGTAACAGACGCTGTCGGCCACATCCTCGGGCGTACTGGAGCGGCCCAGCGGCGTGTTTTCATGCGCCTTGGCAAAGTTCGCTTGCGTTTGCTCGCCCGAGACCATGGTGATGCCGGGGGCAATGCCCACCACGCGCACTTTAGGCGCCAGCGCCTGGGCCAGCATGGTGGTCGCCGACAGCAGCGCCGCCTTGGACAGGGTGTACGACAAAAAATCAGGATTGAGATTGTACAGTTTTTGATCCAGCAAGTTGATGACCACGGCTTGCCCGCCGCTTGGGGTGGCCTGGTACAGCGCTTGCGCCAGCAGGATGGGGGCGGCCAGGTTGGCGTGCATGTGGGCGTCGAGCGCGGCGACGGAAAAATCGCCCGCATTGTCGTATTCAAACAACGATGCGTTGTTGACCACGCAAGTAACTGGCCCCAGCGCCGCCTGTGCCTGTGGCAACAGCTGGCGCACGGCGCCTTCCTGCGCCAGGTCGCAGGGGAACGCTTGCGCGCGGCGGCCCAGCGCGGTGATTTCCGCTACCAGGCTGAGTGCTTCATCGCGCGAGTCGCGGTAATGCACGGCGATATCCCAGCCGTCGCGCGCCAGGCCCAGCGCAATGGCGCGGCCGATGCGCCGCGCCGCGCCCGTGACGAGGGCGACCCGGGGTGTGCTGTGTGGCAATGTCGATGCTGGAGTCATGTCTTTATTTTTACTGTGCTTGTGAGTGAAGTGCGCATGGCCGCCTCGGCCGCCATGGCTGCTACTGGCGCCGTGGCCCGCCAATTCGCTACAATGCGGGAATGTCTCTTCCCGCACCCGATAGCGACGCGCTGGCCGCGTCCCATGCCTTGCAGCACCAGATTGCCGCCGAAATCGCGCGCAATGACGGCGCCATTCCCTTTGTCCGCTTCATGGAACTGGCGCTGTATGCGCCTGACCTCGGCTATTACAGCGGCGGCGCCGCCAAGCTGGGCAAAGATGGCGATTTTACAACCGCGCCAGAGATTTCTCCCCTGTTCGGCGCCACCCTGGCCCATGTGGCAGCCGCTATTATGGCGCAAACGGCCCCGCGCATCCTCGAATTCGGCGCCGGCACGGGCAAGCTGGCCTTCGATATCCTGACGGAAGCGGCCAGCGCCGGCATCCCTATAGAACAGTATGCGATCGTCGAGTTATCCGGCGAATTGCGCGCGCGCCAGGAGCTGGCGCTGGCCGCCTTCCCGCAAGTGGTGTGGTTCGACGGCTTTCCCGACGCTTTTGAAGGCGCCGTGTTCGGCAATGAAGTGCTGGACGCCATGCCCGTCAACCTGATCAGCAAGACGCCCGCCGGCTGGTGCGAGCTCGATGTCAGCATCGCCGATGGCCAGTTCGTCTTTGTCGAGCGCCTGGCCGGTGCCGACGTCGCCGCGCAGATCGCCGCCCAGGTGCCGGACGCCGATGCCTTGCCGGTTGGCTATGTCAGCGAAATCCACGGCGTCGCCTGCGGCTTCATGCGCTCGCTGGCGCGCATGCTGACCAATGGCAAGGGTGGCGCGGCCGTGCTGTTCGACTATGGCTTCCCCGCGCATGAATATTACCTGGACCTGCGCGCCACGGGCACCATGATGTGCCATTACCGCCACCACGCCCATGCGGAGCCCTTTTATCTGCCCGGCTTGCAGGACATCACGGCCCACGTCGACTTCACGGCCATGGCGGTGGCGGCGCAGGACGCCGGCCTCGATGTGCTCGCGTACATGAACCAGGCGTCCTTCCTGCTGGGCGCTGGCATCGGTGACTTGCTGCTGCGCACCGATCCTGAGCAGGTCAAAACCTACCTGCCGCAGGCCAGCGCCGTACAAAAGCTGGTATCGCCGGCCGAGATGGGGGAATTGTTCAAGGTGCTGGCGGTGGGGCACCGCGTGGAGTTGCCGGAAGCCCTGTTGTCCGCTGACCGCAGTCATCGCTTGTAAGCGCTGCAATATCAAGGCAGGGCAGTCTCGCCCTGCAATTTCCTGTCCGCCGGTGGTTATTATCTTGTCATATCGTTTATGATGATCGACACAGCACGGTTCCATCCTGCAAGAACCCGTCGCCGCGCACCGATTTCAAGATAAAACGATGGGAAAGATACATACACACTATGACAACCTGAAGGTGGCGCGCCTGGCGCCGCAGGAAGTCATACGTGCCGCGTACAAAGCCCTCAGCCAGAAATACCACCCGGACAAGAATCCCGGCGACGAAAAAGCCGCCCGCATCATGGCGATCCTCAACAGCGCCTATGGCACTTTGTCCGATCCGCAGCGGCGCCGCGAGCATGACGAGTGGATTGCCGCCGAAGAGTGGGAAATCGAATGGCTGGAAAGCACCCATCATGAAGAAGGCAAGAGCCGCGATGGCCGCGCGAAAGGCCATGCCCAGCCGCAAGAGCACGCGTGGGCGCAGGATGTGCCGCCAGCAAAGGGCAAGCCGCGACGCGGCCTGCAGCCCGTCTGGCGCAACTGGCGCTGGTGGCTGAGCCTGCTCGTCTGTGTGTTGCTGGGTTGGCTGGGCGCCTTGCTGATGCTCGATACCTCCCAGCCCATGCCGTCCGCGCTGGCATCGGCCTGGAGCGGGCTGGCCCGCGATGGCGCCAAGCCCCATGCGCCGACGGCCAGTGCCGCGCCGCCGTCATCGAAAGGCGAGGCCGTGGCCATCGATAGCTGGGCGGTGGGCAAGCCGTATGCACCGGAACCCCAGGAAGCGAAGACGCCCGAGATCCGCGTGCTGGCCGTTTCCCAGCTGAGTCTGAAAACCATCCAGCCCGCCTGCGATGGCGTAGCTAAGGCAGAGTCCGCATCGCTGGTGGCGCCGAATGGCGAACCCTGGCCTGTGCATTCCGGCTATGTCGATGGATTCCCGATCGGTAACAAGGGCGAGGAGCTGGCCGTCAGCATCGACAACAGCAACAATACCGCGCCCGTGTTCGTCAAACTGTATGACACGGAGCGGCGCTCGAACGTGCGCTATCTGTACATCCTCGCTAACGACAAGCTGCTGGTGGAGCAGCTCAGCGCAGGCAAGTATGAAGTGCGCTACCAGGCAGTCGCGCCGGGCCAGGACAATTGTGGGGGCACTACGCGCAGCGGTGCATCGGCACCCGCGCCGGCCGTTGGCGAAGAGGGTGCAAAGAATCCTGTTGTAAGCAGCATCTAATCTGATTATGCTTGATATGCCTCAACGCAGCGTCCACATCGAACTTATCCATTAGGAGTATTCATGACCGACCTCAAAGCCGATGCAGATGATAACTGGCTGCTCGACGAGGATGAGCCGGTGGCCAGTCCTGCCGGGCTGGCCGCGCCCGACCAGCGCCTGTGGCGTGTCTTGATCGTCGATGATGATGTGGATGTGCATGCGGTCACGCGGCTGGCGCTGCGCAATGTCAGTTTCAAGGGACGCGAACTGGAACTGTTCTCTGCCTACAGCGGCCGCGAAGCGTATGAGATCCTGCGCGACACGCCCGATATCGCGCTGGTGCTGCTCGACGTGGTGATGGAAACGGATGACGCCGGCCTGATCCTTGCCAAGCGCATCCGCGCCGACCTGAACAACTCCATCGTGCGCGTCGTGCTGCGCACGGGCCAGCCGGGCCAGGCGCCCGAGCAGCGCGTCATCATCGAATACGACATCAACGATTACAAGGCCAAGACGGAACTGACGACGCAAAAGCTGTTTACCACCGTCATCTCGGCCCTGCGCGCTTACGAGAGCCTGATGATGCTCGAGCGCAGCCGCATCGGCTTGGGCAAGATCCTCGCCGGCGCCACCAATCTGTACCAGATTCATTCGCTGCGCGAATTCGCTTCCGGCGTGCTCAACCAGGTCAGCGCCATACTCGATGTGGGTGCCGACGGCGTGCTGTGCCTGATGCAGGGCGGCGCCGGGCGGCCCGAGGTGGTCGCCGCCACGGGCAGCTATGCCATGCTGGCCGAGTCTGAAGCCCTGCCGGCCGACCATGCACTCACCCCCACCATCGCCAAGGCGTTTGCGGAAAAGCGCAGCCAGTTCGAGCATCCGGCCAATGTGCTGTTCATTCACACGGAAGGCAACCGAGAGCTGGCCATTTCCGTCACGCCGCCGTGGCCGCTGGCGCAAATCCAGCGCGACTTGCTGGAAGTGTTTTGCCAGCGCATCGCCGCCGCTTTCGACAACCTGTACATGTTCGGCCAGCTGCGCAAGGCGCAGGAAGCGACCGTGGTGGCGCTGGCCGACCTGGCCGAGTTCCGCGACAGCGACACGGGCGGCCATGTGCGGCGGGTGCAGCAATTGTCCGACGCCATCGCCCGCCGCATGCAGCAGCGCGGCGTGTATGCCGACGAGCTCACGCCGCAGCTGCTCGACATGATCGGCCTGGCCAGCATCTTGCACGATGTGGGCAAGGTGGCCACGCCGGATGCCGTGCTGCTCAAGCCGGGCAAGCATACCGACGAGGAGCGGGTGCAGATGCAGCTGCATGCCAGTGTCGGGCGCAGCATTCTCGAGCGGGCCGCCAATATGGTCGACGGTGCCAGCTACCTCAAGTATGGCGCGCAGATCGCCGGCGGCCACCACGAGCATTTCGACGGCGCCGGCTATCCGGACGGCCTGAAGGGGCGCACTATTCCCATGGCCGCGCGCATCGTTGCCGTGGTCGACGTCTTCGATGCCCTGCTGCACGAGCGGCCTTACAAGGAGCCGTGGCCGTATCCGCAGGTACGCGAATACATCGAACAGCGCAGCGGCAGCCAGTTCGATCCGGAAGTGGTGACGGCGCTGCTGGACTTGATCGACCACGAGCCGCAACTGTGGCATCCGGAGCGCGCCACCGCTTGAGTTGCCACTTCCTGGTCAGCTTCCCTGGCGTTTTTCTGCACGACACCATTCCCTTGCGCGCGGCGCCGTCATATACTCGGCTGCCTCATGCTGGCCGGCGCCACGCACCAGTGTGGCGCGCCGCAGAGTTTTCGGACATTACGACATGAAAGAACTCAAGGGCCTTAGCGCATTGATCATCGAGCCGCATCCCGGCATGCGCGCCAGCCTGCACAATATGCTCAACCTGTGCGGCCTGGCGAAGATCGATGACGCGGCCAGCTCTGGCCAGGCGATCCGCATGCTGGGCAGCAAATCGTATGATTTGATTTTGTGCGAATACGATCTCGACGGCGGTCAGGATGGCCAGCAGATGCTGGAAGACTTGCGCCACCACAAATTAATGCACGCATCGACCATGTTTTTCATGGTCACGGGCGAGGGCAGCTTCGCCAAGGTGGTCAGCGCTGTCGAGCTGTTGCCCACCGATTACATCCTCAAACCATTCACCGCTGACAACATGCTCGAGCGCATCGGCCGCGCGCTGGACAAGCGCAATGCCTTCGTGCCCGTGTATGAACTGATCGACGTGGGCAACGAGCGCGCGGCGATCGCCGCCTGCGCCGAGGGCGCCAGCCTGTATCCGCGCTACGCGACTGATTTCCTGCGCCTGCGCGCGGAATTGCATTTGCTGCTGGGCGAGGCAGCCGACGCGGAGCCGATTTATGCCGCCCTGTACGACGCCAAGGCCATCGGCTGGGCGCGTCTGGGGCAGGCCAAGACACAGTTCCTGCTGGGCGACTACGAAGCGGCGCAGGGTACGCTGGAGGGGTTGCTGGAAAACAACAAGCGTTTTCTCGATGCCTATGACTGGCTGGCGCGCACGCACTTGGCGCAAGGCAAGCCGGAACTGGCGCAGGCAGCCCTGAGCGAGGCGGTGGCCCTGTCGCCGCATGCCGTGCGCCGCTTGCGCCGGCTGGGCGAGGCGGCCCTGGCGGCCGACGATATCGAGATGGCGGAAAAAGCCCTGAAGCTGGTGGTCAGCAAGGCCAAGTATTCGGAATTCCGCGACCCGGAAGACCATGTGCGCCTGGTGCAGACCCTGGTGCGCAAGGGCGACCCCTTGCAGGTGGGTGCCGTGATCCGCGACCTCGACAAGTCGATGGGCGGGCAAAAGAATACGCAATTGTGCAGCGCCCTGTGCAGCGCCATGCTGCATGCACATACGGGCAACGAGGAGCGGCTGCAGCAGTCGCTCGACGCCGCCCTGGCCGCCAACCGCCACAGCGTGGGTGGATCGAACATGCTCAAGACGGAACTGGCGCGCCATTGCCTGGCGCATGGGCGCGAAGACGGTGCTGCCGAGGTGATGCGCGAAGTCATGCGCAATGCGCCCGACAGCGCGGCCATGGCGCGCGCCATGGCCGTGTTCGAACAGGCGGGGCGCGAGGAGTTGGCCAAGGCACTGGCGCGGCAAAGCCGCCAGGAAGTGGCCGATATGGTGGCGGCGGGCGCCGCCAAGGCGGGAGAAGGCGATTTCCGCGGTGCCGTCGATCTGATGGGCGAAGCCGTCACGCGCCTGCCCGACAATCCGCAAGTGATGTTCAATGCGGCCGTGGCGGTACTGAAATGCCTGGAACACGAAGGGTGGGATGAACGCATGGGGCAGCAGGCGCTGACTTTTATTGCCGGTGTGCGCCGCCTGGACCCGCGCAACCCCAAATTGCCCGTGCTATCGGGCCTGCATCAGCAGTTGTTGCGCAAATATAAGCCTCTAGGCAACTCCTGGATGCATCCGCCTGACACAAGGTAAACAGGCAAAAAGCGGGACGAATGACGGGAAAATGCGGCTTGTAGCCAGGGGGAATAAAAAAATGCGAAAAAAAGTCGACTTTTTCGCGCCAACCCTTGCACATTCTCAAATCGGGAGCTTATAATCACGCCCCGAAGCAGCCAACTTCTTCTTTATACGCAAATGCAGCAGTCAGGCATCAGTAAATAAGGTTGACAGTTGTGAGTAGATGCTTCATACTCTGCGGTTCCCGCGGAGGGGTGGCCGAGTGGTTAAAGGCGACAGACTGTAAATCTGTTCTCTATGAGTACGCTGGTTCGAATCCAGCCCCCTCCACCAAGTTTTTGCAAGGAAAACTGGGTAGTAGCAAGTAAGTGAAGATAAAGTGAACGATACCTCGCGGGTGTAGCTCAATGGTAGAGCAGAAGCCTTCCAAGCTTACGACGAGGGTTCGATTCCCTTCACCCGCTCCAGTTTCCGTTCAGATGCTTGATGCATCGCATGCAACAAATTACAGCCCTTGTAGCTCAGTGGTAGAGCACTCCCTTGGTAAGGGAGAGGCCACGTGTTCGATCCACGTCAAGGGCACCAGAATTCGCAGCAGGCAGCACAGAAGCAATTCAAACCAGACCGTCGGGCGTGTGCCTGAGCAATCTAATCAAATCATTAGGAGTTCAAAATGGCAAAAGGTAAATTCGAACGGACCAAGCCGCACGTCAACGTCGGCACCATCGGCCACGTCGACCACGGTAAAACCACGCTGACCGCTGCAATCGCAACGGTTCTGTCGAAG